>NZ_SMSG01000003.1:300000-597283 GCF_004382795.1 Cumulibacter soli | reverse complement strand
GGCCTCCTGTTATGCGTGAGCGGTTCCTAGACAGCTCCACTCTCGCAACGGGAGGCCTTCACCCGTCAACAGATCACGCGCGATTCACGCAACAACGTCCCTGGACATCACAGCTAGTCCAGCAGATCCTTGTACAGGTCGGTGGACAGGTAGCGCTCACCGAACGATGGAATGATCACGACGATTTTCTTGCCGGCATTCTCCGGACGAGCAGCGACCTGAGCGGCTGCGGCGAGCGCGGCACCCGAGGAGATTCCGACCAGCAGGCCTTCCTTGTGGGCAGCATCGCGCGCCCACTCCATCGCCGTCGTGGCGTCGATGTCGATGACCTCGTCGTAGATATCACGGTCGAGGTTGTCCGGTACGAAGTTCGCGCCGAGCCCCTGGATCTTGTGCGGTCCGGGGGCGCCGCCATTGAGGATGGCCGACTCGGCCGGCTCGACCGCGATCACCTTAACGTCGGCGTTCTGCTCTTTGAGGTACTTGCCGGCACCGCTGATCGTGCCGCCGGTGCCGATGCCGCTGATCAGGATGTCAACCTGGCCATCAGTATCGGCCCAGATCTCCGGGCCAGTGGTGGCGTAGTGCACCTGCGGGTTCGCGGGGTTGGAGAACTGGCGGGCCTGGACGGCGCCGCGCTCGGTGGCGACCTCTTCGGCCTTCTCCACGGCGCCCTTCATGCCGAGCTTGGGATCGGTCAGGATCAGTTCGGCGCCGTAAGCACGCAGCAGCGCGCGGCGTTCCTTGGACATCGATTCGGGCATGCACAGCACGACCTTGTAGCCGCGGGCAGCACCGACCATGGCGAGCGCGATGCCGGTGTTTCCGGACGTACCCTCGACGATCGTGCCGCCCGGCTTGAGTTCGCCGGATTTCTCGGCAGCGTCGATGATCGAGGCGCCGATGCGGTCCTTGACCGACGAGGCGGGGTTATAGAACTCGAGTTTGGCGATGACCTCACCTTGGCCCTCGGGCACCAGGCGGTTAACGCGGACGAGGGGTGTGCGCCCCACCAGATCCGACACATTGGCAAAAACGTTCATCAGGTCCTCCGTGTACCGCTGCCGATTTACCGTTAAACTTTCAACCACAAAACCCTATCGCGGTTCTCGTCAGTACGCACCCTCCTCCCATGCTTTGATGGCCGCGATGTTTGGATAGGTGCGGCATGTGATGGAGTGCAGCGTTCGATGGCCAAGAGCTAGCGCTGGCGAGCGATCGGAGCGAACCTGAGCACGGTGATCGCGGCGAGCGTTGCTGACTATCTTGGCGACCGATTCTCCGTCGCCGGCGAGTTGACCAGCCTGACGTTGGGGATTGCGGTCGCGCTGGCGGTGCTGGGTGTGGGGGCCAACCTCGTCTGGCGTCAATTGCGGTACTTGGTGACCACTGTCCACGAGATGGGGCACGTCGTAGTCGGCTGGTTCGTCGGACGGACTATCCAGTCGGTGCGGCTCAATCACGACACGTCGGGCCTGACGATCACCCACGGCAGGCAGACCGGTCCTGGAATCTTCCTGCTCTACCTCGCCGGATACCCGGCGCCATCGATCGCTGGCTTCGCTGTCCTCTGGGCGGTCATTTACCAGCACGCAGGCTGGGCAATGTTCCTGTCGTTGATCATGCTGCTCGTCTGCTTGGGGTTGGTTCGCAACGTGTTCGGCGCGTTCATCGTGCTGCTGCAGTTGGCCGCGTTGAGCGCGCTGTGGATTTGGAACGATCCTCGAGTGCTCTCGGCGGTGCTGACCCTGATTGGTTCGGTGCTGTCCCTCGGCGGTCTTCGCGCGTGCCTGGACTTGCTGGCGCTGCAACGGCGGCGGGGCAGTAAGAGTTCCGATGCTGCGGTACTCGCTGCGCATTCGCCGCTGGGTGCCGTGGCGTGGTGCTACTTGTTCGTGGTGTTTTCGTTCGGGCTACTGGTGGTGACCGCGGCAATGGTTGTGGACCAGTCAGCCGCGTTGGGCTGATCGCCACTGATGCATGACGGCATCGGCGTTCACGCGACTGAGGTGTAACGGCGGGCCCGAATGCGGCACTCGGATCGCTTCGCTGATCCGCTCGTTCAACTCGGTAAGCGCACGTCGTACGTCGTCCTCGTCGGTCATCTCATTAATCGCGGCGAGCGTGACCTCGGCGTCCTTACGCAATTGCAGGGTTGGGGGCAGGTAGGCGAGGCCTTCGCGCTTCATTAACTTTTTGACCCACCACAACTCATCGTCGTCCGACAGGTCCAGGGGCTTGCCCTTGCTCGGTAAGTTGTCGAACTTCCCCGCGGCCTCGGCGTCCGCGATCTGTTTGTCGATCCAACTCTGGTACCCGGCCATGAGTTGATGGTAATCCGCCGCCGTGTCGATAGTCCCTACCGACGAGTAGAGGCATTCAGTGACCTGGTTCACGTTCTGGTTAGGATGGTGTCAAGCCCGCCCGCATCAGTTCAGGAGCAGCCGTGAGCCTCACCGAGTCAATCTCCTCCCCACAGACCAACCCCGAATTGGACTGGTCTGCGATCGACAATCGAGCACAGTCGGTAGCACACCTCTTCCGTGACCGCGCAGCACAATCTCCGACGGGCGAGGCGTATCGATTCGCTCGCGGCGAGACGTGGACCTCGCTGAGTTGGGGTGAGACCAAACAGCGGGCGTACGAATGGGCTGCGGGGCTGATCGACCTCGGCGTCCAGCCGCAGGATCGTGTCGCCATCGCCAGTAGTACGCGGGTGGATTGGGCGTTGGCGGACCTGTCGATCATGTGCGCGGCAGCGGCCACGACCACCGTGTATCCGACCACGATTGCGCCTGACGTCGCCTACATCGTCGGCGATTCGGGTAGCCGCGTCGTGTTCGCCGAGGATGACACTCAGATCGAGAAGTTGCGCGCGCACCGCAATGACCTGCCAGACGTAGTGAAGGTCGTGACCTTCGACGGCACGGCGGATGGCGACTGGGTGATCAGCGCCGATGACCTCGCGGCCGCGGGTCGCGCTCGGCTCGAGGCCGACGCGGGATGCGTGGATGCACGGATCGATGGCGTGAGTCCGAGTGATCTGGCGACGATCATCTACACCTCCGGCACCACGGGCCGACCTAAGGGAGTGCGCCTGCCGCATTCGGCGTGGACCTATACCGGCGCGATCGCGACGGCGACCGACCTGGTGCGTCCCGATGACCTGCAGTACCTGTGGCTCCCGTTGGCGCACGTGTTCGGCAAGGTGCTGCTGACTATTCCGATCGCAGTGGGTTCGCCCACGGCGATCGACGGCCGGATCGAGGCGATCATCGACAATCTGGCCGTCGTCAAGCCGACCTTCATGGGTGCCGCGCCGCGGATCTTTGAAAAGGCTCACGCCCGGATCGTTCAGGTCGCCGAGGCCGACGGCGGCATCAAGGCAAAGTTGTTCCGGTGGGCGATCGGGGTCGGTTTGGAGGCCGACGCGGCCCGACAGGCCGGGAAGGAACCTTCCGGCGTGAAGTATGCGCTGGCAAACAAGCTCGTGCTCAGCACTATCCGGGAGCGGTTCGGCGGTCGCATCCGCTTCATGATTTCCGGTTCGGCGCCGCTGAACGTGGACATTGCCCGCTGGTTCGGTGCGCTGGGGATGCAGATCCTCGAGGGCTACGGGCTGACCGAGACAAGCGCGACCGCAACGCTGAACCTGCCCGGGGAGGTCGTCTATGGCAGCGTCGGGCGGCCGACGGTCGGTACGTCGATCCGTATCGCCGCGGACGGCGAAATCCTGGTCAAGGGCGAGCAGGTGATGAACGGGTACCACAACAAGCCGGACGCTACCGGTGAAGCGATCGCCGAAGATGGTTGGTTCCACACCGGCGATATCGGGCACCTGAGCACGACCGGACACTTATTCATCACCGACCGCAAGAAGGAACTGTTCAAGACATCCGGCGGCAAGTACATCGCGCCGTCTCAGCTGGAGTCGCGATTCAAGGGCATCTGCCCACTGGTCAGCCAGTTCATGGTGGTCGGCGCGGGGCGTAACTTCGCCTCGGCCCTGGTGACACTCGATCCCGACGCGATCGCAGGCTGGGCAGAGCAGAACGGTATGGCGTCGGCGTCGTACTCGCAAATCGCGCAGGATCCGCGTACTCGCGACACGATCCAGGGATATGTTGATGAACTTAACGCGGGGCTGAACCGCTGGGAGACCGTCAAGAAATTCGTGATTCTCGATCATGACCTCACTGTCGAGAACGGGGACCTCACGCCCAGTTTGAAGCTCAAACGCGGCGTGGTCGCTGCGAAGTATCGCGGTGAACTGGATGCAATGTACGAATAACCGCCTGGTGGTCGGCGGCTCCCGATAGGGTCGGTCGTAACGTACAGTCGCACGCTGGAAGGAGCGCCGGTTGCCACGGATCAGTCTCAGCAGCATCACTGTTGACGATCAGGACCATGCCCGTACGTTCTATACTGAGGTCCTCGGTTTTCAGATCGATGTCGACGAGTCCGCCGGCTCGGTCCAATGGTTGACCGTTGTCAGCGACGACGAGCCCGACGGCGTACGGCTGCGCCTCGAGCCGATCAGCAGCGCTGACGGACGCTCGATGCAGCGTCGGCTGTACCGGCAGGGGATTGCTGCGACCTCGTTCGAAGTGGACGATATCGACTACGAGTACGAGCGTTTGTCGATGTTGGGCGTTACGTTCCAGAGTCCGCCCACTGACGCGAACGGCGTACGCAGTTGCGTCTTACACGACACCTGCGGGAACTGGATCCGCCTCACCGAACCAATCTTCGATTAGCCACCGGTGCCGTCGACGGTGCCGGTGGGTAACTCCTTATACATGCAGGGTTGCTTCGGTCGCTGATCTGAGGTGCTCGACGCTGACGCCTGGGGCGAGTTCGACCAGATGCAAGCCGTCCTCGGCGACCTGAAGTACGGCGAGGTCGGTGTAGATCCGATCCACCACACGCCGCGCGGTCAATGGGTAGGTGCACTCACGCACGAGTTTCGAGCGGCCGTCCTTCGTGGTGTGGTTCATCATGACGAACACACGTTTCGCACCGACGGCGAGATCCATCGCGCCCCCCACAGCGGGTGCGATCGTCGTGTCGCCGGTCGACCAGTTCGCCAGATCGCCGCGTTCAGAGACCTCGAATCCACCCAGGACGCAGATATCCAAGTGGCCGCCGCGCATGATCATGAACGAGTCGGTGTGGTGGAAGATCGACGCTCCACTCAGCAGTGTGACCGGCTGCTTTCCCGCATTGATCAACTCGGGATCGACAGCATGCGCTGCGGGACTGGGCCCCATACCGAGGATGCCGTTTTCACTGTGCAACAAGATTTCCTTGTCGGCAGGTAAGGCGTCGCCGACCGCAGTCGGCATACCGATTCCGAGGTTCACGTACGAACCGTCCGGGATATCTGCGGCGACCCGCGCGGCGATCTGCTGTTTGCTGAAACCGACGCTCATCGGGGGTACCCGACCTCAACGACGCGGTCGACGAAGATCCCGGGCGTGACGATGTGTTCCGGGTTCAACGCGCCTAGTTCGACGAACTCCCGGACCTGCACGATCGTCGTGGTGGCAGCGCTCGCCATGGTGGGCGCGAAGTTGCGAGCGGCGAGGTGATACGTCAGATTGCCCCAGCGATCAGCCTGGTGCGCATGAATCAACGCGATGTCGGCGCGAAGAGGATCTTCCAGCACGTGCAACCGTCCGTCGATCATCCTCGTCTCCTTACCCTTCGCGAGTTCGCTCTCGGCCCCAGTGGGCGTAAAGAATCCGCCAATCCCGGCGCCGGCGGCCCGCATTCGCTCGGATAGCGTGCCCTGTGGCACCAATTCCAACTCGAGCGAGCCGTCATCCCAACGTCGCTTGAACCAGTGCGAACCGCTTGAGCGTGGGTACGAGCAGATCAGTCGCGACACCCGCCGCTCGCGCAGCAGGGCAGCGATGTCATGTTCACCGGAACCGCCGTTGTTCGTGATGATGGTGAGATCGCTGACGCCCAGTTCAAGCACCGCATGAGTCAATTCGACGGGGACGCCGGCATCGCCGAATCCGCCGATCATGATGCTCATTCCATCGGTGATACCCGAAACCGCTTCGGCCAGGGTGCCCACGCGCTTGTCGATCACTAGCCACTCCAGGTCGTCGAATAGTTCACCATGCTAACGACAGCTGCGAGCAGGATCGGTCAGGCCTCCGGTATCGGGGGCGGCTCGCGGTGGCGATAGCGGGTTGCCGGCTCAGCGTCGTTCAGCGTGATCTCGGCGGGGAAGTCACCGTACGCCCGCGGATCTTCGATCGGCTCGAGGTGGCACGACACCTCGACGTCCGCGAACTGTTCTCGGATCGCCGCCTCGATGTCCTCGATGAGATCGTGACCCTTCCAGACGCTCCAGTTGCCCGGAACCAGCACGTGCATCTCGGCGAACCGTTGCGCTCCGGCCACGCGCGAGCGGAGCGCGTGAATGTCCACGTCGTCGGTGCGGAACCGCCGGACGATTTCAGCGAGTTGACGGTTTTCCTCCTTGGGCCAGGAGACATCCATCAATCCTCCGGTCGACTCCGAAACCAGACGGAATCCGGCGATCAGAATGTTCGTGCCGACCACGATGGCGATCACGGGGTCGAGCCACAACCACCCTGTGAGTGCCACCAGAAGCACGCCGATGACGACGCCAACCGACGTCCACACGTCCGTCAGCAGGTGAATACCATCTGCCTTCAGCGTGTGCGAGCGGTGCTCGCGCGCGGCGCGCAACAGGACCACGGCCACGACACCATTGATCAGCGAGGCGAGGACCGAGATAAGTAGACCGAATCCGACGTTCTCGATCTCGCTCGGCGTGATTAACCGCTCGACCGCGGAATAGATGATGAACGCCGCGGCCAAGAAGATCATCAGGCCTTCGAGCCACGCCGAGAAGTACTCCGCCTTCGAGTGTCCGAAGTTGTGGTTCTTATCGGCTGGTTTTGCCGCGATGCGCAGCACCACCACGGCGACGATCGCGGCGACGAGGTTGACCACCGACTCGGCGGCGTCCGAGAGCATGCCCACCGATCCGGTGATCAGATAGGCAAAGTATTTCAGCGCGATGACGACGATGGCCGTGCCGACAGACAGCCACCCGTACCGCGTCAGGTCGCGGGGTGGCTGCTGATGTGGATTCGACGACGGCACGAGGTTGATTATGGCGCCTCGCACGTCGATGTGCTGAGTTGGCCACGCGCCCAGCCCCGTGATACAACGGCCGCGAGCAGTAGTCCGATGCGGTACCCGACTACGACGAAGGCCGCGCGAACAAGAGAGGTGTGCACATGCCAATTCCGCAGTTCGTCGTCGAGTTGCGGAAGCACATCGGGCACGCGCCACTGTGGCTGATCGGGGTGACGGCGGTCGTCCTGCGTCGAGTAGACGGGCAGCAGCGCGTGCTGCTGGTGCGACGGGCCGACACCGACGAGTGGGCTCCGGTATCGGGAATTGTTGAACCCGGGCAGGAGGTTGCCGAGGCCGCAGTACGCGAGGTTGCCGAAGAGGCCTGCGTGCGCGCCGAAGTGGATCGGTTGGTGTGGGTTTCTACAGGCGCGCCAGTTACCCACGTCAACGGCGATGAGGCCCAGTACGTCGACCACACATTCCGGATGACCTACGTCGATGGTGAGGCAGCGGTCGGTGATGATGAAAGCACCGAAGTGCGCTGGTGGCCCGTTGATCGATTGCCGCACATGCGAGCGGTATTCGCAGATCGGATTGCCGTGGTGCTGGCCGATGAGCCCGAATGCCGGCTCGGGCCGCTGCGCGATTAGGGACTCGTTGACCTAACCCATTCGTGCACGCTGATGTTTAGCACTGCTAACGTGACGCGAGTTTACTCGTGAAACGGAGGTACGCCATGACCGCACATGTTCGGATCGCTGGCGCCTACGAGCACCCTGGACGTCACTTGCCAGACCACTCGGCCGCTCAGATCCACGCTGAGGCTGCGATTGGGGCATGTGCAGACGCCGGAATCACGCTCGGAGACGTCGACGGTTACTTCTGCTCGGGCGATGCGCCCGGTTTCGGTTCCTTGTCGATGGCCGACTACATGGGCCTGACGCTCTCGTACGTCGACCACACGGAAATCGGCGGCAGTTCGCCGGTCGCGCAGGTAGGGCACGCCGCGGCTGCCATCGCTGCCGGAAAATGTTCGATCGCGCTCATCACGCTCGGCGGAAAGCCCCGCACGGGTGGCACGCAAGCAGGTGCGCCACGACCTGACGCGCCGGAGTACTCCTTCGAGGGTATTTACGGTCTTACGACCCCCGGCGGCTACGCCTTGGCCGCGCAGCGGCACATGCACGAGTACGGCACGACTGCTGAGCAACTCGCTGCTATCAAGGTCGCCGCGTCCAAACACGCCAAGCACAACCCGCAGGCCTTCCTGCCGAAGGAAGTCACGATTGAGGATGTGCTGAACTCGCCCATGGTCAGCGACCCGCTGCACCGTCTGGACTGCTGCGTGGTCACCGACGGCGGAGGTGCACTGATCGTGGTCAGTGCCGAGGTCGCCAAGCGACTTAATCGCCAGTCTGTCGCCGTCCTCGGTCACGGCGAGTCGCCAAAGCTAGCCGACAATGGTCGCATCGATCTGACCTACACCGGCGCGCGATGGTCAGGTCCGCGCGCGTTCGAAGAAGCTGGTGTCAAGCACAAAGACATCGACTACGCGAGCATCTACGACTCGTTCACCATTACCGTCCTGGAGACGATCGAAGATCTCGGCTTCTGCAAGAAGGGACAGGGTGGCGCCTACGTCGCCGATGGTGCACTTGAGGCACCGGACGGCGCATTGCCGTTCAACACCGATGGCGGCGGTTTGTGCAATAACCACCCCACCAACCGCGGTGGCATCACGAAGGTCATCGAGGCCGTTCGGCAGTTGCGCGGCGAGGCGCATCCGGCCGTTCAGGTCAAGGACTGCGAGATTGCGCTGGCCCACGGCACCGGCGGCAACCTCGGTAACCGGATGGGATCGGCGACGCTGATCCTGGGAAGGGAGTAGGGCGATGAGCCAGAATCAACTACCGGTCCCAGCGGCTGTCATCCACCCGGATGCGCGCGGCTACTGGGAAGGCACCACCCGTGAGGTCATCGTGCTGCAGCGTTGCGATGACTGCGATACCGTCATCTGGTTTCCCCGCGCGATCTGTCCGCGGTGCTGGGGCAGCAAGCTATCGAACTTCGAAGCGTCCGGTCGCGGCACCGTGTACAGCTGGACTCGTACGAACAAGGGAATGGCTGACTACCGAGACGCCGGCCCGTACATCCTGGCCTATGTCGAGTTGGCCGAAGGCCCCCGGCTGATGACGAACCTCGTTGGGTTCGACGGCGACCCGAAGATCGGTGACGCCGTGCAGGCGACGTTCGACAAGATCGACGACGAATCCGCGCTGTTGCGGTTTGGGCCCGCGTAGGGCTTAAAACTTACTAACGATCCGCGTCGTTGGTGGGCTTTGCTGCTCGCCGGCGGCGCGGTCGTGGTTTCTGGGCCCGCGCCGCATCGGTGAGGGCGCCATAGAGCGCCATATCGACCAGCTCATCGGCGATTGCCTCAGCCGATTTGGGCCCGTCGGGATCAACCCACAGCACAGAGAAGCCGATGAGCCCGATGAATCCTTTGATCACTACCGGGGTGATATTGCGCAACTGACGGCGACGCACGGCGCGCCGAAAGGTCGCTGCGACGAGTTCCTCGTAGTCGGCGCGAAGTTCGTTCACGCGTTCGCCGTACGCGCCGCTGAGCGCGTGCGATTCGCGTAACCAGACGATACATTCGACTCGCCGGTTGCCGACTAGTTCGACGTGCTTGCGCGCGATCTCGCGCAGTTGTTCCACCGGATCGGCGATGCTGGCGACGATGCTTTCGGCGGTCGCGATTGCCTCGTGTACATGCCGAACGGAGACCTCATACAGAAGTTCTTCCTTCGAGCTGATGTGGTAATAGAGCGCACCGCGTTTGATTCCGACACCCCGTTCGATGTCGGTCATGCTGGTGCCGTGGAATCCGTTGTCAGCGAAGCACCGGGCGGCCTCGGCGAGTAGACGATCTTTCGTCGTTGCCTTCTGTGCGTTAGCAGCTTGCGCAGTCACCGCTCACCTCTTGCCTTACCCGTTGGTAGCAACATACTGGCCAGTCGGTATGCGTGCTCGTTAGGGATGATCGTCGTTGCGATTGGAGAAGTCAACAGTCCTCGATAGCCGACATAGTGGCGATCAATCGAATCGGCAATAGTCTGTCCATTCATTTGGAGTGCCGTCTGCGTACCTTGACAAGTCTGCCGCTGGCGCTCCACTATGTGCGGCATACCGATCAGTCGGTACCTATCGAAGGGTTGCTCATGACCGTCGATCAATCGGTGTCCACCGAGCGACGCGACCGTAAGCGCGTCGCCGACCTCGACCAGGGTGTGCTCGTCGGTGGCCTGGTCATTGTCCTGGCCGTCGCACTCGCGATCTTCGTCGACGGATTCGCCACCTCGGGAAACCTGGTCAGCATCGCGCTCACCGTCTCCGGCCTGGGCGTCTTGGCGCTCGGGCAGGCCGTCGTCGTCATCGGCCGTGGACTTGACCTCAGCATCATCGCGATCTACGGAGTCACCGCACAGCTGATCGCGAAGATGATGAGCGACGGCTCGCCGGAGATCCTCGCGATCATCGTCGCGATCCTCGCAGCGTTGGCGATGGGGGCGATCAATGGATTGCTCGTGGCGTACGTCGAGATACCCGCCATCTTCGTAACGTTGGCGACCTCGTTGCTCTACCTCGGGGCAATGCGGCTGTTCGTGTTCGATGGTTCGGTGTCCTTCAGTTTTTCCGATGAGGCGTCCATCGTGTCTTTCATCGGCCAGAGCCGAGTGCTTGGCATACCGGTCTCCACCATCCTGTGGGTGGTGCTGGCAGCGGTGTGCCTCTGGTTCGCGGTGAAGACGGTCGTTGGGCGCTGGATCTACGCCATGGGTGACAATCCGGCGGCCGCGGCGCTCACCGGTGCGCCGACCCGTCGGCTGACCGTGCTGACCTACGTCGTGTCGGCGTTTATGGGTCTGATTGCCGGTCTGATCATTACCGGCGGCGCCGGAACCTTCGACACCCGCGCGTTGAGCACTGGCTCGCAGCTGTACGACGTCCTCGCGATCGTGGTCATCGGCGGAGTGAGTTTCGCTGGGGGCCGCGGCAGTATCGCCGGCGTCGTAGCCGCCACGTTGTTCATCGGGCTCATCGTCAACGGGATGACATTGCTGAACTTCGACACCGTGCAGCAATCCATCGCCAAGTCGATCATCATTCTGGCCGCGCTCGTCGTCGATCGCTGGTTGCATCCGCCCAACGAGGAGACCGCTCGCGTCGGCGAGCTGTAGCAGGAGGTCTTTCATGTTTCGAAATCAGCAGGCCACGCAGGCCAGCCCGCCGAAGACCGGCGTACGCCGTGTTCTCATCTGCCTGATCGCCGTGGCCACGCTCCTGCTCGGCGCCTGTACGTCGACCGGGCCAGCGCCGACCTCGGTAGCCGATGTCGCTGAGGGCGGGGGATTACCGGATACGGCAAACCCCGATGAGGTGGCCGATTACGTGCACGAGACCCTCAAGGGAAAGAAGGTGGCCTACGCTGCGGGCGCCTCGGGATTCCCGCTGCAGGACGTCTGGCGCAATACGTTCATCGACTCGTTCGAGCAACTCGGCATCGAGTTCACCTACAACGATGCTCAGGCCGATCCGCAGAAGCTGGTACAGAACGCACAGACCCTGATCAATGACGATCCCGACGTGTTGATTCTGCACAACCAGGACCTGACCAACGCGGCGAACCTAATCAAAGACGCTCAGGCAAAAGGGATCTACGTGATCGTGATCAACCTGGCCTCGGTGGCGCAGTCCGATGCGTTCGTCGGCGGTAATTTCGGTCCGGCGCAAACCGCATTGGCCGAACGGATGTCCGCTGACTGCGCTGCCAAGGGCAAGAAAGACATCGCGATCATCCAGGGCTGGTCCAGCGATGGGTTATCAGTGCAGGCAGTTGACGCGTGGAAGGCGGTGTTCGAGGCCGAAGGCATGAACGTGGTCTCCGAACAGGCCGGTCAGTACGACCCCACCAAAGCCTTCAACATCGCCACCACGGTGCTCCAGCAACAGGACAACCTTTGTGGGTTCATCGGTGCGTGGGACTCGATGATGATCGGTGCCGCTAACGCGGTCGATCAGGCCGGGCTCGCCGGTGAGGTAGGCGTCTACACCAGTGACGCCTCGATCGTCGCGTGTGACGCTATCGAGGCGGGCACGATGACCGCGGCGGTCGACTACGGCGTGATGTCCTACGGCCCGACCATCGTGGCGATGGTGCAGTACTTCCTGGAGAGCGGCATCCCCGCGGGAACCACCAAGAACGCGGTATTCGCGAAGTACACCGTCATCGATGAGACGAACCTGCACGAATCCCAAGGTTCCTGCTATACCGGCGATTCCGTCTAGCCGCCGACCAGCGAAGGGAGACTTCTCATGGTGCGTCAGGTAGATGGTTATTCGCTGTCGAATCGCGGATTCAGCAGCCGATTTTCGGTGCAACGATCGCTGGCAGAGTTGCTTGGCAAACGCTGGATGGATGCGATCGCGCCGGTGATCCTGCTGATCGCCGTGATCGTGTACTTCGCGGTGACGACGCCGTCGTTCACCAATGCCAGCAATCTCGTCACGGTCTCGCAGACCCTCGCCGAGTATGGGTTCCTGGCGCTAGCGATGACGATCGTCATCAGCGGCGGTGGCATCGATCTGAGCGTCGGAGGCATCTACGCCGTCACCAACGCGGTCGCGGTGATCCTGTTTAAGATCCATCAATGGCCGACGCTGGTGGTGTTGGTCGCGACATTGGTGCTGGGCTCGTTGATGGGCCTATTCAACGGCGTCATCATCAGCGTGCTGCGTACTCGTCCGTTCATCACCACCTTGGTGACTTTGCTGCTGTTCCGCAGCATCGCGACGTACCTCGACAATGAATACTCACCGAAGGTGGCGATGTCGAGCCATACGGACTTCATCTGGGAACAGATGACGGTGGGTCGACTGCTGTTCCTGCCGCCGGCGCTGTTCATCTTGCTGGTCTCGGTCGTGGTCGCCCAGATCATCATCACTCGCACTCGTTTCGGGTGGCAGATCATCGCGATGGGGTCCTCGCGCACCGCGGCCAGACGAGCCGGCATGAAACTCAGCCGGCTCGGGGTCCAGACCTATGTGCTGTCAGGACTCTTGTCAGGTTTCGCCGGTTTCTTGGTCGCCACGCGACTTAGTAGTTCTTCGCAAACGACTGGTGCCGGGTACGAGTTCGTCGCGTTGACGGCCGTCATTATTGGTGGCATTAACCTGTACGGCGGACGCGGGACTGCGATCAAGGCGCTGCTCGGTGCCACGATCGTGGCGTTCATTTACCAAGGCTTGCTCGTCCAAGGGTTCGACGCGAACGCCTATAACGTCGTACTGGCCATCGCGCTGCTGCTCTTCGCGGCCTTCGACATCAAGTATGGCAAGAACCGCGGCAAGGTCATCCAGAAGATCTTCCTGGTGCCGTCATCGCTGAAGCTGGGCCCCCTGGAGAACATCAATGCCGAGGGCAGCGTGTGGAAACCGAACCGGAAGCTGACCGACGCACGCCCGATCGGCCTCGGCCAACTCGACGGGCCGGAGGACGTGATTCTGGACGAACAAGGACGCATCTATTGCGGTGACCGCCGAGGGTGGATCTGGCGATTTGAACCTGACGATCTCGATCACGGCGAGGTGTTCTGCCGTGTCGGTGGGCTGCCGCTCGGACTCGCGTGGGACGCCGATAAGAATCTGGTGGTGTGCGTCGGCGGTATGGGCGTCTATTCGATCGATCAGGACGGTAATGCGACTGCGGTATCAACGCAGACCGATCGCAATCCGTTCGCGTTACGCGATACCTCGGCGATCCGACTCGCCGATGACCTCGATATCGCACCGGACGGCAAGATCTACTACAGCGACGCCAGTACCCGTTTCGACGGCATCGAATACAACTTTGACGTGATGGAAGCGCGTCCGAATGGGCGGGTGATGGTCTTCGACCCGGCGACCGGAAAAACCTCCACGATCATCAAGAACATGTCCTTCCCTAATGGGGTGTGCGTGGCGCACGATGGTCAATCGGTGCTGATTTGCTCGACGATCCTCTCGCGGGTTGACCGATTGTGGATCGCCGGCGAGAAGGAGGGAACACTCGAACCGTTCCTGGAAAACCTTCCGGGACTGCCGGACAACATCAACCGTGCCGGTAATGGCGAGTACTGGCTGGCCTTCGCCGGAATGCGAACCCCCACGTTTGACCTCGCGTTGCAGGACGCTGGATTCCGGCGTCGCATGCTCAAGGAAATCCCACAGGATGAATGGCTCATCGCAAATATGAACACCTCCTGCGTGGTCCGGGTGTCGGAGACCGGTGAGGTGCTCGAATCGTTGTGGGACGAGACGCAGATGAATCACGCGCTGATCACCTCAATGCGAGAAAAGGACGGCTACCTGTACCTCGGTGGGCTGGTCAACAACCGGATGGGCCGCTACACGCTGCCCGACGCGGCGACTAGAACCGACCCGGTGCAGGCCTTGGCGCAAGACGGCGGAGGTGCACGTAATGGGTAGTCGTTGGTGGGCAGGGGTTAAGGAATTCTTGCGACCGAGTTCGGCGCCGGATCGTGCTGTGCCGGCGATGGACGGAGCGTTTGCACCCAATGATCAGCTCGACGAACTCACTGAGGCAATCGCCACGCACGATCCGCAGGACGTCGTGCACTACCGTGATGAGGTAGTGCTGGTCGCGGCCGGGCATCAGATCGAGGCGATTGATATCGGCGACCATTCGCGCCGCGTCGTGGCTGAACTGCCAGGTCTCGTCACCGGGATCCATGTCACCTCTCCTGGCCTGCTCGCGTGCGTGGACGGCCACGGGTTGGTGCGCGTGGACATCGAGTCCGGCGCCGTATCGACCCTCAGCCTCGACGAACGTGCCCACCGGCTGTCGGCAGTCGTGGAGTTGGACGGTCGAATTTTTGCGACGTCGTACGCCGCCGAAGGGACCTGGCACGACTGGCCGCGCGATCTGATGACCAAGGGCGCCTCGGGAGCGCTGCTGGAAGTACAAGAAGACGGGTCAGTGCGCACCTTGGCCGACGGACTAGCGTGGGCGTACGGCTTATGCGTAGCGGCAGACGGCACCCTGCTCTTTACCGAGTCGTGGCGGCATCGTGTGTGTACCTACGATCTGGGCTCCGGACGTACGGGGGTACTGCGCGAGCGACTGCCGGGCTACCCGGCGCGGATTCATACCGGCGGCGACGGTGAATTGTTGTTGACGATGTTTGCCGCTCGGACCCAATTGGTCGAGTTCGTCTTGCGGGAGGACGAGTACCGCACTCGGATGATGAACGAGATTCCGATGGACGACTGGGTTACCCCTGCGTTCCGCAAAACCGGTTCGATCCGGGCACCATTCCAACTTGGCGGCGCCGTCCACCTCGGTGAAGTCAAACCTTGGGCGCCATCTCGCTCGTACGGCCTGGTTGCTGTGCTTGATGCCGCTGGGGATGTTCGACTCAGCGCGCATTCGCGCGCCGGCGGCGTACGGCACGGGATTACCGCGTCGTGCGCGGTGGCCGATCGGCTCGTACTGGCCTGCTATGGCACCAGCGAGTTGCTCGTGGGCGCGATCGACATGGAAAGCAGGATGATCAGCTGATGTCTGAGATGAAACCCGCTACCGACGGCAGCGCCGATGCCGTGCTTCGGCTGGCCGGAGTCACGAAGCTGTACGGCGGCAACGCGGCGCTGACGTCTGTCGACTTCGACGTACGCGCCGGGGAGGTACACGCGTTACTCGGCGAGAACGGTGCGGGCAAATCGACACTGTGCAAGATCATCGCCGGCGCGGTCAATCCCGATGAGGGCTCGATGGAACTATCGGGTGCCACACGGACCTACACCCATCCCAGCGAGGCGCTGCGTGACGGCATCAGCATGGTGTACCAAGAGACCTCCTTAGTGCCGACGATGACGGTGGCGCAGAACCTGGAGCTCGGCGATGAACCACTCATCGCCCGGATGCGCAAGGTGAACATCAACGCGCGGCAGCAGCTGCAACGGCTGAACTTTCACGTCCCCGCTACCGCCTACGTGTCCACCTTGACCGGGGCGCAGCGTCAGATGGTGGAAATCGTCCGGGCGATGTCTCGCGACGCCAAGGTGGTGATCTTCGACGAACCGACCGCGTCGCTGACGCCTGAGGAGAAAGAGCAACTGTTCGGCGCGATTCAGCGCCTCAAAGAGTTCGGCGTGGCGATCATCTTCGTCTCGCATGCGTTGGAGGAATCGCTGCAGATCGCTGACCGCATCACCGTATTGCGCGACGGCGTGCTGCAGGCAACGCGTCCGGCCAGCGAACTTGATCGAGAACAGATCGTGGAACTCATGGTCGGACGGCCGATCGAGGCCCGGAGGGTGGAATCGGCGACGATACGTGAGCCCGGCGAAACCGTGCTACGGGTCGAGAACCTCACGATGGGCGCCGTGGTCAAGAACATGTCGTTCTCAGCCAGGGCCGGCGAGATCGTCGGAATTGCCGGACTAGTGGGCTCGGGTCGCTCGGAGACCGCGCTCATCGTGGCTGGGGCGCTGAAGCGTAACCGGCTCAACGGGGGAAAGATCTACCTACGCGGTAAGGAAGTCCGTTACCGGGTGCCTCGGCAGGCAGTTCGCGACGGAATCGTCTACATAACCGAGGACCGCAAGGTCAATGGCTTCTTCGAGACGATGTCGGTCAGCGCGAACATCTTCCTCGGTCACCTGTCGACGGCTCGGCGCGCGGCATTTCTGGCCAGCAGTCGGCAACGGCAGAGCGTGGCTGCACGGTTCATTGAGCGCTTCCGGATTCGCGGGACCAGCGCCGATGCGAAGGTCGTCGAACTGTCCGGAGGTAACCAGCAGAAGGTCGTCCTGGCGAAATCCCTGACTCACGACAAAGACCTGGTGATCTTTGATGAGCCGACGCGTGGTGTGGACGTCGGCGCGATCGACGAAATTCACACGTTGATCCGCGAGATTGCTGATTCCGGTGCGGCCGTGGTGGTGATTTCGTCATATCTACCTGAGATCATGGCGTTATCGGACCGGGTCCTCGTCGCGCGCGCCGGACGTATCGCCGCCGAGTTCCGGATCGAAGACGCAACCCAGGAACGCATTATGTTCGCGGCTGTGCACTAGTCGACCCGAACGAGGAGAGGACCGGCCCGACGTGGCTCAAGCAGAAGACTTCAAAGATCGCGCGCACACCTGGGCGCGCGATCAGTACGGCACGGACGTGACAATCGCTGGATTCGGGCCGATGCCGGGAAATTCCGGTCTGAGTTTCGGATTTGCGATCCAAGGTGCGGACGGCGTAACGCTCGAAGAGGTGGTCGTGCGACTGGCCCCGCCCGGCGTCAAACGCAGTGGCAATACCGACGTGCTGCATCAAGTACCGCTGCTTACGGCGCTGGAGCAGACCGAGGTGCCGGTCGCGCCGGTCCTCTGGCACGCATCAGAGGACAAGAGCCCGTTCGAGACAGACACGATGGTGCAGCGCAAGATGCCGGGTCGCTCGCTGAATATGTTCTCGGCCGATGCCGGTTCACCGCAGGTGTCGACGGAACTTCTGGTGGACAACGCTATCGGTGCCTTGGTGAAACTTCACCAGGTCGACGACTCGGCGTTGCGCGGAAGGTGGGATGACATCGTTCCGTTGCAGGATGATCTCGCGTACTGGTTCCGGCTGATCGACAAGGTCGGCGATCCAGAACTCCTGGATCTCGGCACTCGATTGCGCGACGCGCTCATCGCGCAGGAGCCGACGACGGATCGACGCGGAATCTTCCACGGTGACTTTCAAACCAATAACGTGCTGTTTGCCGACGATGGTTCGGTGACCGCGATCGTGGACTGGGAGATCGCGGGTATCGGCTACACCGGAGTCGACGTCGGCTGGATGTCGATGATGACCGACCCCTCGTACTGGGGACCAGAACATCAGGCCGGTATGCGATTGAAGGTTGACCCGGCTCGAATTCGCGCCACATATGAGACCCACGCCGGTCGGGCAATTCCGAGCTTCGACTGGTACGCCGCATACTCCGGATATCGGTTCGGGTCGATCGCGGGCTACAACCTGCGGTTGCATCGCACCGGACGACGTGTAGACCCGGTCTATGAAGTGATGGCTAGTTCGGTCCCGCAACTATTTCGCCGTGGGCTTGAGGTCCTCGGCGCCTGAATCCCAGAAAACAAGGAGAGCAGCAACTATGTGGAGTTTCGACACCGAGCCTGAGTTTCAGAAGGAACTCGACTGGATCGACCAGTTCGTTCGCGAGGAGGTGCAGCCGCTGGATTACGTGCTCGGGAGCCAGCACAACATTCACGACCCGCGGTTCAAAGAGTTAGTGCGCCCGCTGCAGGAGAAGGTGAAGGAACGCGGCCTGTGGGCCTGCCACTTGGGTCCGGAACTCGGCGGCCAAGGGTACGGTCAGGTCAAGCTCGCGCTGATGAACGAGAAGTTCGGTATGGCTCGGTTCGGGCCGATCGCGTTCGGCACGCAGGCACCGGATACCGGGAACGCCGAAATTCTCGCGCATTACGGGACTACGGAGCAGAAAGAGCGCTACCTCCGTCCGTTGCTGGACAACGAGATTGTCTCGTGTTTCTCGATGACTGAACCGCAGGGCGGCGCCGATCCCTTGGTATTCAAGACATCCGCCGTCCAGGACGGCGATGAATGGGTCATCAACGGTGAGAAATGGTTCGCGTCCGAGGCTGAGTACGCCGCGTTCTACATCATGATGGTGGTGACCGAACCGGAGGAGTCCAACCCGTACCGCCGGATGTCGATGTTCATTATTCCGGCCGAGACCCCGGGTATCGAGATCGTCAAAAGTTACGGCTTCTATGGCGAGCCGGATGACACGCATGGACACCTGAAAATCAAGGATGTTCGGGTTCCCGCAGAGAACATGCTTGGCGGACGCGGCGACGCGTTCGTGGTGGCGCAGACCCGACTCGGCGGCGGCCGGATGCATCACGCGATGCGGACCATCGCGCAGGCAACTCGCGCCTTTGAACTGATGTGCGAGCGGGTAATCTCCCGTGAGACCAAGGGTGAAGTGCTCAGCGCCAAGCAGATGGTGCAGGAACAGATCGCCGACAGTTGGATCGAACTGCGTCAGTTCCGACTATTGGTCCTGGAGACTGCATGGTTGGCTGATCAGGCGAAGGACTGGAAAGCGATCCGCAAGAACGTCTCGGCCGTGAAGGCAGTTATGCCGGGGATCCTGCGCAACATCGCCTCGCGTGCACTACATCTGCACGGCTCATTGGGTATCACGCACGATATGCCCTTCGCCGAGTGGGTGATCAACTCGTTCCATATCGGACTCGCCGACGGCCCGACTGAGGTACACAAGGCCCTGGTCGCGCGCGAGGTGCTCGGTGAGTTCTTGCCGGAGAAGGACCTGTTCCCGAAATACATGCGCGACGACCTCACTGCGGCAGCGCGCGCGAAGTTCAACATCACCGACTAATCAGCATCGGTTCATCGCCACGGTGAGCCCGAGTTGGTAATCATCGACTGAGGGAACCCATACGGGCCCCTCGGTCGATGCGTGAGGTTGAGGCGATACGCCGCGGCGGCTAGGTGTGGCGAATGGTCATACCGCCGTCGACGGGAATCACCGCGCCATTGACGTACGACGCCGATGGCAGGCAGAGATTGAGCGTCATCTGTGCGACCTCCTCGGGGATCCCGTACCGGCGCAGCGGAACACGTCGACGAGCGTAGATCTCCTTCGCCTCGTCAGGATGTCCCTTCGTCATCGGCGTATCGATAGGGCCCGGGCAGATGCAGTTGACGGTTACGCCCTGTCGGCCGAGTTCGACCGCCAGGCCACGCGTCAGGCCGGCGACTCCAGTCTTGGATGCGGCGTAACTAACGAGCCCTGACTGCGCCACGATCGCCTCTGTGCTGGCAATGTTGACGACCCGGGCGGCGTCCGACTTCAGCAGGTAGGGCAGAGCGAGGCGTACCAACTGTGCCTGGGAACTCAGGTTGACAGCGAGCACGCGATCCCATGCCTCGGTGAACTCGTCCTCTGGTTGGGTCAGCGCGTTAGGTCGACCCATACCGGCGTTGTTGACGACGATGTCGATCCGACCGCTCCACGTAGCGGCGGACTCGACGACCTTACGCAACTGGTCTAGGTCCGCGACGTCACATTCGGCACCCAGCGCCAGTTCGGCGCCGAATCGCGTGTTGATTTCGTCAACCACTTTCTGGACCCGGTCGGCGCCCAGGTCGGCGATGACCACCTTCGCTCCCTCGCTGGCAAACAGGTGTGCTGTCGCGCGGCCCATTCCGCTCGCGCCGCCGGTGATGATCGCGGTCTCGCCGCTGATGGATCGGTTGAGCAGCTGGGGAAGTTCGTCGTACTTGGTGGTGGCTTCAGCGGTCATTCGGATGCCTTTGTGTAGTGGACGGTCGGCTAATTACGTTGGACTCCACATAATCAGCCTCGTCCGTACAAGGTCAACTAGAGCCGGGCCGACCGAATCCTTTGCGCAACTGATCAAGGCGATCCTTGCCCGCTTGCTTGAGCCGGTCCAGATCCTGCGCCTCGTCGCGGCCGCGAGGCGATTCAGCGTCCAACACGGCATCCCCATCGGCAGTTGCCGCTTGTTTGTGGATGCGCTCCGCCACTGCGTCGAACGTCGGGACGCCGTCTTCGCTGTAATAATCCGCAGGCAGCGACGACTGTGGGGTGGGCAATCGATCGATGGCGGCATCAGCGGCATTCCACAATGCAGATGCCCCCGCGGCGAGCGTGCTCGAGGCCGATGCTTGCGGTGTGGCCTTCGCCGGGGAGGTCGACGGTGGCGGAGACGGTGCCGTGGGCGCGGTCGGTGGGCCTGACGTCGAGCCCTCGGCGTCCGGTGCGGAAGGGGTGGCCGCTGACGACGGCGTCGGTGTGGCTACGGCGGGAGCCAACAGTCGGATCCTGTTGCCGACAGGGTCGAGCAGCAGGGTGCCGGACCATGCAGACCGCCCACCGTCATATTCGGAGCCGCCGGCCGCCAGCAGAGCGGCCCGCATGGCGTCCAGATCATCGACCTGCATCGTCAACTCGAATCCACCACCGCTTGGTGAATGGTGAGCCGAGCCGCCGAGCAGCGACAGTCGCAAACCTCCGCGGTCGAGTTCGATCCGGTCGGTATCGCGATCGACCTCGATGAAGCCCAACGCGGCATAGAACGGGGCAATGACGCCTGGATCCGGCGTCTCAACGGTGAGTGTCGGGGTCTGGGACATTAAGCCTCCTGGTAACTACGTGACCTCGCCGTTGCCGTGCGGTCTGCGGCGAGTACGACGTCCAACTGGTGTCCAGTGTCGACATCGCAGATGTTTACGGACACGATTCCGTTGCTATCGAGGGCGTACCGCTCACGAATCCACGGACCGTTATCGCATCGCTCAACCCGCACCCGACTCAGATCGTGGTGCTCGCGCAATTCGGCGGCGAACGGGAACAGCACCTCGGCGTACGGCGATAGGTCGCCGGCCGGGTGGGCCTGCTGATCGACTCCGGAGTATTCGACGTATCGGAACCAGCCGACGTTATGCGCGGCCCGGTACTGGCGCTCCACGACCACGTCGGGGGAGATCCTCGTGCTTCGATCGAAAATCGGATCGAAGGCGATACGTCGCCCGTCCTCTGACTCGCGGAAGACCCCGAACCCGCGCGAGAGGCGGTCGGCCAGCGAGAAACCTGACTCGCCGTCGGCGGCGATCGCTAATCCGATGGCGGTGGAAGCCGTGGGGTAGGGCGATCGGTGGACCCGCCGTGGATACCGGGCACGCAGGACGCGCGGAATCGCCGGCAGACTGCTCGCGCCGCCGACCAAATAGATCCCGGCCAACTCACCGGTGCCACCGGTGGTGCTGATGAGATCTTCCAGCGTGTCCAGAGACTGGTTGATCAGCGGCGCGGCGTCCTGATAGAAATCCTCGAGCGCCACAGTGATGTGTCGCCCCGCGACGTCAACGCCCAGCCGACGCGACTGGGGGGTCACTTGCTCTTTCGCGGCGCGGCACGCGTCGATCAACTCAGTACGTGCGCGTGGTTGCATTTCTTCGAGTACTCGCTGCGTGGCATGTGCGGCGGTACGCGCCAACAACAGATCGAAATCGTCGCCGCCCAGATCGTTTACGCCGAGTGACTCGATGACCTCGTGCCGGCCGTCGCGCACTGCGACCAGAGACGCATCAAAGGTGCCACCACCGAGGTCGTACACCACGACGCGCGTGCGCCGGGAATTCAGCGTGCGCGACTGCCGATGCGTGTACTCGAAACCCGCCGCGGACGGCTCATTCAAGACGCCGGTGACGGTGAACCCTGCCTGGGTGAACGCCTCCATCGTCAGGAACCGCTGGGCAGTGTGCGCGTGCGCCGGTACGGCGATCACCGCATCAGGTGAGACGGCGCCGGACATCGCATCCTCGATGCTCGAGGCTGTCCGTAGCGACTCCAGCACCGCCCGAAGGTACCCGGTGAGAATGACCATCAGCGGGAACGACCGCGCACCGATGGTGACCGGTGAATCGGCGTGTACATCACCGCGGGCGAGCAGACGTTTGAACGAGCGCAGCGTCGGCGCGCCGCCCGCGGCGGCCTGTACCGCGGCGAACCCGAAGCGCAGCCGATCGTGCTCCAACGCCACCACCGCCGGCACATGGTCGTGTGCGTCTCCGTTGGAATCGAAGAAGGAGACAACGGGGTAGTTGCCGCGGTCGACGTACGCCACGATCGTGCGCGTCGTGCCGAAGTCCACGCCGAGGTGCATGGTCTCAGCCTAGGTGATTCCGGTGGTACGTGGTTTGCGAGAATATCGCCATCAGAACCGACGAAAGGGCAGTGCGTGATGTCGAGGAAGACCGTGCAAGGCAACTACTTCGAGGACTTCGCCGTGGGGCAGGAGCTCGTGCACGCCACCCCGCGGACCATCACCGAAGGGGATATCGCGCTGTACACCGGCCTGTACGGATCACGGTTCGCAGCGACCTCGGCCTCGACGTTTGCCACCACGATGGGCTTCGAGCGCATGCCGGTCGACAGTTTGCTGGCGTTTCACATTGTCTTCGGTAAATCCGTGCCAGACGTATCGCTGAACGCCGTCGCCAACCTCGGTTACGCCGCTGGCGTGTACGGCGCTCCGGTGTACCCGGGAGACACCCTGAGCACGACCTCAACGGTGATTGGGCTGAAGCCCAATAGCAATGGCAAGAGCGGCAACGTCTATGTGCGATCGGTCGGTAAGAACCAGCATGGTGAGACGGTCTTGGAGTACGTGCGCTGGGTCATGGTGCGCAAGCGTGACGAGTCCGCCGACGTCGGGGGCGCTCAACTCCCCGAACTGCCCGATGCCGTCGACGCCAGCGCGCTGAGCGTGCCGTTCACCATCGACACGGCCGCGTACGACACGACACTCGCTGGGTCGCCGTACCTCTGGGAAGACTACGAGGCCGGGGAGAAGATCGATCACGTCGACGGCATGACTATCGAAGAATCCGATCACATGCTGGCTACCCGGCTATACCAAAACACCGCCAAAGTGCACTTCAACCAGCATGCGCAGGGTCAGCAGAAAATCGGTCGCCGACTGATCTACGGCGGGCACATCATCAGCCTCGCCCGCGCATTGTCATTCAACGGCCTGGCCAACGCCCAGTTCGTCCTCGCTATCAACGGCGGCACCCATTCGAACCCGACATTCGCAGGCGACACCATCTACGCGTGGTCCGAGGTGCTGGAAAAGATCGAACTACCCGGTCGTTCCGATGCGGGCGCGCTGCGGGTCCGGACGGTAGCGACCAAGAATCAGCCATGCGCCGACTACCCGTTCAAGGGTGAGGACGGTAAGTACCTGCCGAACGTCGTACTCGACTTCGACTACACGGTCCTGCTCCCGCGGAACGCGTAGCCGACGGGGTAGCGACTACTTTCCGCCACGGTTGCGGAATTCGACCCAGCAGCGCTGCGGACCGCGGGCGAGCAGCGCGACGGAGTATTTCGAGGCCTGGTCTGCGCGCACGACGTACATCGCCTGCCAGGCGCCGCGTAACTCCCGATGCCCACGGCCGATCGGCTTCGCGCCAAACTGACTGCGCAGAGTCACTTTCGCTCTGCGTGTCGCCGGTGGGCCGGCGACATGTGCACCTGCGAGGCGAATGTGGAGTTCGTCGTAGCGGCCGTGGTACTTCGTCTCTACCGGGCCGACCGCGTCGAGGGCGTGATTGACGGATCTGAGCAGCCGGCGCCGCCGACGGCCGAGAGGAACCACAGCCAGGGCTCCTGCACCGATCGCCAACAGCCCAAGCGCAACACTCAGCGCGATCAACCCGATGCGGTCGCCCGTCGGAGAGTTCGTCTGGATGTTGCCACCCGCACCGATCCACAGCGTGACGCTCGCGCCTACCTGAGGCGGATCCTCACAGGTGGTGTACGCACCGCTCTGCTCGAGGCCGTCGCTCATCCACGTCACCGCAACGCTATGGCGCTGGCCACCACGGCAATTACCGACAGGCTGCACCGAGGTAACCTCGGCACTGACCTGCTCGGTGTCTCCAGCCAGGTGGGTGCGCATGCTGTCGCTGAGCAGGGGAAGCAGCAGCGGGATCAGGACACAGACGACGGTCACCGCTGCGATGATGGACCACCGCTTGCGCCCCCGCGCCGGGTCGGTGTGCAGGAAGTTGAGTTCGTCAGGCGTCAGTGCCGTGGGCGCGCTCGGCCACACCGGCGACGCTATGACTTAGGGCGACGGATCCAGCGGCTCGTCGAGGCAACGTCTTCCACCGGCATCCCCGCCTTTGCCCACCCGGTGAAGCCTTCCTCGACATGCGCAACGTTGCCGAAGCCCATGTCTTTGAGCGCCTTAGCTGCGAGCGCAGACCTTCCGCCGCCGGCGCAGTAGAGCACGTACCGCTTGTCCGCGGTGAAGTAGTCGCGGTAGTACGGAGACTTCGGGTCGGCCCAGAACTCGAGCATTCCTCGCGCGACGTGGGTGGATCCTGGGATCGCGCCGGAGTCGACACGCTCCTGGATTTCGCGGATATCGATGACCATGACGCCGTCCTCGTTGGCATCGACAACGGCCTTGGTCTGATCAATGCTCAGGTTTTCCAGGTCCTTCTTAATCTCCTCGACCTGATCCCATACCGACCGGATCTCACCCTGCTCAGCCATGTTTTGCTCCTCACTGGACTGCGTGCGGCCGGCGGCGCCGGCAGCCGATTCACTATCACTGCACCTCCGAACCTACCTGCGCTGCAGCAGCACCATCACTTCGTGGTGGTCGGTCTGCGGAAACATGTCGAACAGTCGCGCAGCACGGGCGCGATACGACGGCATAGCGTCGAGGTCTGTGGCCAGTGACGCGGCGTTGCAGGAGGAATAGATGATGTGGCTGACCGTGCTGTGCTCGAGCCACGCAGCCAGATCCCCGACCCCTCGACGTGGCGGATTGACGACGACAAGGCCGGGCGCGCCGTGTTGCGCAGCGAACGACAGGGAGTCGGCCGCGACGAACTGCGCATCGAGTTGCGCGTCGGCGGCGCTGAGGCTGGCGCTGGCGATCGCTTCGCCTGATGTTTCCACCCCAGTGACCGCAATGCCTTCAGCAGCGAGGTGAAGGGCGAACCCGCCCACGCCGCAGTACAGGTCCCAGGCGTCCGGCGGCCGGTGGTTGGCCGCCCACGAGGCCGCCTGGCGGTAGAGCGCCGCGGCGATATCCGTGCTGGTTTGGAAGAACGATTGGGGGCGCACGTGCATCGTGATGTCGTTGAGGCGCATCGACAACGTTTCACGCTCGGTGAGCGGGATCTCGCGATCACCCTCCAACACTGCTCTATGCTCCGGCAGAATATTCGCCGACACGGCGACAATCGCTGGGCACGCCGCGAGCAGACCGGGCAGGTATTTGCGGATGCGGGCAATCGGCTCTTGCGAGCGCAAGACGAAGCGCAGCATCACCTCGCCGTCAGGTGAGACGGTGACCAGTAGGTTCTTCAGTTCACCGCGTCGGGTAGCCAGGTCGTACGGCGCGAGTCGAGCCGTCGTGATGAAGGTGGCGAGGTCGGCGAAGGTATACGCCAGCGCGGGTTCGTAGAGCCCGCAGTCGCGCAGATCGACCCCGAGTCCGTGATCCAGGATTCCCAGCGTCGGTGTTGCGATGGTGCCACCGATAGCCAACTTCGCCTTGTTACGGAAGCCCGATTCGGTGTTGCGGTACGGCGCCAGCCACATCTGCGGGTCGATATGCGCGGCGAGGACCCCGCGGACGGCCGCGTCTTTGCGCCGCAACTGCTCCTCGTACGGCGTCCCCATGAGGGAGCAGGAGCGGCACGCGTTGGCGTCGAAGTAGTCGCATTGCATAGCAGCATCAGGGTACGGCCGCGGCGTACGCTGACTTCCATGAGCATCCCGGTCAAGGTCGAAGACCTCGCGAAGGCCCTGGACGACTTCGATACCGCTTACTTGTTGTCTGTCGGAGCCGCCGGCGTCAAGGTGGTGTGCGTCGAGGTCACGGTCGATGAGGATGGCGTGCACATCCCTACGCAGAGCAAGGGGACCGCCGGTAATATCGCGCAGAATCCGGCCGTCACGTTGTTATGTCCGCCGCGCGAACCGCGCGGTTTTACCCTGCTCGCCGACGGTACGGCGCGGGTGGACGGCGAGGGTTTTCTGATGACGCCGCGCACCGCCGTACTGCACCGCCCGGCGTCACACGCAGATGCGCCGGTGGACGCCGAGGGATGCGGCCAGGACTGCGCACCAGTCGAGTGACGCGCGTCGAGTAGGCAGAGTTTTGCAATGCAAGCGGGGAGCGGTGTCAACGCTGCTCGGTCGCGTCAGTAGCAGCGATGCGACCGCCCGCGATCCAGCCGATCGCCATCGCCACGGCCGCCGTACCGCCGCTCGGATGGTGCGGCAGCACTGACAAGTCGGCGATATGTAGCCCCTCGGTACCACGCACTCGCAGGTCGTGATCGACCGCAGCATCGGCATCGGGACCCATCGCGGCCGAGCCGACAGCGTGATAAATCGACGATCCGGGACCGTCCAGCCCAGCGTGATCGACGCCCGTGACCAATTCCCGCAGTTCGCCGGTGGCGGCGATCCGACGTAGCGCAGCGAGCGTGGCCTGCTGCGCGTTCTGGTCGTGCACGGACAACGGCTCCGAAGCGTCGATGATGGGCTCGGCAAACGGATCAGCCGGATTGACGTGTACCGACACGCTGGTCGTGGAGCGCAACGGGTATCCGGCGAGCAGCATGCCTGGGTAGTCTGCCGGTCGCAAGATGCCGCCTGAGGCGAGCGCGAAGGGCGCGATCAGCAGTTGAGTGTCCACGGCGGCGCCACCGAGAGCCATGAGCGCGACGGCGTCGTAGGCGGGCCGCGCGATCGCGCCGCCGCGACCGAACGCGTACCGAACCGCGTGACGCGCAATCGCCTTATTCGATCCGAGCTCCATCGCATCCGCGACGTCCGAACGCAGCCGCAACTGCAGCCCGACGCCGCGCTGCTCGGTGATTCGATCCCCGAGCCGCGGACTAGCGACGCGCAGCGGGATTCCGGCGGCGTGCAGTACGTCGGCACGACCGATGCCCGAGCGTTCCAGCAGCACGGGTGTCTCGATCGTGCCTGCGCACACCACGACGTTGCGTGCGTGGATCTCGCGGTGCGTATTTCCACGGCGGACCCGAGCGCCGATGATCCGAGATCCCTGCCATAGCAGGGTTTGCGCCGTCGTCCCCGGTAATACGCGCAAGTTTGGGCCGGCCGATTTCAGCAGTACCGCCGCGCTGCGCCGTACACCTCGGTGAATGGTTGCGGGCATCGCGCCGGCTCGTGGACCCTCGAGTGCGTTGATGTCCGCGACGATCGGGACTTCGGTGGCGGCCACTGCCGCCAGTGCGAGCTCATCGAGTGCGTTGAGCGTCGAGCGGCTCGGACGCAGACGTGCCTCGATTTTCTCGAATGCATCACCGAATGCCGACCAGCCCCACCCCGGGTTCCCCGCGAACTCGATCTCCTCGTACGCCGCCGCCTCACCGCGGACGTACATCATTCCGTTCACCAGTGTCGAACCGCCGACACCGCGTCCACGTACCCAGTACCCGACGTCTGCGTCGCGCGGGCCGAGGGTTGGGTAGCTGGTCAGGGCAGCCGAGCGCAACGCAAACGGCATCGCCCGTGGCACGTGCGTTGCCGCAGGGGCGTGGCGTCCGCCAGCCTCCAGTAGTAGCACCTGCGCCCGCGGGTTCTCGGCAAGGCGACTGGCCGCAGCACAACCAGCCGCGCCGGCGCCGATCACCAGGAAGTCGAAGATCATCGGGTCCATCGTGCCAGGTGGCGACGGTGGCGCAGCACCGCACAGGCTGGGAGGATCGAGGAATGGGACAGTTAACGGCAACCGAGATACGCGCGGCGGACCTGCCCGATTGGCGCTACCTTGCCCGCGAATTGCATGCGCGGTTCCGCACTGGCGACTTCGTGACCGGCGCCGCGCTCGTCGCTGACATCACCGTGGCCGCGGAGGCAGCCAATCACCATCCAGACCTGAGCCTGAGTTACCCGTACCTGGACGTGCGGTTGATGAGTCACGACGTTGGAGCGGTCACTGAGAGAGATCTTAACCTCGCGGCGCAGATCAGTCAGATCGCGGCAGCGAAGGGGATCGCCGCCGACCCGCGGGTGCTGACCGAACTAGGCGTGGTCCTGGATGCAAGTTCGCACGGCGCCGTCGGCGAGTTCTGGGCCGTGGTGTTGGCCGGCTCGCGCGATGCGCTCGTCGAAGACATGATCACCGATCCGCACGGGCGAGTGCCCCGGTTGTGGTTGCAAGCCACCGAACCGCACCCCGAACCGCGCCAGCGCTTCCATTACGACCTCTGGGTAGCGGAGGACACGCTGGATGAGCGGATCGCCGCGGCGCTCACGGCCGGCGGCGTGATTGTCGACGACCAGCACGCCCCAGCTTTTGTCGTCCTCGCCGATCCCGAGGGCAACAAGGTATGCCTGTGTACCCAAGCGGGCCGGGGCTAGGAGTTTTCCTGGCCCACTACGCTAAGGGCATGTCTGATCGGGCCAAAGTACACGTGACGACGGTCGCCGGGCACGGACCGACGATCGCGTTCTTACATGGACTGTACGGGCAAGGCAAGAACTTCCTGAGCGTTGCTAAAGCACTCGCGCCGACCTATGGATCGGCGCTCATCGACTTACCGAACCACGGCGAGTCCGCGTGGACCAAGAGTGTTGACTACGTCGACATGGCCGACACGGTCGCCGCAACGCTGCGCGAGCGAGTCGGGCGAACCAGTGTGATCGGCCATTCGATGGGCGGCAAGGTCGCGATGGTGATCGCATTACGCCACCCGGATCTCGTCGAGCGTCTGGGCGTCGTGGATATTGCTCCGGTTGAGCACGCCGATATGTCCGAGTTCAGGCACTACCTCGACAGCCTCGCTGCAATCGATCTGGACCAGGTCGCCACACGTGCGGATGCCGACACGACCCTCGCGAGCATGGTGCCGAACGCGACGATCCGTGGATTCCTGTTGCAGAACCTCATTCGTTCCTCGAGCGGCTTCACCTGGAAGGCGAACCTGGATGTGCTGCGGCGTGATCTGGTAAATATCGGCTCGTTTCCGCAGCATCTCGCCTCGTACGACGGGCCGGTGCTGTGGGTATCAGGGGGAAAGTCGAACTATGTCCGCGCCGAGTACGGCGAACGCATGCGCGAATACTTTCCGGCGGTACGCAAGGTCGTGGTTAAAGGCGCCGGACACTGGGTTCACTCCGAGCAGCGCGACACGTTCATCGCCACGCTGAGATACTTCATGGAGCACACCGCACCACACGTCGAACGGACTTGATCTATGTACGAACTCGTCACTGGAATGCCCGCCACCCACGGCGATCACTACCAACTCAATACGACCACGCTGCTGCGGCACGCGGCGCGGACCTACCCGGAGCAGGAAATCGCCTACCGCGATTCAAACGGGCAGTGGCAGCGGTACACCTACGCGGACTGTTGGCAGCGTTCTGCCCAGATCGCGGGCATGCTGAGTTCGCTGGGAGCGCAGCCAGGTGACGTCGTCGGCGTGCTCGACTGGAACAGTGTCCGGCATTGGGAACTGTATTGGGCCATTCCCGGTATCGGCGCGGTCATGCTGCAGATGAACCTGCGACTGGCCACCGAAGACCTCGGGTACGTCACGAACCACGCGAATGCGCGATTCGTGTGCGTCGATGAAACTCTGCTGCCGATCGCCGAGAAGCTTGCCGAGGTCGCGACCGGTGTCGAAAAGTGGATCGTGATGAGCGACAAGCCGCTCGATCAGATCAGCACCAGCCTGAGGAACGTGGTGCACTTCGAGGACCTCGTGCGCGCCGAATCGACGACGTACGACTGGCCGATGATCGCCGAGACCTCGGCGTACAGCGCCTGCTACACGACCGGCACGACCGGTGCCCCGAAGGGCGTGTACTACTCGCATCGCGGTATCTACTTGCACTCGAGTTCCCTAGCGCTGGCCGTGCGGATGAACCGCGAGGACGCGGTCATGATGATCACGCCAATGTTCCACGCATCATGCTGGGGTCTGCCGCAGGCTGCTGTCATGACCGCAGCAAAGGTTGTCCTACCGGGGCAGTACAGCGCGGAGGACACCGGAATGCTGGTCGACGCCATCGTGTCCGAGAACGTGACCGTCGCGCCGGGTGCACCGGCGATCTTCCAGCCGATGATCAACTACATCAAGACGCTTGACGACTACCCGGATCTCAGCAAGGCGCGGTTGATCTGTGGCGCCACCGAGCCCCCGATCTCAATGATGCGTGACTTCTACGACTACACGGGCGCCGATGTAATTCACGGCTACGGTGCCACGGAGACGACTCCGATGGTCGCGTGCAACCTCGGTATGAAGCCGTCGCTGGCCGACAAACTCAGCGAAGAGGAGCGCTGGGATCTCAAGCGTTACCAGGGTCTGCCGCTGAGTGGCGTCGACTTCCGGATCGTGGACGCCGACAACAAGGATCTACCGCACGACGGTTCGGCGCAGGGCGAAGTACTGCTGCGCGGCCCCTGGATCATCGAGAAATACCATAATCTGCAAGAGTCGCCTGAGGAGTCCGCAGCACGATTCCATGAGGGCTACTGGCGCTCAGGCGACGTCGGAATGATCTCGGACACCGGGTACCTGAAACTCACCGACCGGATCAAGGACGTCGTCAAAAGCGGCGGGGAGTGGATCTCGTCGATCGATATGGAGAACGCGATCCTTGGCCATCCGAAGGTTCGCGACGCCGCGGTCGTGGGAATCAGTCACCCGAAGTGGCAGGAACGCCCGGTCGCGATCGTGGTGACCGATCCCGCCGACCCAGTAACGCTGGCGGAGGTGCAGGAGGTACTCGTCGGCAAGTTCGCGAAGTGGCAGTTGCCCGACCACCTTGAAATCGTCGACGTCCTGCCGCGCACCAGCGTGGGCAAACTCGACAAGAAGGTCATGCGCGTGCAGTACGGCGACCTGTACGAGCAGTAACTGGAAGCGGTGCTGGCACCGCATACGGGGAGGACACAGGTTGGCGTACTTCGAGCGCCTCGACGAATCGACCTATCGCGCGGGTGAACACACGACTGGCGCATGGTCGCTCGACGAGCAGCACATCGGTCCGTCGCTCGGTCTGCTGGTGCACGAGATCGAGCGCGACCGCGATACGCGGCGGGACGACGGTCTGCAGATCGGTCGGTTGTCGTACGACATCCTTGGGACCGTCCCTGTGGGCGATATGACCATCGATGTACGGGTGGTGCGCCCAGGTCGGACGATCGAGTTGGTAGAGGCAGCATTAGCGCACGGTGGCCGAGACATCGTGCTGCTGCGGGCCTGGCTGATGGCCGGCGGCGATACGGGGGCGTACGCCGGGACCGCGCTATCTTCGATCCCACCGCGGACGCAGATGCCGGCGTGGAGCCCCAGCGAGGTCTGGCCGGGCGGGTTCATCGCCTCAGCCGATGCGTACCGCCACCAGTATGAGCCGGGCCGTGCCGCGTATTGGGTGCGAGCCAAAGTCCCCCTGATTCGAGATGAGGCGGTGAGTCCGCTGGCCCGCGTCAGCGGACTCATCGACATCGCCAACGGTTTCACTGTGCGCCAGTCTCCCGATATAGTCGCGTTCCCGAACGTTGACCTGACTGCGCACTTCTTTAATCAGCCCGCTGGTGAGTGGCTCGGCTTCGACACGTCAGTGTCGTTCGGGGCCAACGGTTTGGGTTTGACGCACAGCATCCTGCACGACGAAACCGGTCCGATCGGGGCTATGTCGCAGTTTCTTACGGTGCGACCCCGGTAATTACAGCGTTGTTGCTACCGGCGTACGACCGCCTGGAGGCACGCGGCATGATCGGTAAGCAGGACCGGAAAGGGACACGACGATGAGCGATACCACCACGCAGCGGTCGGCCGAGCTTGCCCAGAAGCTCCAGGCCTTCATGGCAGAGCATATTTATCCGAACGAACGGCAGTACTACCTGGAGGCTGAGCGGCTCGGGCCGTGGCAGACCTACCCGGTGATCGAGAAGCTCAAGCCGCTCGCCCGTGAGGCGGGTCTGTGGAACCTGTGGTTGCCGGCCGCTGAATCTGCCGAGGGGCTGACGAACCGTGAATACGCGCCGCTGTGCGAGATCATGGGTCGAAGCACCCTCGCGCCCGAGGTGTTTAACTGCGCGGCGCCGGATACCGGGAATATGGAGACCCTGCTGCGCTACGGCACCGACCAGCAGAAGCAACAGTGGCTAGAACCCCTGCTGGCTGGGGATATGCGCTCATCGTTCGCGATGACTGAACCGTTGGTCGCATCCTCGGATGCCACTAATATCGGCAGCCAGATCATCCGCGATGGCGACGAGTACGTCATCAACGGACGTAAGTGGTACACCACGGGAGCCACCGACCCGCGCTGCAAGATCATCATCTTCATGGGTAAGAGCGATCCCGAGAATGCGAACGCCTACCAGCGTCAGTCGATGATTTTGGTGCCCAAAGACACTCCAGGTGTGGAAGTGATTCGGTCACTGCCCGTCCTGGGGTTCTATGGCGTGCCCGATCGAGCGTCGGAGGTCGTGTTCGACAACGTGCGTGTTCCGGCGAGCAACATGTTGCTTGGTGAGGGCCGTGGCTTTGAAATCGCGCAGGGGCGTCTCGGTCCCGGACGGATACACCACTGCATGCGGCTGATCGGTCTGTCCGAACGAGTGTTGGAGCGGATGTGCCGGCGGGCAGAGCAGCGCACCCCGTTCGGTCGTCCGCTCGCCGAGCAGACCTTGACGCAGGAACGTATTGCCGAGTCGCGGATCATGATCGAGCAAGCGCGTCTGCTGACCTTGCGTGCCGCGGAAATGATGGACACGGTCGGTAATAAGGGGGCCAAGCAGGACATCGCGATGATCAAGGTCGCTGCTCCTAGGATGGCGCAGCAGATTGTGGATTGGGCAATTCAGCTGTTCGGCGGTGGCGGTACGGCGAACGATCACTTCCTTGGCGCTGCCCTCGCCATGGCGCGGTTGCTGCGTCTAGCAGACGGTCCGGACGAGGTGCATCGCAACCAGATTGCCAAACTAGAGATCCGTAAGTACGCGTCGATCGATCCGAGCATGACCGGCGGTTCGGCTGACGTCGTGTCCCTAGATGAGGCGCGACGCATGGCCAGCGAGGGCGCGTGGCCCAGGCCCGCGAACTTCGGCGCTGAGGGGAGCGCATGATGAGTGAGAACGACGCCGTGGTGCGCCCGGCAGACCCATCGGATTTACCCTTCCTGCAGGCCATCGAGGCCGCGGCGGACCAACTGTTCGCACCGCTGATGCCGATAAGCCACTGGGGCACTCCGCCAACCGGAGAACAGCGTGCCGCGCAAGGCGGCTTCATCCTGGTGGTAGGTGACCCAGTCGTCGGATTCGCGCACGTTCTCGAGCGCGACGGGCGTTTCCACTTCGAACAACTAGCCGTCCATCCCGATCACCTGCGACGCGGGTTGGGGACGGCGCTCACGTACGCGGTCTGTGAAGCGATCGAGGCCCGCGGCGGAACCGGTATCAGTTTGATGACCTTTGCCGATGTGCCGTGGAATGCGCCGTTCTACGAGCGACTCGGCTTCGAAGTGCTCGATCCGGCACCCGAATACCTCGACGATGTTCTGGAACGTGAACGCGCCGCTGAACTTCACCTGGGCGGACGCCGGGTGGCGATGGTCCGCGGGATCACGCCGGGCGTTGTGCCGCGTTCGGCGGTCAGCGTGATCCCGGTTCGCGATGGCGAGGACGGGCTTGAGGTGTTCATTCAACACCGCGTGTCCACTATGGATTTCGCGCCGGGAGCCGTCGTGTTCCCTGGCGGGCGGATCGACCCTGTCGATGCGCAGCATCCGGCCGACGTCGATGACGATGTGCTCTCCGAACTCGTCTCGGTGTGGGGCGGGTCCACGTTTGTGGCCGCCGCAGATGACCCCCGCCTGGCAGTACGCACGATCCTGGCGACCGGGCTTCGAGAGGTGCATGAGGAGACCGGGGTACGCCTGGATCCCGCCGAACTGTTGCCGTGGGACGACTGGACGACGCCGCCCGGGTTCCCGAAACGGTTCCAGGTGCATTTCATGGTGGCGCATCTGCCGGTGGGCGACCCGCGATCGCCGCAGAACACCACCACTGAGGCGCTTGCGTCCGAATGGTTACCGGTCCAGCAGGTGCTCGATCGCGGTAATGGTGGCGATCTGCAGGTCATGACGCCGACGCGTGTCATTCTGCAGGAGCTCGCGGAGCTGGGGTCTGCGGATGCCGTGATGAACCTACATCCGCACGTCGTGCCGGTTCATCTTGATCGCAGCGGTCGACGTCCGCGCTCATCGCGGCGTTGAGCACTGTCGCGTCGTTCGTGTGGTTGTAGGTGTCGACGTGCGCGCTGGCGGCCGTCCGTACAGACGTTCGCGGATCGAATGGCGTCGCACGGCCCAGAGTGCACTCGAACGTCGACAGCCGCGCCACGGATAAATTTGAGACAGGGCAGAATGACAGCATGAGCGCTGAACAGAATTCGCATAACCCAGCAGAGCCGGTCGCCTTCATCCAGGGCGACGACCTGACCGATGCCGACCCGACGCCCGGTATGCACCGACGCCTGGCCAACAACTCGGAAGGGATGTGGACCGGTACGGTCGACACCCAGCCGCAGGCCGTGTCGGGGTGGCATCACCATGGCGAGCACGAGACCACGATCTACGTGGTCGAAGGGACGATGCGCCTGGAATCCGGCCCGAACGGCGAGACCGTGGTGGAGGCCAAGGCCGGTGACTTCATTCGTGTGCCCAAGGGGGCAGTGCACCGCGAGTCGAACCCGGGGGAGTCGGTCTCGAAAGCGGTCTTGGTGCGTTGTGGCACCGGCGTACCCACAGTGAACGTCGACGGTCCGGCGTCCGCCTAACCTCCGCCGCCGCACCCCACTCGGTCTCGCCATCGTTGGTCGATGACCGGTGGGTGTGGCCCGCTTGGTCAATGATGGCGCGTTGTTACGCGTGCTTGCTTGACATCCAGGGTGGTTACGCCGCGGGGAGTTCCAGGAGCAACTCGGCGAGTACCTGCGGGCGGTTGGTCGGGATCATATGGTTTGTGTCGACCTCGCGGTAACGCCATCGCGGGCTATCACTGGCATGTGCGCCCGCGGCGGTGAACACGCCGCCCGCCGCGTCGTCCTGCACGGCCCTGATGTACGTGAGGCTGAACGCCTCGTCCTCAATCGGTCGCGCGCGTCGGACTGCTTCAGTGAAGCAGGCGGCCGGATGCGGCGTACGGCGCGGACCGAGCCATTCGGCGTCCGCCGGATCGTCGTACGTGCGCGGCGCCGGGCTGACCAGCCAGTCTGCGCCGATCGTGATCGGCGCAGTTAGTCTGCCGGCTCCTTGTAGAGCGCGAGCGCTCTGGCCGTCGGCAGGGACAAACGCGTCGAGGTAGACGAGGTCATGCACTCGGTCCCCGATGTGATCGAGTGTCCCGGTCACGACCATGCCGCCATACGAGTAGCCGACCAGCACAATGTCGTCGAGATCTTCGTAGAGCACGCTGTTGACGACGTCGGTGACATGGGTGCTGAGGTTGACCTGCGGTCCGGTCAGATGCACACGCTCGCCGATCCCGGTGAGGCACGGTGTGAATACCTCGTGCCCTGCGGCCTGCAGGAGCCGGCGGACTTTACCGAATTGGTGCGGGCCGCCCCAGGCGCCGTGGACCAGAACGTATGTCGTCATGCGAATCTCCATCTGTCGGTAACCTGCGCCCACAACGGGCGTAGCCACCGATCTTGGGCCGCTTGGCGACAGTTCGCAACTACTAGTGATGATCGGACTAGCGCACGCGGGCGATTGGCCAGATACTGACTCCCATGACCCCTCGTGAGTGGTTCACGACCGCCGCCGACGGATATCTGACGGTTGTCAGCGGTGCCAGCGCGGACGTGCTGGACGCGCCCGGACTCGGCGAGTGGGACGTCCGATCGTTGTTGGGCCATTCGGCGCGCGCCTTTCAGACGATCGAGACCTATCTGGCCGCAGAGCCCGAGGCGATATCGCTGCGCGGCCCGAGTGAGTACTTCATCGCCACGCGTGCGGGCTTAGCCGACCCCGTTGCGGTCACCGAGCGTGGGCGCGCTGCTGGAATTGCACTCGGCGACGACCCGATCACTGCCATTGGTGAGATCGCAGACCGAGTGCTGGCGCTAGTGAATGCGGAGCCTGACGACGCCGTGGCCACGACGCCGGTCGGCGCGATAACCCTGCTGGACTACCTGCCGACCCGCGCATTCGAGTTAACGGTGCACGGACTTGATCTCGCTGCGGCGACCCGCCAAAGCACTCCGAAGGAACTCGCCATATCAGCCGTGGATGCGGCACAACTGGCAATACCGTTGAGCGGCCCAACCCGCGCCGCCGAAATCCTGTTCGCGCTCACCGGTCGCGGGCAACTCGCGGAGGGATTTTCCGTCTTGTAGACGGCATCGCTCGAGGTGGGGGAGAACCCCCTCGTCGCTGGTGTCGGTACGGCGATAAGGTCGGCCGATGACCGTTCCGGAACGCAGCGAAGATGGCGTCGGTTCGCGGCGTCAACAGTGGCTGATGTGCTTCGCACTGTTCGCAGTGGGGTACTCCGCGCAGGGCATCTCGCCGATCATGCTGCTGTACACCCGAGAACTCGAATTGAGCACCACGATGCTCACCGTGTTCTTCACCGTGTACGCGATCGGGCTGATGTTCGCGTTTGTCTTCGGCGGTCCGCTTTCGGACCGGTACGGCCGCAAGCGTGTGGTAGTTCCGTCGATGTGCCTGATCGTCGTGTCATTGATCGGTCTGTTGGCCGCCGCTTCGCTCGGCGAACCGATGATCCTGATCGCGCGGTTTGTGCAGGGCTTGGCCTCTGGGGCCGTGTTCACCGTCGGCACCGTGTGGTTGCGGGAGCTCGTGGGCACCAAGAACGCCGCGGGCGCCGCAGCGCGGGCGAGCGCATTCCAGGCATTGGGATTCGGCATCGGGCCGTTCCTGTCGGCGCTGTTCGTGCAGTGGCTGCCGTGGAAGCATGCGCTGACCATCCTGGTGATCCTGGCGCTACTGATTCCTGGGATCCTCGTCGCCCGCGTGCTGCCGGAGACCATGACCCGGCAGCGCTCCGGCCGGATCCAGATTGGCCTGCCGACCGGAACGCGCGCGGGTTACGTCTGGTATTTGGTGCCGTGCGGGTTGTGTGTCTACGCATTCGCAATGCTGTCGATCCTGGGGTTCCCCATTCAGATCGGGAATGCAGGATTCGACCAGGTCTACGTCATCTTGGGGATTAGCGCGCTAGTGGTACAGGTTGGTGCCGTGGTGGCCGCGGGCATCGCGAAGCGCCTAGGGCCGTCGGTGAGTGGATGGCTCGCCGGAGCTACCGGAGCAGCAGGGTGCGCCCTTGGCGTGCTGGCCGTGCAGCCGGGCGGATGGCTCTGGGTGATCCCGGCTACGGCGCTAATCGGGCTAGGTACCGGCCTCGCGATGACCTCCGGAGTCATGGTGTCCGACCTATTGGCCCCACCGGATCGCCGTGGCGCGCTGATCTCGATGTTTTATATCGCGGTGTACGTCGGGTACTCCAGTGGCACGATCCTGTCTCTGATCTGGGGCCCTAACACCATGGAGCAGCCCGAGACCGTGGCTGGATTAGGGGTAGCGGCGGTGGTGCTCGCGGTCATCTTGGCTGTGCCGGGCCGGGCCGTCGTACGCCGTGCGCGAGAACGTCAGGCCGCCTGAGCGATCGCGGTTACGATCGCGTCCGTCGTCCAAACCTCGGTGCCGATAAGGGCAAGATCGGCCAGGCGTTCGGGCGTGGACTGCGAGGTCGCGTCGGCGGCCAGCACCGCACGGTAATCCCGGTTGCTGGCATCGAACAGAGTCGCCCGTGGGCAGTTCGGCAGGTTACATCCCGCGACGACGACGGTGGTGACCTCGCACGCGCGCAGCCAGTCATCCAGGCTCGTTCGGTAGAACGCGCTCCACCGCGGCTTGTAATAGATGCGTTCGCGAGCGCCGACGATCTGCGGCGCATGGCTAAGCAGTAGCGCGGAATCGAGCGCCGTACGCCGCGGGAGAAGCGGTTGCGGAATCTGCGAGCCAGGGGTGTGCGGTGCGACGATCTGCGTACCTGCCTCGATCGACGCGCGTCGTGCAAGATCGGTGTCGCTGCCATGCGGCACGTACAACCGCACGACGTGAGCGACGGGTCGGTGCGTGCTGCGGAAGGCATCGGCGAGCGCGGTGAGTTGAGGTAGCAACTCGGCCGTGCCCGGCACGGGCATTGCGCCGTTCGGCTCGACGAAGTCATTCTGGACATCGATCAGCACGAGCGCGGACCGACTCCATTGCGGCTCGGTGTAACTCGGCATACCCACAACCTAGCGGTGAGGTGACGCGCCTAGCGAACGGCACGGACGCCGGCGAGGTGGCGCCGTAGGCTGGTGACGTGAGTTCGCGCGCCCGGATCCCCGACGTCGTTCAAGGTGCCGTGAACGGGCTGGATGAGTTCAATCGGCGACACCCGTGGAGCCACAACGACTTCTTTCATCCGTGGATTCTGCGCAATTTGCCCGGACGCCGGGAGTTTGCCGTCGACGTGGGCTGCGGACAGGGCAAATTGGCGGCCTCGTTGGCGCCGCGGTTCACCCAGGTAATAGCGATGGATACCTCGCCGCAGATGCGCGCGACTGCCGCACAACGATGCGCGAAACTCCCGAACGTATCGGTGACAGACGGCGGCAGAATTCCAGATGGCGCGGACCTGATCACGATGATCGCCGTATTGCACCACCTGGACGTCGATGAGGCGTTGTCTGAGGTCGCCGAACGGCTCGCGCCCGGCGGCCGATTCCTATGTGTGGGTTTGGCGCCATTGGCAGGGCTGCGCGACCTCTGCTGGGACGTCGCAGCCATGGTGACGACTCCAGTGATCGGACTGATCAAGTCGCCCAAGGCGCAGCAGGTTCCGCAGACCGACAGCTTTCCTGTTAAAGACCCCACCGTCCCGTTCGCGCACATCAGGACGATCCTCAGGAAGGCGATGCCGGGCGCCCAGATACGTCACCGACTCGCCTTCCGTCACACGATCTCGTGGACGAAGCCCTAACGCTCGCGGCGCGCGACTGCGCTCCCTCACTAGCGACCGAGCGCAGGATTCGCCGCCGTTCCCGCCGATAAGCGCTCGGCAAGGCGGTCGAGTCCGCTGCGGATCAGTTGCCCGTATCCGTCGTCTGCGAGGGTGTGCACGCGAGCCAGGCCGAGGTGCAGTTGGCGTTCAGCGTCCTCGAACCGTTCTTGCCGCAGATACCCGTCGCCGAGATTTAGATGGAGACTGGGCGCGAGTGCGGCCGCGTCAGCGATCCCCACCGGCGTCAGGTCCGCGTCACTGACATAGGGGTGCGCGGCGAGCGCACGTTCATCCCACGCGACTTCGTAGGCAAGGTCGTCCTGCAAGTCGGCTAGGTAATGCGCGATGACACACCGCTGGGCCTGATCATCATCGCTCGTCGTCTCCCAACAGGCGGTGAGCTGCTGACGCCCACTGTCCTTATCGCCGCTGAGTGCTTCGGTCACGGCCGCGAGGATCGGTTCCCAATTCGTCATACCCGCGATGCTACGGACCGTCTCTGACAGGAATCACTGCGCAGCGCTGAACTCAGCGTGATGAGCGGGCACCTATGCTGCATGGATGACTGAGCATTCGTCAATGTCGCGGTGCGGCGAGGCGCATGAGGTGGTGCGTCAAGCGTTGGTCGCGGCGCGGGAAGAACTCGGGCCGAATCTGCGCTCGGCGTACACGCTCGGCAGTCTGGCCCACGGCGGTTTTGCGCCGTTGGTGAGTGACGTCGACCTGGCGTTGATTGTCGTCGATCCCGATATCGCAACGAGGGTCGATCGCGTTAAGGCCGTCGTGTCCTCGCGCACCACGTCTGCATTGGCCGACCGGCTGTCGGTGTTCTGGGCTGACGTCGATGGCGTGCATAACGGCATCGGAGACGTAGGACGGTTACCCGAACTCGACCGACTCGATCTGCTTGAGTCCGGTGTAGTGCTGCATGGCGACGACATTCGCTTCGGTGCCACCCCTCCGGTGCATGATGACCTCATCGTGCAGGCCGCCGAGTTCGCGCTAAGGAAGTTCGACGCTGCTTTCCGCCGCGCGTTACGCGCGCCAACCGAGTTGGTTGCGGACGGAGTCAGAGCAGTGACCAAAGCAGTGCTGTTCCCGGTGCGTTTCGGGTACACATTGGAGACCGGAGCGATCGGGCGTAATGACGACGCGGCGTCCTGGTACACCGGTCGTGGGCGTGAGGTCGTCGCAGCCGCGATGCGCTGGCGGGTAGCTGGCATTCGCGACGAAAGCGAGGCGATTGTGCTGCTCAAGCGGCATCTCGTCGCGCTGTACGTCGAATTCGTAGACGCGTATTGCCTCAGGTTGGCGGCCGCTGGTCACCAGCAGGTCGCGGCCGAGCTGGCGCAGTGGGGCGAGCAGCTCGGGTCACCTGGCTCAGGCTGATGGTGACACGGCGCGGTCGACGTGGGTCGCGAGTGTTGAGCCATACTTGACTGGCATGTCAACTTCATACAGGCTGACTGCGTCGGGCGAATTCGGCGCAGCGGCGTGCTTGAGACGAGGGGAGACACACAGGTGGCTGACGAGGGAACACTGGTGGTTCGCGAGGATCGCGACGGCTGGACGATGCTCACGCTGAACCGTCCGGACAAACTCAACGCGCTCACCGTGGCGATGTTCGCTGAACTGCGTGCGCATATCGAAGACCTGCGTGGTGATGACTCGATCGGTTGCGTGGTACTCCGCGGGGCAGGTAAGTGCTTCTCAGCAGGTCACGACCTCGACGATATCGCTGCCGGAGAGGCAGTGCCGTCGCGCGGCTGGCACAGCGAGACTCTGCGCATGCTCGAGAAACTGCCCAAGCCGGTGATTGCCGCCGTACACGGACATTGCTACACCGGCGCACTGGAGGTCGCGCTCGCCGCCGACTTCATCGTCGCATCCGAGGACGCTCGCTTCGGCGATACGCACTCGAAGTGGGCCTTGACCCCGGTGTGGGGTATGAGCCAGCGGCTGCCGCGCCGTGTCGGCCCGGCGACGGCTAAGCGGCTGATGTTCACCGCGGACATGTTCGGTGCCGATGAGGCGGTGCGGATCGGGCTCGCGGAGTACGCCGTCCCTACTGCCGAATTCGAGCAGCATCTCAGCGAGCTCGCTGGGCGCATCGTGGCGAACTCGGTCTTCTCTCATGCCGCCAACAAGCAGCTCATCGATGTGACTGATGGCGGCCAGCTCGACGCGGGGTTGCAGTACGAAATCATGGAGAGCCCCGGGCGCGGTCCGGACTATTTGGAGCGCATCGCGGCGTTCAGCAAGGGAAAGAAGTAGATGAACCTCGATCAGGACCCAGAACTCGAGGCATTCCGCCGCGAAGTTATTGAGTTTCTCGATACTGCGCCGACCGATGAGATTCGTGAAGCCGGTCGCCGTACGACCAGCGCGTTCGCGCCATTCGATCAAACGATGGCCTGGCAAGCGATCCTTAACGAGAAGGGCTGGGCCGCGCCAGGCTGGCCCGCCGAGTACGGCGGCACCGGTTGGAGCGTCGAGCAGCGATACATCTACAGCGAGGAGTACGCGCGGCGTGACCTTCCGCCGCTGCTGCCTAATGGCCTGAAGATGATTGGCCCACTGATCATCGACAAGGGGACCGAAGAGCAGAAGAAGCGTTACCTGCCTGGGATCTTGGCGGGTAAGGACTATTGGACGCAGGGTTACTCCGAACCCGGATCCGGTTCCGACCTGGCCTCGTTACGCTGCGCGGCGGTGCGCGATGGTGACGATTACGTCATCAACGGCAGCAAGATCTGGACCACCCTGGCGCACCGCGCCAACCGGATGTTCATGCTCGTGCGCACCAGCACCGAGGGACGCAAACAGGCCGGTATCACCTTCCTGCTGCTGGACCGGGTTGATTACCCGGGCATGGAGATCCGCCCGATCGTCAACCTCGCCGGCGAGGAAGAGCAGTGCGAGGTCTTCTTCGAGAACGTGCGTGTTCCGGTCTCGGGCCGCATCGGTGAGGAGAACGACGGCTGGGCCGTGTCCAAGCACCTACTCACGTATGAGCGTGGCGCCAATGTCACTGCGCCCGCGATGCGGCGGCATCTGGTGCACATCCGCGATGCTGCCGAAGCCGCTGCCTCACCCTACGGCGGTTCTCTGGCCGAGGACCCGGTATTCCAACGAGACATAGGTGAACTCGCCGCCGACATCACTTCCTTCGAAGCGGTCGAAAGGCTCATCCATAGCGGGCATCCGATGGGACGCGATATCGCGACGCCATCGATGAACAAGGTGATTGGCAGCGAGATCACCCAACGGTTAACGGTCCTGATGACGCGGATCGCCGGCGTGGGGGCGATCCCGCGTCAGCTCGAGGAGATCGAGGTCGGCTCGGGTATCAAACCTGTGGCCAGTGAATTCGAGCTGACCGCGATGCCGTGGTACCTCAATAGCCGAGCAACCACCATCTACGCCGGAACCAACGAGGTCCAGCGCGACCTCATTTCGCGCACCCTCGGCGCACGTTAACGGAAGCGATATGGACCTCACATACTCAGAAGAACAACAAGCTCTCCGCGACGGGCTCGCACGGTACCTCGATCGCAGTTATGCCTTTGAACAGCGTCAGGAGCTCCTTCGCTCCGGCGCGCCGTACTCGACCGGAGCCTGGCAGCAGTTCGTACAGATGGGCCTCACCGCGCTTCCGTTCGCCGAAAATGTCGGTGGTATCGGCGGTACGATCGCCGACGTCGTCGCGGTTGGTGAAATCCTCGGCGAATACCTCAGCATCGAGCCGTTCGTGAGCGCGATACTGTGCGGGCGGGTGCTGGAAGCTGGCGGTGCGGCAGCGACAGAACTGCTCACAGGTGTCGTCGACGGCTCGGCGCAGGTTGCCCTCGCGCACGAGGAAGGGCGCGGCACCGCGTCGACCTCGTTGGTGGCGACATCAGCGAGCAAGACCGAGACCGGCTATCGGCTACATGGCCGCAAAGAGGTCGTGATCGGGGCGGCGCAGGCCTCCCACTTGATCGTCACCGCGCGGATCAGTGGCGCGACCGGCGATGCGGACGGGGTCGCCGCGCTACTGGTTCGGACCGCATCGGACGGTGTGACGGTACGCGAGTACCGGATGCTGGACGGTCGCGCGGCGGCGACGGTTTCCCTGGACAACGCCGAAGCCGAAGCGCTGGTGCTTGACTCAGCGGATGCGATCGATGCGCTGTTCGCCGACGGAATTATCACGTTGGCCGCAGAAGCTGTCGGCGCGATGAACGCGTTACTGCGGATCACCATCGAGTACGGCGCGACCCGCCAGCAGTTTGGTGTGCCGATCGGAACGTTCCAGGTGCTGGCGCATCGCATGGCAGACATGAAGATGGCGTACTTGAACGCCCGATCCACACTGCTGTACACCACGGCGCTAGCTGAGGCCGGACGGGCCGGCGCAGGCGATATCGCCGTACTCAAGGCGCAGGTGGGCCGGCTGGGCCGCGTGATCGGCGAGTCCGCAGTGCAGCTACATGGCGGAATTGGAACGACCGACGAACTGTCCGTCGGACACTATCTAAAACGCATCCTGACCGTCGAAACACTGTTCGGCGACTCGGACTACCACCTACGCCGTATCGGAGCCACGGCGGGCATCGGAATCTAACCGCTACGCCTAACAACCCGAAGGGGTGTCGCGTCAAGGAGTAAACATTGTCTCCTTGCTGCGACACCCCTCGCTATTACCAGGGACCTACTGTGGCGTATACGCGACACCACGCAGATCGCGCACCGAGTTGTTGTACGTCGAGATTCCGCTGACGCCGGGATCGAGAACATAGATCAGATCGGCATTACACACCGGCATGAATCCAGTGGGTTCCTGCACGACCAAGTTCATGAACTCCGAGTACAGGTCGTGACGCACAGCGTCATCGGGTTCGTTCGCCGCCTGCGTCAGCAGATCCCGCTGATCGTCCGGGAGGGAGTCACCGGGGTTGTTGACCGAACCCTCCTCGAATACGTACAGGTTCGTGTATTCGGGATCCACGTGGGCCGGGTTAGCGGCCACCATTGACGGCAGGGTCTTCTTGATAGAGAACTCCTCGACCATCTGCGGGCGGGGAGCGATCTCAAAGTCCATGGTCACGCCGATGTCTTTGAAATCGACTGAATGACTTCGGACAGTTTGGCGTAGTAGGAGACCGTCGAGGTAATCGCGTCGAAGGTGAACCCATCGGGATAACCGGCTTCGGCGAGCAACTCCGTGGCCTTCTGCGGGTCGTAGGGCCACACTTCGGCGCCGTCGCCGATCTCCTCGTCGTAGGCGATGCTAGAGGACGGCCATGGCTGGATCGGGACTTCGCACAGTCCGTCATTGAGCCCGTCGGCGATGCCTTGGCGATCGATCGCGAGATTGAGTGCGAGCCGTACGTTGGGGTCGTCAAACGGTTCTTCGGCGGTATTGAACTCGATGAACTGCATGGCCGAGAAGCCGCCGGCGATCACCGGAGTCTCGTTCGGATCGACATCGCCGATCTGGTCTGGCTCGATGTGCGCGATCTGCACCTGCCCGGACAGCAGCGCGTTCACAGCAGTCTGCGACTGCGGCATGTAGTAGTAGGTCATCGCGGCCACCCGCTGAGCGTCGGGGTCCCAGTAGTCAGGCGTCCGTTCGAAGCGCACTTCATCGCCGAGTTTGATGTCGACGGCCTGATACGCGCCGATCCCATCTGGCTGGGTGTGCAGGGTGCCGGCTTCGATGGCAGCAGGCGAGGCAATCATCCCCGCGCGACTCGTCAGCATTCCGAGGATGAGCCCGGGTTTGCCATCGATCGCGATCTTCACGGTGTGCTCGTCCACTGCCGTGACGTCGGTGATCGTGGAGAGTTGCTCCTTGATCTTGCTGTCATCGTCCGAACGGGCCCGATCGAGGTTGATTTTGACGGCGTCGGCATCGAAGGGGTGCCGTCGTTGAAGGAAACCCCGTCGCGCAACGTCAGCGTGATAGCGGTGTCCGACACCTCCCAATCCGTCGCCAGCATGGGGACCTTCTCGTCATCGGGGCTGACCCCGATCAACCGGTCGTATACCGGGAACAGATAGGTCAAGTCGTAGTCCGACACACCCTGATGCGGATCCCAACTCGTGGCCTCAAGCGGCCAGGCGAATGCGAGTTCGGCGTCCGGGTCATAGTCCTCGTCGAGATCGATACTCGCCGGGTACTTCGAGACGGCCTCATCGTGCGTCTCGGCTTTCTTTCTCGGTGCGTCGCCGCAGGCGCTGAGCGCCAGGACGGCAGCGGCGACAAGGCCGCCTAGTTTGATGAATCGGTGCATGGACCGAATCTAACCACACAGGTTTTACGCTCGCGTCAGGCGTCCTTAACCCGCGCCGTACTTCGCGGCAATCCGAACTCGAGGGCATCGGTGCGAGTGCAGTGCGTCCTCGCTCGGCGGCATACTGGGCACATGAGTCGCATCTTCGAGATGAGTTTTGCTTCCGTCTATCCGCATTACGTCACGAAAGTCGAGCGAAAGGGACGCACCGTGGCGGAGTTACACGAGGTCATTCGTTGGCTGACGGGATTCGACGATGCGGAACTGGAGTCGCACCTCGCGCGGGAGACGTCGTTCAGCGACTTCTTTGCCGATGCGCGACTGAACCCGAACGTTTCACTGATCACCGGATCGGTGTGCGGCGTTCGTGTGCAGGAGGTCGAGGATCCGTTGATGCGCCAGATCCGCTACCTGGACAAACTCGTCGACGAACTTGCCAAGGGCAAAGCGATCGAGAAGGTATTGCGGACGCCAAAGGTCAGCTGACCGATCCGAGCGGTCAGGCCCCCGCGGGTCTCGGTATGGAACTGTGCCTCAGGCTGCGCCGTCCCCCTCAGGGAGTCGTGAGCAAAGGCGGGGAAGCTATGAGACCGGTTCGACAGCGGATATTCGGCGGGCTGGCGCTCGCTGCAATCGTCTTCGCGCTCGTCCTGCTGGTGTGGTGGCACCCCTCGCTTCGTTACTTCGAGCGGTTTGATGACGCCGAGGGTGAGTTCGTCGTCGAGTGTTCCACCGTGCTGTCCTCCCCAAAAGATCAGCCGATCCCGAGCCCGTCCAGCATTTACGTACCAGGACCCGACGGTGCGTTTGACGTCGTCTCTGGACGTGAGGCATATGAACAAGCCGACGACGAATGGCGAAATGGTGACGGCGCCCCCACGGGTGATGTGCGCACCAATGTCAACTCGCTCGCCGATGCCGTCGAAGCGGACTGCGCGCAGGCACGCGGCGCCGTCGGTGGTTGGGCACTAGTGGTCACGCTGACCGCGCTAGTGTTCGGCTATGGCGCGGCGCGGCGCTCCCCGGACCCGGACAACGACAGTCGGGATCAACCCAAATGGGGACCACGCGGCGGTTAGGTACAGACCCGGGCGACGACTCGATTCGGGCCATCACGGTGGGCTCAAGTCAAGCTGCCACGCCACACGTCTGATTACCAGATCAGCGACTTCTTGTCAGAAACGACACTGCAGGTCGCGTCGAGCAAGGCGAGATCGTGCGATGCCAGTAATACCGCCGATCCGCTGCTGGCTTGCTCGGTGAGTAACCGCATGATGATCGCCGTCGTTGGTGCGTCAAGCATCGCCGTCGGCTCGTCGCAGATCAGGACCCGAGGATTGAGCGCAAGCGCTCTAGCCAGGCAAGCGCGCTGCAGCTGACCGTCGGAGACTTGATGGGGGAGGCGATCGAGGAGGTCGTCGGAGAGCTGTACGCGTTCGGCCAACTCCGCGATCTGGTCGGTGAAGCGTGCCGCGCGTGGTCGGGAAAACCCACGATCGTGCGATAGCGGTGCGGCGATAATGTCGCGCAAACTCAGTCGCGTATCGGTCGAGGCGCGCGGCGACTGGAACACCACGCCAATCCTGCGTCGCACATCCTGCGGTACGGCGAACCGCTTTCCGTCGACCGTGGTGCCGTCTACTGCCACTGCGCCGCTTGTTAGCGGCAGAAGCAAGGCCGCCGCCTTCAACAAGGTTGTCTTCCCGCTGCCTGACGGTGCGTGCACGCCGTACGTCGTACCCGCGGGCACATCGAGGTTGAGTCCGCAGAACACCGGCGATGATGCACCGGGATAGGTGACACTCAAGTCCGTCAACCGCAGCATTACCAAGCCTCCGAACACGCCACGAAGTGCCCAGCATCGTTCGCAACGAGCGGATGCGCCGCGCATTCCACCCCGATACGCGTATGCCACGCACACACCAACGGATCCGGATCGACCAGTGACGAGGGCGTGCCGGGGGGCGGCTTGAGACCGTTCTCTGGAAGCGCATCGAGCAAGGTTCGGCTGTAATCGTGAGCGGGCTCGGACAGTACGACATTGGCCGGTCCGTATTCCAGGATTTGTCCGGCGTACATCACCGCCACGCGGTCGGCAACCGAACGAGCCGCCAGTAGATCGTGGGTGATCAGCAGGACCGTCGATCCGCGATCAGCTTGATCGCGCAGTTTCCGCTGAACCAATCGTGCGCTGTGCGCGTCGAGCGCCGACGTCGGTTCGTCGGCAATGAGCACCGGTGGTTCGAGTGCGCACACCAGCGTGACGAGCACCCGTTGCGCCATCCCGCCGGAGACCTCGTGCGGGAACTGTCCCGCGACCTGCGGGGCTAGGTCGACCTGGGCTAGCAGCGCGGCGATGTCATCACGGGCGGACGGCAGGCCATGGAGTTTGAGCGTCTCAGCCATCACCGAACCGATCGTGCGCACCGGCGTGAGGTGCGTCGCCGCAGACTGCGGTACGAGCCCGATGCGCCGGCCTCTGGCCGCGCTGAGTTCGGGCTCGGTGGCATTAAGGACATCCAGTCCGTCCGCGAATAGTGAACCGCTCGTTTGTGAGCCGCCCGGCAGCAAGCTTGTGGCGGCCAGCGCTAGCACCGACTTCCCGCAGCCCGACTCGCCGACGATCGCGGTGATGCTGGATGCCGGGAAAGTCACGCTGAGGTTCCGCGCGGGATACACCCACCGCGTCGGGGTGCCCGGTAACGGGATGCGTACGCACATCTCCACGAGCTCCAGCCCGGGCCTCACCGCGACACCTCGGCTTCCACGGCTCGTTTCGGAATGGACTTATCGCGCAGACTACCGCCGAGGCCGGCAACGGCCAGGCACGCCGCAGTGAGTAGGACGGCGGGAAAGAACAGCATCCACCAGCCGCCGGCGAGGATTCCTTCGCGCGCGTCCTCCAGCAGGGTGCCCAGGGACGGATCGTTCGGCGGCAGTCCGACGCCGAGGAACGACAGCGTGCTTTCGTGCCAGACTGCGTGCGGCAGGGTCAGCACGACGGCGATGAGTGCCTGCGGGACCACAGCAGGAAGTAGGTGAGTCGCCCACACCTGTCGACGTGACGCGCCCGAAGCAATCGCTGCGTCGACGTGCTCTCGATTGCGCAGCGACAGAATTTCCGAGCGGACGATGCGTGCGATCTGGGTCCAGTGCGTGAGCGCGATCGACGCCACGATCGCCCACCAGGCTCCGCGCCACAGTGAGGCGATCACGACGCCGAGCAGCAGATGCGGTAGCGCGTTGAGCGCGTCGACCGCGCGCATCACGACCTTGTCCACCCAGCCACCGGCGAGGGCGGCCAGGGTACCGATCACCGAGCCGAGCACCGTCGAGACGACCGCGGCAGTGGCGGCCAACATCAAGGAAATGCGCAGCGCCTGCGCGCTGCGTACGAATAGATCGCGCCCGAGTAGATCGGTGCCCATCAGGTGAGCGCTCGACGGCGGTTGCAGGTACGCGGAGAGATCGACGACGCGCGGGTCGACGTCCGCGACCGCGGGCACGATGATGCAGTAGAGCGCCAGCACGACGAGAATCGCCACGCACACGATGCTCGCGCGTTTCGACAGCGGCCGTCGTGCGCGTCGGCGCGACGGCCAGCTAGGAACGTCCCGCCAACGTCGATCGCTCGTGGCGAGACTCGGCTCGGCCTTGTGCAGTACGTCGGTTGCGTGACTAGGCATCGTCAACCCTTGGATCCACCAGGACGTACACGGCGTCGGCGATGAGCGACCCGATCAGCACCATCAGGCTGGTGAGCACCGTGACCGCAGCGAGTAGCGGAAAGTCGCCCTCAACGGCAGCGTCAACAGTTGCGGATGCGAGGCCCGGCCACGCGAAGACGGTTTCCACCACTACAGCCCCGGTGACCAGTTCTGGCAATCGGGCGCCGATCAAGGTAACGAACGGCAGCAGCGCTCCGGGGAGTGCGTGCCTCCAGATAGTCGTCCTGTCCGGGAGACCGCGGGCGCGGGCGGCAGTGACGTGATCTTCGGTCAGCGCCGTCAGTACCGAGGTCCGGACGTTCAATAGCAGCCACGGCACCTGCGACAAGCCCAAGACCGCCGCCGGTAGGACGATATGCGTTGCGATCGATCCCCACGTCGGATCGGCGCCGCCGCGAGAGACCCCAGCGACCGGTAGCCATTGCAGGGTGAGGGAGAAGATGACTATCGCGCCGAGCGCGATCACGAATGGCGGCAGGCCCTGCACGATGTGCGCCAGTGCGGTCGCACATCGATCGATCAGCGAGCCGGGATGGCGGGCAGCCGCAACGCCGAGAACGAGCGACAATCCCACCGCGATCGTCATGCTTACAGCACCCAACATGACGGTCCAGGGCAGACGCTCACTGAGTACGTCGGCGACGGGCCGGGCCATCGAACGCGAGTATCCCCAGTCCCAATGTAAGACCACATCGCGCGCCCATCGCCCCCAGATGGTTATCCAGGAATCATCGATGCCGAGTTGCTCGGCGAGCGCGGCACGTTCCTCCAGGCTGGCGCGTTCGAACCTCGGTCCGAGGTAGGCCGCCAGCGGATTGAACGGGGCGATCGAGGCCAGCCAGAACACGATCATTGACACGGCGGCCGTGATGGGGACCGCGATGAGCGCACGCCAGCCTGCCAAACGCGCTGCCTTACCCCACCGTGCGTGGGTGCCAGAAGTGCGCGCTGGTTCGGTGGTCAGGGGCGGAGGCATGGACCTAGTCCTTCGGCGTCCATTGCTCGATGTTGACCCAAGGCCCCCACGACGTGCCGTGCTCATGCGGCTCGAGAATCGTTGATGTGTCGTGCCACGCGTCAGCGATGGCGCGTAGTTGGACATAGGTGTGATCGAGGAAAACCAGGACAACCATCGATGGCTCTGCCATGTAAATGTTCTGGACTTCTTGGTACGCCGCGACGCGCTCTTTCAGGGTGAGTGAAGTGCGCCCCTTCTCCAGCGCAGCATCCATCTTTGGGTTGGCGTACTGGCTGGGGTTGTCGTAGTACGCGCCCGCGGCCGGGTACGACGAGTGCAGCATTGAGAACAATTGCGAATCGATGTCGTACGGCGTGTCACCGCCACCGAGCATCACCGCATCCTGGTGGATGTGTGGCTCGAGTACGTCGAAGCCGGCACCCTCGATAGTGACGTCGAAGCCGAGCTTGAGTGCTTCGGAGGCAAATGCCGCCGATAGGTCTTTGCGCAGGCGGTCCTCTGGTTTGTAGTAGATCTTGAATTCTGCGCGCTGGCCATCCTTGGTGCGGATGCCGTCGGAACCCACTGACCATCCAGCGTCCTGCAGCATCGCAGTCGCCTGATCGACGTCGTACGCGAATACGGCGTCCTCGGAGTAATAGTCGGTGTACTGCGGCGGGATGAAGGTCGAAGCTGCCCGCCCGTACCCCATCAGGATGCCGTCGACCATCCCCTGGCGGTCGATACCGAGATTCAGCGCCATCCGCACCGCGGGGTCGGAGGTCACTGGGTTGTCTAGTGGCAGCGAAATGCCGCGCCAATCTGCCGACGTAGCCGAGATGACCTCGACGTCGTCGGAGTTCTCGAATGTGATCGCCAACCGCGGTGGGAGCACTGAGCCGTCGTACTCACCGGCGGTCATCTGCTGTGCGCGTGTGTTGTCGTCCGGTGTGGAGACGTACGTGATCTTCTTGATTGCTGGTTCGCCGTCACGGAACTTCGGGTTGGCGACGTATACCAACGTGCTGCTGCTGAAGGACTCAACGACGTACGGTCCGGTGCCGATCGGGTTCTGGTTCAGGTCGGATTCCTCGACCTTTTGGCCGGCAACGATGGCAGCCGCCGGGGCGATTCCGATGAGTAACTTCGTCGGAAACGCGACATACGACACCTTGAGGGTAAATACGACTGTCGTGGGATCGGGAGCTGTGACGCTCTTGAGCATCGAAAGGTCGCCGGCGATCGGCGAGGTGGTAGCGGGATCGATGATCGCGGTGTACGTGGCGACGACATCCTCGGCCGTCAACGGCGTCCCATCCGAGAAAACGACGTCGGGACGGATCTTGACCGTCCAGGTCTTCGCGTCCGCTGACGGCTCGGGGTCGCTTGCCGCGAGTTGCGGGACGAGATTGGGGAGGTCGTCTGCTGGGCCCTCGAGCGTCAGTAGGCCTTCGTTGATCTTGCCCATGCCATTGCTGTCAGCGCCCGCAATCGGGTTCAGTGTCTCCGGCAGCATCGCGGTTAGTAGTGCTAGAGAGTCCTTTGCTCCAGATCCACCGTCCACTCCGGGCGCATTGCACGCCGCTGCCGCCAGCACTGCGCCCGCCGTGCCTATCAGGAACAGTCGTCTGCTGATGTCGACCACGGGTAGCCTTACTGTGCGGAGTATTGGACGGTTTCCGACCCTACCGCACGTGTGTTTGGCTACACACATGTGCGGTTATGACGTCGGCCGATCACGAGGTTGGTAGTGGATAACGAGACGCCCGGTGAGGTCGCTGCGAACGCGGTGCATAGCAGTAGTGCGGCGATTGAGGGATGGGTAGGGACATTCGAACTCTTCGCCGACCCGACGCGGATGAAGATTCTGGTGGCTATTCACGCGGCACCGGACGCATCCGTTTCCGAGATCGCCACCGCGACCGCGATAGCCCCGAATACCGTGACGCAGGCGCTGGCGACGTTACTGGCCGCCGATGTGGTGGCGTACCGCAAGGACGGCCGCTACCGGCGCTGGAGCCTTGCGGACGATGCGGCGCATGCGGTGCTGCACCACATCAACGCCCCGCATACGCCGCTACACCCAGACCACTAGGGATCGCACCTAGCGAGAATACTCGGAGCGGTCGCGCCATACCCGTAATTGTGCGGTGACTGTAGGTGCCCCTGGTGGGCCAGTATGGGGATCGGTGGGTCGCGCGTGTCCATCAGCGGTGCGCGCCGATGAATCGAAACCTATTTAACCCACGTGAAATTCAACACCGGCGCAGAAGGGTATCAGTGTGATCTCGACGATTTCGCCCGATGACGCTACGCGTATTCTTGCCGCCACTTCTCGAATCTGGCCTCCGGGCCCGAATTTCAGGATTGACGCGCTGCAGGTGTTGCACGAACTCGTCGGGGCAGATTTGGTTCAATTTCACCGGATGGATATTGCGGCGGGAAAGCGCGATTTCGTCGTGTATCCGCTTGATTGGAGCGACCGGGTCGGCGCGATAAAACCGGTACTCGACCGACTCCGTAACCAACACCCGGTGGTCGCGTTCTATGCCGGTGCGGGTGAACTATCGGTGATGCGGGTCTCCGACCGAGTGGGGCCAGATGAGTGGTACGCCAGTCAACTGTACCGCGAGTACTTCATCCCGCTGGGCGTTGACTGGGAGATGCTGGTACCCGTCCCGTCCGGGGACCGATTCCTGAATCTGATCTCGCTGATGCGCTCAGGGGAAGATTTCACCGAACGCGATGTCGCGGTGTGTAATGCGCTGCTACCCGCCCTTGCGCTCGGCTGCGGCGGCGCCCCCGAGCCGGGTGAAATGCGTTCGGGGGCGATCGGCGGCTGGTTCGCAGTGACCATCGATGGCGCGGACCGCGTCATACAGGTCGCGCCGCCAGATCCGAGCGGCACTCTGCGCGAGGGGCTACGGTTGCCGAGCAGTGTTCGGCGTGCCGAAGGCAGCGTGGGTCTGCCGCCGGTGCGGCGATGCCGAATCGATGACGAGGATTGGATCAGTCGCAGCGTGATGGCGACATCGCAGGGCGAATTGATCGGAATGCGGCGAACGACGTCCGCTCCCGCTGATCTAGCAGCGCTCACCGGACGCCAACTCGACGTCTTGCAGTTGGTGGCCGGTGGTCGACGCAATGCCGAAATCGCCCGCGAGTTGGGGATCGCTGAAGGAACGGTACGAAAGCATCTGGAAAACATCCTCGAGGCGCTGGATGTGCCCAATCGAGCGGGCGCGGCTGCGCGCTGGCACGCGCTAAGCGCCGAACTCGCCGGTGGAGGCAGCGCGGGCTAGGCGAGACTTCCCGAACCCCGGTACCCCTGAGCGCTAGGCGCATCGGGGCATTACGTGATTTCTGAATGATTTCTAGGACAATTCGGGGTTCTCGAAGGTTAAACCTCGGAATACGTAAAACTACGTATCCACTTTCGTTAGGTACCCAAATAGCATTGAGAACGATCGATCTGCGATGTATAGGCCGGCCTATTAAGGTCGCGCATCCCCGTTGACACCTGGACGTGCCGACGGCGCAGGACCTACGTCGAGGAGCACGGGAGGACAACGCAGTGACTCTGAGTAGACCGTATGCGTTGGGTGTCGACATTGGCGGCACGCAGGTAAAAGCGGCTTCTGCGGAGCGGCTCGAAGACGGTGCGGTGCGAGCTACGACAATTTGCCTCGAGGCCTCTGGCCCTGCGATGCGCGCAGTGGCGGGCATCGCAGGGGACGAGCTCGTTGTCGGAGCAGAAGCGACTGAGTTGGCCCGGCGCGAACCGCAAAACTGTGCACGCGGTTTCATTGCGCGGGTCGGGGACTCCACCCCATACATCCTTGGGAATCACCAGATCACCGCAGCTCAGTTGTGCGCTGCCGTCGTTGAGGCCGTGACAGTGCACGCGCGAGCGGAACGAGGCTCCGAGCCGCAACGCATTAGCCTCGTACACCCACCCAACTGGCGGCCTTGGCGAATTACAGCGACGCTGGCGGCCTTGGCGGAGCGAGGTCTTGTCGGAATCCGCGCCATCTCGTCACCCATCGCCGTTGCCGCCAGCTACGGCGGCGATGGCACGCTTCCGTCGAATATTCCTGTTGCGGTGTGCGACCTCGGCCGCCACACGATGAGTGTGACGCTCGTGCAACGTCGAGCGGACGACTCACTTGCTGAGCTGGGTCAGTCGCAAATCTGCGCTTATCCGGGCGCCACATCGTTCACGTGGCCAGCGGAAACTGACGGGCCCTCCGATCAGATGCTGTCGCAGCTTCAGGGGCTCATTGATCGGGCGTTCGTCGCTGCCGGTATCTCCAGCCCTGGGGAGTGTGCGGTGATTCTTGCCGGGGGCTTGTCGCGGATGCCGAGCATCGTCGATTATCTTGCCCAACTGCGCGCAGCGCCAGTGTTGATGCAGGTCGATCCGCAGTATGCTGGGAGTATCGGCGCTGCTGCCTCGGCCACTACCGGGCAGCCAAGCACCGCGTTGCTGCAATTGACGTCCCGCGAACCCCGATGGGTGAGGTCGGCGCGCGGCACCGAGCCGGTGCGGGGCGCTGTAGAACCACTCCGGTTTATCGCGCGTCCACGTCCGATCACACCACTGGCGGCGATTCATTCGGTGAGGGCATCGTTATGACGCTAGGTGAACTTTCCAGAACCGCGCGTCAGCGCACCGGCGTAGGTGTCGAGCGCTCGGAAATCACGAGTTTCATCAACACGATTGTCGCGGACCCATATCGCCGGCATTGCACCGCGCTGAACGGGGTACGAGGCTCAGGTAAGTCCGCGGCGCTGGATCGCTGTATCGAGGCGTTCGAGGGTATGGGCTTTCCCGTTGCGCGTGACGTGACGGCGTTGGCAGCTGAGGTGATGCCCATCCGCCGCGAGTCGCTGCGACCGTGGCTGGTGGTGGATGACGTTCACCTGGCCGATGAGCAGGTGATCTGGCGGTTGGCGGAACTAGCACGCGACCAAGAAGGACCGAACCTGCTCGTGGCACACCTACGCGGTTCGCAATCCGATTCGGTTCGCGCATTGCGCACGGTGATGGGGTCCGTCACCAGGCCGGTCGCGCTGGGTCCGCTGTCGAGCAATGAGGCGCGGGAATGGATAGAAGGCCAATGTGCGTGGTTATCAATCGCGGCGCGTGAGCGGTGCCTTATCGCCTCGGGTTCGATGCCATGGGTTCTGTCGGTCGTCATCGAGGTGCTGACCGAACTTGCTGATGGCCGCGAAGGTGGGGTTAGCGAGATCGAACGCGCACTGGCGGGCACCGCAGTGCTCCCCGGGTTGATCACGCGACTGTCGCTTGAATTGGACAGGCTGGCTGACTCGCCGCGCGCATTGGCCCTAGCGCTGGCATCCGGGGCGGATGCGTCCGACCTCATCGGGTCGGGCATAGTCGATCTGGGTTCACCGCGCAGCGGCGGCTACACCGCCAAGCAGTACGACGATGACCTTGCTGACCTACGTAGCGGGGGCATGCTCGATGTGCACGAACGCCTCATTCCACTAGTGCGGACCGCTGTTCTGCATACAGCCCCCGCACATCGACGCCGGGCATCGCGGATCGAGTTGTTGGGCTCTCGGATGGACAACGGGCGCGATACCGCTGACCTCGCCTGGGAACTGGCGCGCCAGGGCGTACAAGACCCGCGAGTAGTCTCGGCTTTACTCAGGACGGGGCATAACTTGTTGGGCGCGGATCCGCGACGTGCGGCCGCTGCGTTCGCGTTGGCCAGCGACATCGGCGCGCCAGCGCAACAGACACTGTTGCCGCAGGTCGAGGCGTTGATTGCGACCAGCCAGCTTGACCTGGCTCTGTCTCTGCTCGAGCGAGATCGCAGCCATATCCCTCATGTCAGTCAGCCAGACGCTGCGGCAATCAACGCCGCCCTGTGGCTGCGTCTCGGTTACCCCGAGCGCGCCGCCGACGCGGTTCACTCTCTGGGCGCGGACGGCGCAGCGCGCCTTGGAGGCATCGGTGCGGTAGCGGTGACGGCCGCCGGACAGTTGCCCACACGGTTGATGGCGTCGGAGGTGGATAAGGTCCCGCAGAGTCCCGCGAGACTTGCAATCGAGGCGATGGGTACCGCGATCGTCGACTCACTAAAGCATGACTCGGTGGCTATCTCGCGATCATTGTCGTCGCTCGTGCGCGCTTCCGAGACCCTAAGTGCCACTGGGTCAACGGCGCTCCTGCCGGATTCGCCAGCCGCGCTGGCCGCGCTGATCGCCATACACACAGGGCAACGAGAGACCGCGATCGCCGTGCTCAACCGGGCGATCGAAGCACACCACCCGAATGCGGAGCTGTTGCCCCGGCTGCGACTACTGCGAGGGTGGGCGGCGTTACTCGACGGCGACGTGCTGACAGCGGTCGAAATGAACGACTTATCCGCGGGTGAGTTGGCAGCACGCGACGAATTGCTATCGGCGGCCCTCACGATAGCGATAGCTCATCGAGCTGACGATGCACCGGCGCTGCGGCGCACCTGGCCCCGGGCCCGCGCTGCGCTGATGCGAGTGTCGATCGGACTGTTCGACATTCTCGCGCTCGGCGAACTGGTGATTGCGGCCGAGCGTCTGCGTGAAGACGACGCGGTCGCAGGTTCACTCGCCGACGGATTGTCGGTATTGCAGCGGTTAGGCGATCCGCCGGTGTGGGGAACCCTGCTGCATTGGGGATGCGTGAAGGTCGCAATCCGCAGGAACCAACCGACTGCGTTGGAGCCACATGCGGCCGCGTTGGTCCGCGGCGGCGCCGCGGTGCGACTATCGGGTGCGCTGGCGGATGTAGGACGGTCGTGGGTCGCGATCCTTGGGGGCGCCCGCGATAGCGCGACCATGACGACGGCCGAGCAACACGCGCGTGCGCTGGGTGCTGCGGGAATGGAGTGGGACGCCGCACGGTTCGCCGGGTTGGCGGCTACTCAGGCCATCGGTCGCGGCGATATCCAGCGATTACTGCATGTCGCGCGTGACATGAGCCAGGTGCACGCCGTTCGCGCAGACCCGGTTTCGGAGTCCGCACGTACGGTGCGCGTTGCCGGCCCCGGATCTCCGAGCGTGCGTGAGGGGCAGAGTCCGGGACCGGTGCATCCTCGCGAGGATGCGCGTTCGGTACTTAGCGCGCGGGAAATCGAAGTAGCTGCGCTCGTCCTCGAAGGTCGTACGTACGCGGAAATCGGTAACACTCTGTTCATTTCGCCGAGAACTGTTGAACACCACATGGCGCGAATACGACGCAGGCTCAACGTTTCAAGTCGTAGTGAACTTTTGGTGCGACTTCGGTCCCTGCTTAGTGGCGTCGGCATCAATGGCGGTGCGTAAAAGTGTCCGCTGACCTGGTGCTATGCCGCAATCCCCAATATAGGGGCGAAAACCCCCTAGTGGCCAGCGACGGGATTCGGGATCGCACCCGATGCGCTGTCGCGAGTGAATCGATTGCATGTAGATATCCGAATCCGGAGCCGTGGCTGTGGTGCGACAGGGCACCCGAAAGATTGCATGGAACCGGTGAAGCAGTTTGGCCGACGCGGCCGAATGACTATAGGAGCGATCATGGCATTCTCAACCTCAGCCCTCATCGAGTTCTTGCTGAACCTGTTGAAGGACCCGGCAGCTGCGCAGCAGTTCACCGCTGATCCCGAAGGATCACTAGCCGACGCCGGCCTCTCGGATGCATCGGCGGCGCAGGTCCAGTCGGCGATCCCCGTCGTACTCGACGCCCCGCAGGTGTGCGTCGCACCGTCGGCGGGAGGCAACAACTACTTCACCGGCGGCAACAGCACCAACTCCGGCGATGTCAATGTGATCTCCGGTGGCGCCAACGGCGGCTACGTGCCCGGTGGCAATGGCGGTAACGGTGGCAATGGCGGTAACGGTGGTGACGGCGGCAATGGTGGCAATGGCGGTAACGGCGGCAATGGTGGAGACGGTGGCGGCTACGGCGGCGACGTGTCGGTCATCGAACAGATCCGCACGATCGTGAACAACTACTCCTACGTAGACGATCGCGACACGATCACCGACCAGTCCGTCAACCAGAACATCTGGGCGGATGGCCCGGTCACCCAGTTCTTCGACAATGACGCGGTTGTTGCCTCCGGCGACGGCGCTATTGCGGCCGGCCGCGACGTGTCGAATGTCGGATCGACGTCGACCACGACCACGACCACGATCTCCGATTCGGGCAACGACAACTCGACGAACGTCGAGGTCGGCGACGTCTCGCTGGATAACGTCGGCAGCACCAACACCGACAACTCGACGAATGTGTCGATCGACGACATCGAGATCGAGGACAGCCAGATCGGTAACACCGACAACTCGGTGGATATCGATGACTCGGGTAACGGTAACGGCAGCGGCAACGGAAACACCATCGTTGATGTCGATGACTCGGGTAACGGGAACGGAAACGTCGTTGATTCGGGCAACACCGATATCGAGATCGAGGATTCCGGTAACGGCAACGGCAGCGGAAACGGAAACGTCGTTGATTCGGGCAACACGGATGTCGATGTTGACATCGAGGACTCGGGTAACGGCAACGGCAGCGGAAACGGAAACGTCGTTGATTCGGGCAACACCGATATCGAGATCGAGGATTCCGGTAACGGCAACGGAAACATCGTTGATTCCGGTAACGGCAGTGGGAACGACAACTCCACTGAGATCGAGATCGAGGACAGCGAGATCGGTAACACCGATGTCGACATCGAGGACTCCGGCAACAACAGCGGGAACGACATCTCGGATTCTGGTAACGGCAGCGGGAACGACATCGAGGTCGACATCGAGGATTCCGGTAACAACAGCGGGAACGACTCGTCGATCGACATCGAGGACTCCTTCACCGACAACGTCAACATCGAGGACAACTTCAGCGGGAACGATGTCCTCAGCGGCAACGATGTGCTCAGTGACAACAACACGGGCAACACCAACATCGAGGACAACTTCAACGAGAACGACGTCCTCAGCAACAACCTGAACGACAACGAAGCAGAGCTCGATCTCGGGGTTCTGTAACGACGCGCGTCGCCCTTAGGCGACGTCGCACATGCACCGACTGCCCGGAACGGCCTAAGCGCCGTTCCGGGCGTTCGGGGATATCGAAGGTAGGCGACATGGAACTGGACGAGATACTCGTGCGCGGGATCGACGCCGCGCAACGCAACGAGCGCACTGATTTCGTCGAGCGACTGTCGCACGCACGTATACGCCTCAGCGAAAGCGCCGTACGCGTGATGGTTGTTGGCGAGTTCAAGCAAGGAAAGAGCCAGCTGGTCAACGCTCTGGTTGGCGCTCCGGTGTGCCCCATCGATGACGACATAGCGACGAGTGTTCCGACTACCGTGCGGTACGGCGAGCAACCGGGTGCGGTTGCTATCAGCCCTCCAGGGCGCCGATCGGCCGAGGATGCGCCGGTGCGTACTCCGCTCGAGTTGGGCGCGGTCGCGGACGCCGTATCTGAACGGGGGAACCCGGGCAACCGGCTCGGCCTGACCGGGGTCGAGGTGTCGCTTCCCAGCGCGCTGCTCAAGGATGGGTTGGAGCTGGTAGATGCGCCGGGTGCGGGTGGCACTACCTCCGTGGCGACCTTGGCGACACTCAGCGTGCTCGCCACCGCTCACTCTTTGCTATTCACGACCGACGCCACTCAGGAATTCACCGAACCGGAACTACAGTTCTTGCGGACGACGATGCGGGTGTGCCCGAACATCGCTGTACTGCTGACCAAAACCGATCTATCGCCGCAATGGCGCACGATCGAGCATCTCAACCGTCAGCACCTCGATCGCGTCGGTCTCCAGTCGATCCCGATCATCGCGGTGTCATCTCACGTTCGCATCGAGGCGTGGCGGGTGCGCGATAACGAGCTCGAACAAGAGTCTGGCTTCCCTGCGCTTGTCCATTTCTTAAAGAGTGACGTACAAGCCAACTCAATCAAGTTGCTGCGGCGGGGAGTAGCTCAGGACTTGCAGATCGTGGCCAGCCAACTACGCCTGAGTCTGACCACCGAACGTGAGGCGCTCACTGATCCCGACTCGACCCCCGAGATCGTCGCTGGGCTGGACAGTGCGCTTGAGCGAACCGCCGAGTTACGCAAGAACGCGTCGCTGTGGCAGGTCACGTTGAATGACGGCATCGCCGATATAGTCGCTGACCTCGACTATGACCTGCGTGATCGACTGCGGCGGGTCCAGTCGGACGCCGAAGAGGCCATCGATGCTGGTGACCCCGGACCCGTGTGGCGCGACATGGCCGAATGGTTAGAGAACGAAGTGGCCGCGGCGATCACCGACACCTTTATCTGGACCAATGAGCGCTCAGCCTGGCTGGCGGAGCGAGTGAATCGGCACTTTGAGGACGACGCATCGGCGATTCCGCAGATGCGGGTGGGGGAGACGGACGGCGTGCTGGGCGCCATCGGAGATATGGCGGAGATTGATCCCGGAAGGCTATCGATGTTCCAGAAGGTTTTCGTCAGTATGCGCGGTTCGTACACCGGCATCCTGATGGTTGGCCTGGTGACGGGACTGATGGGCTTATCTCTGATCAATCCGATTTCGCTGGCGGCGGGTGTCGTGCTCGGCGGCAAGGCCTACGTCGAAGATCGGCGCAGCAGATTGAATCGGCGGCAGATCGAGGCGAAGATGCTTGTCCGCAAGCAGATCGATGACGTCCTGTTCCAGGTCGGTAAGCAGTTGAAGGACCGCATCCGACTAGTGCAGCGCGCGACGCGCGATCATTTCACCGCGATCGCGGAGGAATACCACCGCACCCTTCAGGACGCGACCACCGCCGCGCGGCGAGCAGCGCAAGTCGCCCGGGAAGCTTCCGATGACAGGATCAAGCAAATCGACAGGGAGCTGGCGCAAGTCGACTGGCTCGCGCGCGCGGCGGACGCCGTACGGCCGAGCGGTGATGTGCCCGTACCGGTTGCCCTGGAGGGACTGTGATGGCTGCTGAGATCGTCGCCGAGACACACCGCCTACTTCAGCTCGCTGTGGACTCCTATTCGGATGAACCAAGTTGTGTGGCTCACCTGCATCGGGTACGTAACCGGCTGACCGAACCGGTACGGATCGCGTTCGCAGGAATGGTGAAGGCTGGTAAGTCGACCCTGCTCAATGCGATCCTCGGCGAGCGGCTTGCGCCCGCCGAAGCCGGCGAATGTACCCGCGCCTTGACGATCTATCGTTTCGGGCACGAACCTCGAGTAACCGCAGAACTCGCCAACGGCGACGTGGTGACTCTGCCGGTACGCACTGTCGACGGTCAACTTGACCTTTCACTCGGCGATGCAGCGCAGGCGCGTCGGATCCTCGTTCGATGGCCGGCTGAGATCCTGCGGACGATGACGCTGGTGGACACACCCGGAATCGGGTCGCTATCCGGGGAAGTGTCGATGCGGACCAGTACCGCGCTCGCGCAGAGCGACGCCGCAGCGGAAGCCGATGCCGTCGTATACCTGACCCGGCGGCTACATGAGACCGATGTTCGATTCCTACAGCAACTGGCGCCGAGCGATAACTCGATCGCGGCGACGATCAATACGATTGCCGTTCTGTCTCGCGCTGATGAAACGGGCGCCGGTCGCATCGACGCGATGTTGACCGCGCAAGAGATCGCGACTCGCGTACGCAGCGACCCAGCGCTGTTTGGCACAGTTCTAGGGGTGTTCCCGGTGGCCGGCCTGCTCGCACAGGGGGCCCGCACACTGCGCGAGGAGGACCTACAAACTATCCGTGAATTGGCCGAACTCGATCGCGCAGAACGCGACCGAATGCTGGTCTCGGGTGATCGGTTCGTGCGCCCGACATCAACGTTGACTAGTACGCCGCAGTCGCGCGCGGGCGTACTGGAGCGGTTCGGCGTACATGGCATTCGCGTAGCCACGTCAATGATTCGGGGCAACGACACGATGCGAGTGGCCGAACTTGCGCCGCTGTTGTCTTCACAAAGCGGGCTTGGTGATCTTCAGACGGCCATCGGTCGGCACTTCGTTGAGCGGGCAGACCTGCTCCGCGCCCGTTCGGTGTGGCGAGCGGTCACCGGTATCGCGGCCGCGCGGCCCGAGGTGTTAGCGAGTTCTCGATTGCTCGGCGAAGTGGATCGGCTCGAAACTGCCGCGCACGGATTGCGAGAGTTGTCGTCACTGGCGAGACTGAGCGGCTCTAGCCCCGACATTGACTGGGACTCCGAGACTGTGGGACAGGCGCAACGGCTGCTGGGTGGCTATGGCACGAGCGCAGCCGCGCGGCTGCGGACGCCCGACGGCGCGGACGCAGCGGCGTTGGCCGAGAAAGCCCGAAATGGCGTGCGTCGATGGCGTGCGTCCGCGAATGCCGAGATACAGCGCGGCCTGCAGCAAGACATCAGCGAGACCGTGTGCCGCAGCGCGGAGGAATTACTGATCGAGGCGCATCCGTCCGCTGCGCGCGGCGTCCTCCGTCTCGCGTCGGGTAACTAGCCACCTCTTGGTTCCGGGGCAGACGCCCCCGATGGCTGCGATGAGTGCGATCGTGAGTTGCGCGAGTGCCAATAAGGTGATGAGCAGGCCGTCTCGATCGACCGCCACTAGTCGGTGCACCAGCACTACCAGTACGCACTGTGCGGCGACGAGCACCAGAAGCCACCAACGTGGCCGGAATCGCCCGCGCAGCAGTCGAACGAGCACGAGCGCCTGCACGACAATGAGCGCCACGCACATGGCCGTGACTGACCAGAACAGGATCGACGCGGCCGTGCTGATAGTGGCCTCGTCGTAGCCGCTGCGCAGCGTCGGGATGTACTCACGCAGCGCCGTGAGGCGTCCCTTCGCCGAGAACGCGGCGAACAGCGCGGCGGCCGTGCCGAACGCAAAGCTGAGTAGCCACAGTGCGCGAACTGTCTGCACCGTCCGCGTGTAAGGAGTCTCCGGGACGATCGGGGGAATGCTGCCCCCGGACATCGCCGGTCGCGGTGGTGAAGGTTCGGTGTGTGCGACGCGCCGGCCTGGGCCGTCGTTGACGATGCTCGGCGGGGGAATGACGACCGTGACCCCACGACTCGAATCCCCCTCGGCGTACCGGGTGACGGCGGTATCGTTGTCGATCTGCATCGGGCGAGCGAAGCCATCGGCGCGCGGATCGTTAGGCATACATCCAAAATAGCCCCCTCGGTGCCGCAGAGTTAGCCCCGCGATGGATGCTGGGCAACGTTAGGTAGTTGAATCGGTCAGATTAGGGGATTCGAGGTGTCCGGTGCAGTGCACGAAGTACCACGAATTACGCCGACGGCCGCTATCTGGGCTCCCACGACTGACTACTTGATTTCTCGTCGCAGTAGCCGCAAGATTCCGACGCCTGCGGGTATCAGGACCCACAGGGTGATTGCGGTCAGCGACTGATACCAGTCGTGTAGCGGATCTGAGCTCGAGATCCTTTCGAACGCCTGCAGCACGTCAAACCACGCCGCGCCATCCCGCAGCACCGCTGAACCGAGAATGCTCAACATCGCCGGCGCTGCGAGCAGCACCGCCACGGCGATCGCAGTCTGCGCGACCAATGCACCCACAGCCGAGCCCATCACCGCCATCAGCAGACACACGACGACGGTGCCGCGAAGCGTCTGTTCGAGACCGTCGGAGTTGATCGACTCCCCGGAAGCAGCGCCGATCACGAGGGCGGTCGACATCGCTGCGACGAGAGCAGCGGCGATCGCACCCATGGTCAGGGTCATCGCTGCAATGAACTTCGCTGCGATGACGCGCACGCGGCGCGGCGTCAACGTAAACGTGGTGAGGGCGGTCCGCTGGGTAAATTCGCCGGTCATCGCCATCAGCGCGATCACCGGCGCGATCATGCCGGACGCCTGGATGGGGCCCTGGATGAAGTCGGACATCACCAGCTCGCCGTCGCGTTCGACGAATCCTTGCCCGATCGCGATCGCCAGCGCGAGGCCGACCACGCAAATGAGCAGCGCCCGCCCGGCTCGGGTGTCCACCATCTTGCGGAACTCAACATTGAGCAGGGTCGTGCCCGATGGCGGTGCGATCGGTGGGGTCGATTGAGTTATTGATTGTTCAGACATGGTTGTCATTGCTGGCTCCTATACCGGTGGTCGCGTGGCCGGTCAGTTCGAAGAAGATTTCTTCGAGCCCGGCTGCTTCGTTTTCTCGTAGTTCGATGAGGATCTGTCCGGCCGACGCTGCGACCCGCCCAACCTGCTCGGGAGTCGCGTCGATCAAGAACGCACCGTCGTCGGTGCGTTCGATGGATAGGCCCTGGCTGCGCATTGCGCGGTTAAGGCCATCGGGATCCGTCCCGCGGGCGACGGTCCCGCGGTGATGTAACAGTTCCTGCAGCGCACCTTGGGCGACGACCCGACCGTGTTCGATGACGACGAGGTGGTCGGCCGTTGCCTGGATTTCGCCGAGCAGATGGCTCGACAGCAACACCGTGCCGCCCCGTCCGGCGAAGTCTCGCAGCAGGCTGCGCATCCACCGGATGCCCGCGGGGTCCATGCCGTTGGCCGGCTCGTCCAAGATCAGCATCTGTGGGTACCCGAGTAGTGCGCTTGCAATTCCCAGCCGCTGGCGCATCCCGAGCGAATAGGTCCCGACGCGGCGACGTGCAGCGTCGGCGATATCGACCTGCTCGAGCATTTCTGTCGCTCTGCGCCGCGGCAGGCCCATCACGCGGGCGGCGAGGCTGAGGGTTTCCAATCCGGTCCGCCCGGGATGCTGAGCAGCGGCGTCCAGCATGACCCCGACCAACCGACCGGGGTTGGGCAGGTCGGCGTACTGTGATCCGCCAATCGTTGCCCGGCCGGACGTGGGTGAACTCAGCCCGGTGAGCATGCGTAGCGCGGTGGACTTTCCAGCGCCGTTCGGCCCGAGGAATCCGGTAATGGTGCCGGGCTCGCACTGAAAACTGACGTCGTCCACGGCCGTGACGTGACCGTATCGTTTCGTGAGATGCTCTGCGGTAATCATGCCGCCCAGCCTGACGCCGGGCGGGGCCGTGACACATCGGCGTTTTGGTGAACAACTGGCCCTACGAAAGTAGGGGTGTGGGTAAGACGATCGATGGGTGCAACTCGAAGCGGCCAGGCCGTACGGTGAATGAGTGGCGATCGACGGGTGGACGAGTGGGATGCGTCAGTGGTGGGGACGCGCCGGCGGCCGCGTCCTCGACGTCGTCTTCATCGTCGCGTGCACCGCGATAGCCGCGGATCAGATTCATACTGGTCACGCCTCGGGCCTCGTCACGAACTCCGCGGTGTCGATTGCGCTGGCTGCCGCGGCGGTGGTGTCGCTGTGGTGGCGCCGTTCGCGCACGGTGCTAGTCACGATGCTCGCGGTCGTGGTTTTGGGGGTCACCGGGCTCTACGGTTTCGCGGTCGTCGCGCTCTTCACCCTGGCCATGGCAAGACGAGACCGCACGCTCGTGATGCTCACGGTTGCAGCCTGGGGCGCGGCGCTCATCGGCACTGCTGGATCCGACGGACTAGATGCCGGGGCGATCGCCGGCATTACGGTCATTGTCGGACTCGCGGTGTTGGCCGGTGGCTACCTTGGCGTACGGCGAGACCTACTGGAATCACTGCGAACACAGGTCAGACAAGCCCAAGCCGAACGTGATCTACGAGATCGGCAGGCACAGATCTCGGAGCGCACCCGTATCGCCGGCGAGATGCACGACATCCTGGCGCACAAGGTATCGCTTATCGCGCTGCATGCCGGAAGCCTGGAAGTAAATCCCGCCGCTGGGCCCTCCGAGGTTGAACGTGCCGCAGCACTCATCGGCAGCACGGCGCGCCAGGCCCTAGGGGATCTGCGCGATGTCCTGGGCGTACTGCGCACCGATCAGTCGGCCGGCGGTGATGATCTCGCGCCACAGCCGGGGCTCGTAGATATCGAGCGACTGGTGTCCGCATCACGGGCGGCAGGAGTTTCGGTCACGTACGAGTGCGCCCTAACGTCGGTTCCGGATGTCGTAGGGCGTACGGCTTATCGAGTCGTGCAGGAGGCCTTGACGAACGTACACAAACATGCGGCGGGGGCGCGCGCTTCGGTCTGTATCAAGGCCGCGTCCGAACACGAGGTCGACGTTCAGGTGTTGAATGGGGTGCCGTCGGCGGATCGCGCATCGTTGCCCGGGTCCGGATCAGGTCTGGTCGGTTTGCGCGAGCGGGTGGAACTGCTGGGTGGCGTGTTTCAGTCCGGACCTACTGCGGTCGGAGGATGGATGGTGAGCGCACGCATCCCCGGGCGCGGCGTGATTGCATCGGTCGAGGGTGCGGCGACGTGATGATCCGAGTGGCGTTGGTCGATGATGAGTTACTGGTTCGCGCGGGCCTGCGAATGATTTTGCAGGCGGCAGACGACATCGAGGTCGTGGGCGAGGCAAGCGATGGTGATCAGGTGCAGGACCTCGTCGCACGGCACAGTCCGGACGTCCTCCTGATGGACATTCGGATGCCAGGCACCGACGGCTTGTCCGCAACGAGATCCCTGATCGAGTCGGGATCGGCCGCGAAAATCATCGTGCTCACCACGTTCGACCTTGATGATTACGTGTTCCGCGCGCTCTCGGCAGGCGCCAGTGGATTCTTGCTCAAAGACACACCGCCGCGCGAGCTCATTGACGCTGTACGTGTGGTCGCGGACGGGGACGCGATGCTGTCGCCCAAGGTCACCAGATCGATGATTCGGCATTTCGCCGCGGGACGTGACTTGCGCGGGGCGGCAGCGCGTCGTATAGCAGCGCTGACCGCGCGTGAGGTGGAGGTGCTGGCCGAGGTTTCTGCCGGTCGTTCGAATGCTGATATTGCGGGCATCCTGTTCATGAGCGAGGCCACGGTAAAGGCACACGTATCGCGAATCATCGCGAAGCTTGGTGCGACGAACCGTGTGCAAGTAGCGATCGTCGGGCACGACGCCGGCCTCGGTGCCGATTCAGACCGGTAACGCTCATCAGCGGCGACGAATTGGTTGGCCCGGTTGGCGCTGCTTACCTGCGAGTTGCCCGAAGCGACCAGGTCCAGTTATCTTGTGCTGAGTTGCTCAATAGGACTCACTGGTTGCGTCGATCGGCCCCAGGTGTGTCCGTGTGACGGCAAATGGACGGAATTCAAGGCGAGAGGCAGCCATATGAGGTACGCGGAAGCGCCCACCACGCGGGCCGAGATCGATATCAACGCATCGGCAGAGGCAGTGTGGTCACTCGTGACCGACCTGCAGATTCCATCGGCCACTAGTGCAGAGTTCAAGGGCGCCGACTGGCTGGACGGGGTGAGCGAACCGTCCGTCGGCGCACGGTTTGTCGGACGAAACGCGCACGAGGCGATCGGTGAGTGGGAAACGACCTGCGTCGTGAGCGTCGCGGACAAGCCGCATGAATTCGCCTATGTCGTTGGCGATCGTGACAACCCGGGGGCGGTGTGGCGCTACCTGATCGAGCCACTGTCGGGCGCGCACAGCGTCAAACTCACCCAGATCGCACAGATCGGCCCCGGTCCCTCCGGGCTCTCTCCGGCTATCGAGAGGATGCCGGAGAAGGAGGAGCGGATCGTGGCTCGTCGCCTGAAAGAACATCATGCGGGCATCTCTGCCAACCTTGCGCACATCAAGCTGCTCGCCGAGCAGGGGGTATGAGCGCGATGCGGATCGGGATCAACGTTGCGCCGCACACACCCGAGGGGGTACGGCTGGCGCTGGAGGCCGACGCGATGGGGGTCGATTCACTGTGGACAGCCGAGGCATGGGGATACGATGCGCTGACACCGCTCGCGATGCTTGCCGGCCGCACCCAACATGCGCGGCTGATTAGCGGCATCGCGCAACTCGGCGCTCGAACACCAGCGATGCTGGCGATGTCTGCCATGTCGCTGCAGGCGATGTCCGAGGGCCGCTTCGTGCTGGGACTGGGTGTCAGCGGTCCGCAGGTCGTGGAAGGCTGGCACGGAGTTCCGTTCGCCAAACCGATCCAGCGCACCCGAGAGACGATCGAGATCGTGCGGATGATTCTCGCTGGTGATCGGGCGGCGTACGACGGTAAGACCTATCAACTACCGCTGCCGGGCGGCGAAGGCCGCAGCATTCGGTCGATGGCTCCGACACCGGTGCATGTGCCCATCTGGCTCGCCGCACTTGGGCCAGCCAATCTCCGACTCACGGGAGAATTGGCCGACGGATGGATCGGGAACTCATTCATGCCGGGCACGGCAGGTGAGGCGTTGGTTGCGCCCATCGTCGAAGGTGCTGCGAACGCCGGCCGCAGTGCGGATGACGTCGAAATTGCCGTGGCTGTGTCACTGGAGATCGGAACGCAGGAGGAGGTGCCCGCTTTGGCGCGTAAGCACGCAGGCGGGTACGCGTTTACGTTCGGCGCTATGGGGAGTGCAAAGACAAACTTCTACAGCGCTGCGTTCGAACGTCAAGGATTCGGCGAACAGATCGACAAGGTGCATCAGTTGTGGCAATCGGGGGACAAACAGGCGGCCGCAGATGCCGTGCCGGCCGAGATTGGTCTGGGCACGAACCTGGTGGGCACCGAGCAGATGATCGCCGATCAGCTCGCGGCATACTCAGCCGCCGGAGTTGGTCTGTTGCGGGTGAGCCTCGTAGGCGAGACGACCGACGAGAAATTGCGCGCCCTTGGCACGCTGCTGGAAATTGCTAACTGACCCAGACGGGTAAGGTCGACCCGTGCGCGTAGTGATCATGGCCGTCGGTAGCCGAGGGGACGTCGCGCCTTTCACCGGGCTGGCGCAGCGGCTCCGCAATGAAGGCCACGAGGTCGTGATCGCGACCCATCGACTGTTCGAGGAGATGGTGTCCAGCAGCGGGAGCGAGTTCGCACCGTTGCCGATGGATACCAATGAGGAATTGAATGCCCGTCTCGCCCGCGGCGGCGTGAGCAGCCCCGTGAAGGTCGTGCAGGCATTCAACCGAATGCTCGTTGAGAACGCTCCCGAGGCCGCGGAGGCAATGCAGACAGCGCTGAAATCGGCAGATGTCGCGATGCTGACACCCGGCGCCTGGATCGGCGCCCATATTGCAGAAGCGCTATCTGTGGCGAGCGTTGGCGCCTACTTGCAGCCGATGAGCCCCACGCGGGAGTTCCCGCCGCCGACGTTAGGCACCCGGAGCCTCGGCGGTTGGGCTAACTACCGGTCCGCGGAAATGCTGCGCAGCCTAGGCCAGCGCCCGTATCGCGGGTTTATCCGAGAGCTGCGCCAGAGCCTGGGACTACCACCGATCACGACCCGTCGCTGGTTCGCGGAACTTGAGCGGCAGCGTTGGCCGATCTGTCACGGTTTTAGTCCGCATGTAGTCCCGCAGCCGGCCGACTGGCCACCCTGGCATCGACCGGTCGGCTACTGGTGGCCCGCCACTGATTCTGCGTACACGCCGGATGCTCGACTGGCGGACTTTATCTCCGCTGGGGAGCGTCCGATATATGTGGGGTTCGGCAGTATGCCATCCAGCGATGGCCGGGCTTTGTCGCAGATGGTAGCGGCGGCAGTGAAGGAATCCGGTGTGCGTGCTGTAGTGCATGCCGGGTGGGCCGAGCTCGAACTGACCGGCGATAACGTGTTGACCGTGTCCGATGTGCCGCATGACTGGCTGTTTCCGCAGATGGCGGCAGTGGTGCACCACGCCGGGGCCGGTACGACCGCTGCCGGCCTGCGAGCCGGGGTACCAACGCTCGCCGTTCCGCACATGATGGATCAACCATTCTGGGCACAGCGGATCCATCGCCTCGGGGCAGGGCCCGAACCGATCCCGTTTCGACGACTGAGTGCGAGCCGGCTGTCGGACGGATTGCGCGAGGTGAGGGCGAACCCTGCGTACCGCACTGCTGCGCGACGACTGTCCGATCTGCTTGCCTGCGAAGACGGGGCGCGCGGCGTGCTTGAGACCCTAGAGGCGCTCTGATCGCACGACGGCGTTAGTAGGTGTGGCACAGCATCACGAACCGGGACACAGAATGGGATAGCACCGATGACGTTGGCAATCTTTGACTGCGATGGTGTTCTCGTCGACAGCGAGATGCTGGCGTGCCAGGCGCAAAGTGATTCATTGCGAGAGCGCGGCTTCGACCTCAGCGCAGACGATGTTGCCGCGCGATACATAGGAATCTCCTCTGCTGATATGCGGACCGATCTAGAACGACGATTCGCTCGTGGATTGCCGGCCGATCACGAAGAACGGGCAGCGGCGCGTCTGCGGAACCTATTCGTGTCTCAGTTACGGGCTATACCTGGGATTCCGGACGTGCTCGACGTCGTGAAGAGTATGGGGATTGCCAGCTGTATCGCGTCTGGATCGGCGCTTGACCGCATCGCTCTGGCACTGAAAGTCACCGGGCTCGCTTCGCGGTTCGATGGTCCTGTTTACTCCGCGACGATGGTGGGGCGCGGTAAGCCGGCCCCCGATCTGTTCTTATACGCCGCGGCCGAGATGGGGTACGAGCCCGGCGAGTGCATCGTGATCGAGGACAGCGTGCCTGGTGTCCAGGCTGCATGCGCTGCGGGCATGCCGGTGATCGGCTTCAGTGGCGCGTCGCACTGCGGTCCGGGCCATGCCGCGCGATTGCGCGATGCAGGCGCTGAGGAAGTGGCTGGTGATTCGGCCCAGTTGACAGCAAAACTCCGAGACTTCTAACTCCTAGAGATTCCTTCGCAATCAATTAGATAGGCCGCTATATGCCCTCTCGTATATGTAATATGACAGGTAACATAATGGGCTAACGGGCCGGGAGAGAGACGATGCCTCAGAGAAGCGACACCCGGCAGCGGATGGTGCGCAGCACCGTTGAATTACTGCGCGAACGTGGCGCTACCGCGACGACCATCGACAGGGTCCTGGCCGACAGCGGCGCGCCCCGCGGTTCGGTCTACCATCATTTCCCCGGTGGCCGATCGCAACTGGTGCGCGAAGCCGTCGCAACGGCGACCGTGCCAATGGTGACGGCCATCGAGAGCGCCGCGGAGAACGACAACGTGGTCGAGGCCGTGGAGGGATTGTTCGCTGGCTGGCGGGTCGGGGTGGTGGAGGGTGACTACCGCTCGGGCTGTCCGATCGTCGCGGCCGCCGTCGAGACTAACGACGATGCGCCCGAGATAGCCGAATCCGCTGGTACTGCATTTGGTCAGTGGTGTGACGCGCTGGCGAAGTTGCTGCAGAACTTCGGTATATCCGTAGAACGCAGCCGAGTCCTGGCGTTCACGATCATTGGCGCTCAAGAAGGCGCGTTGGTGCTGAGCCGTGCGATGCGAAGCACTGAGCCACTGGACGCCGTTCGAGACGAGATCAGCAAGCTCCTCGCGAACGCGGTGGGCGAGACTGAAAATGTCCCGGAACACCACGGGGACGACAAGAGTGAATGACCGAAGGGGCTAGGAACCTTGAGCGCAGACACGACCTCCGGAGTCGACTTCTCCACCATGTCAGGCCTGGAGACGCTTCGATGGATTAAGGATCGCGGACCAGAAGACGGTCCGGGGATCAACCGCCTCATCGGGATGCAGTTCGATGAGGTTGAGTTCGGTCGCGTCGTGATGTCATTGACGACGCAGCCAAATTTTGGCAATCCACTAGGCACAGTGCATGGGGGAATCGCGGCGACGTTGCTCGACTCCGTTGTCGGATGTGCTGTACACAGCACAATGGACGCCGGAGTGAGTTACACGACGCTCGAACTGAAGGTGAATTACATCCGCGCTGCTCGCACCGACGGGCAGAAGCTGATTGGCGAGGGAGACACCATTCACGTCGGCAGGCGTACGGCGACCGCCGAAGGCAGAGTGCTCGACGAGCACGGCAACCTCATCGCCCACGCGACTACGACCTGCATCGTCCTGCGGTAACCGCCGCTGCGGTGAATGTTAATCTGAGTCGACGTTCTCAGGGCGGGGTGGAACTCCCCACCGGCGGTATCCGTACTCGGCAGATCCGAGTACCGAAGCCCGCGAGCGCTGTCGTCTGCTTCGGCGGCAGGTCAGCAGATCCGGTGTGATTCCGGAGCCGACGGTCATAGTCCGGATGAGAGAGAACGCGGTCGGGCAGCGCACACTGTTCGCGCCGTACGCCCTGGGTGACGGTGCGAACAGGAGGAGAAGGATGACGCACCCAACACCCCAAACCAGCCCGCGCATTGCCGTTGTGGCGGCGAACTGGCACGCGGACATCGTCGATCAGGCTACTGATGCTTTCGTCGCTACCCTCGGCGAGCACGCGGTCACGGAGGTCGACTTCTTCCGCGTCCCGGGTGCATTCGAGATCCCGCTGAAGGTACAGCGGCTGGCGAATAGCGGCGAGTACGAAGCCATCGCGTCCTGTGCCTTCGTCGTGAACGGCGGCATCTACCGCCACGAGTTTGTGGCGTCTACGGTGCTCGACGGGCTGATGCGAGTGCAACTCGACACGGGGGTGCCGGTGTTCTCGGCGGTGTTGACGCCGTGGAACTTCCACGAGAGCGACGATCATCGCGACTTCTTCCGTGCTCATTTCGTCACCAAGGGACGAGAGTTGGCACGCACGGTTCTGCAGACCCTCGAGGTCGAGACAGCGTAGGCGCACCGCGAGCGCAATCGTCGGCACGAGCGGGAAGAACGAGTCTCACTCGTGCCGACGATCCACGTGATGCTTTCGCGGCTAACGCAACGAGTAGCAGAATGCTCGGATGTCTTCAGCCGTGGCGTCATTGACCTCGGGCGCGGCAGCTGGCGCAACCAAGATGTCACCGCCGTGCGTCGTACCGGGCGTCACGCGGCCGCGCGCCGCTACGTTCGCCGCCCATAACTTGCGTAGGAAGTGCAGGCCTTCGTCGCGCAACGGGTCGAGTTCATTCACTGAGATGACCGTGGGCGGGAAGCCGACCAGATCCTCGCTGGTCGCGTTGAGCGGCCATGCGAGTGGATTGTTCAGGTTCGCGCCGTCAGGATCGTAGGCGCGCACCAGGATCGACATCATGTCGCAGCGCAGGAAGTAGCCGTTGTTCTCATGCAGCGACGTGAGCGCTTCCGGCTGCTGGGCGTACGCGCCGGACACATACGGACATTCGGCGTAGACCCCACTGATTCGGTCGCTCCAGCCTTCGCGGTTGGCGGTGATCGTGCTCGCGATGGTGAGATTTCCGCCGCCTGACTCGCCCGAGACAACCAGGTTCCCGATGCCCAGGTCGGCCGCGTTGTCCAGGGTGTACTTCAGCCCGGCCACGCAGTCGGAAAGGCCGGCGGGGAAGGGATACGGACCGAGCTTTCCGGCGCCGTTACGGTATTCGACGCCGACCACCACCAGCCCGGTGGCGGCCATGCGATCGCGCCACCATACGTACTCCGCGCCCGCCGCAGACAGCAACACCATCCCGCCGCCGTGGATGTGGTAGACGCCGGGCAGCGGCCCGGAGCCATCGGTGGGTCGGTGGATGTAGAGGGTGATCTCGTTGTCGTCGCCGCCCTTGACGGTCAAGGTTTCGCGAGTAACGCCTTCGACGGGCGCCACGTTCGCGAAAATGGCGCCGAACAGCCCGGTGAATCCTTCCTCCGCGGCATCGACGAACGACAGCACCTCCTCGATCGGAGCGTCAGCCGATACCGGTGGCGGTTCACCGTTGCTATCGAGCCCGAACGAGGCGAGCGTGGCAAGCATGCGGGGATCAATGCGGGGGTCGGTGGCGAGTGATCGGTCGGGATCGCCGAGGCGACCGGGCAGGTCGGGCATGTTCGTCCTCCTTGAGTGATGTACATCTCATCGAACCACGCGTTCTAGAGACGGACAACCCGGCGGGATAGGCCCGGCGGACGTCGTCTGCGCACATCTGACCGATCGCCCGCATCACGAGGGGGGCGAGGGTCAAGAACCGCGCCGGGCAGTAAGCATCCCCTGGCGACGTACCCCTGGATCCGTGCGTGCGCGGCCGTCGGTCACGACGAACCCAGCGTCCTGCACACGCGAGGCAAGTTCGTCCATCGGCCAGTAGTACGCCGTCGTCACGGCGTGCTCGAACGCGACCAATTCGGGCCCCTCGAAGAACCCGAGTGCCAGCCCACCGTGAGGCCGCAGGCACCGCGCGAACTCATCCAACGCGGCCGCGATCTCGTGCGGCGCGGTATGGATGAGGGAGCACCACGCGAGAATTCCCCCGACGCTCGCATCGGCTAACTCCAGTTGTTCTGCTCGTCCTACGCTGAACGTGCAGGTCGGATAGCGCTGCCGGGCGGCATCGACGAATGCGGATACCGGGTCAATACCGCGCACATCGATACTGTTCTGGGCCAGAAAATTCGTCCACTGACCTGGTCCGCATCCGACGTCGATCACCGGACCATCGAGGCCTGTGGCCCAGTCGAGAACGAACTGGCGATCAGCAGCTGCGGCCGAATCGATCGTGCCGAACAGATTGATGTACTCCGCCGATCGGGCGGTATACGCGTCTCGCACTCGGCTGAAGGGCATCGCCAGAGGATAGCGGACACCCGCGTGCCGTACGCGGACACCCGCGTGCCGTACGCGGACACGCGGCGGTGCGCGCATACTGCGAATGCGCCGCGAGAGTACGCTCCCACCGCTATTGTGTGCGGATCGCGCGTGCGCATCCGAGAGAGGAACTGCGGTGAGTACACCAACCAGCGAGCGGTCGCCGATCCGCGAGATCACTATTCGCGGCATCATCCTTGGCGGCATCATCACCTTGATCTTTACCGCGGCCAACGTGTACCTCGGTCTGAAAGTGGGGTTGACGTTCGCGACGTCGATCCCGGCAGCGGTCATCTCGATGGCAGTCTTGCGCTACTTCAAGGGTCACACGATTGTCGAGAACAACATCGTGCAGACCATCGCCTCCTCGGCCGGCACGCTCTCAGCCATCATCTTCGTCCTACCGGGCCTGGTCATGGTCGGCTGGTGGACCGGGTTCCCCTACTGGATAACGCTTCTCGTCTGCGCCCTCGGCGGAATCCTCGGCGTGATGTACTCGATCCCGCTGCGCCGCACACTGGTGACCGGATCCGACCTGCCGTATCCCGAGGGTGTTGCCGCAGCGGAGGTGCTCAAAGTCGGTGACACCGAGCGCGGTGCTCAGGAGAACCGGGGCGGGCTGCGATTGATCGTGCTCGGCGGGCTCGCGTCGGCCGGATATGCGCTGTTGGCGGGTTTGAAGGTTGTTGCTGGTTCGGTGACCACGGCGTTCAAAGTCGGCGCAGGCGGGACGATGATCGGCGCCAGCATGTCGATGGCGCTCATTGGGATCGGTCACCTCGTGGGGATTTCGGTCGGCATCGCGATGATCGTCGGTCTGTTGATCGCGTACGGCGTCCTGCTGCCGGTGCAGACTTCAGGAGAACTGGGCGGGATCCCGCTCGAGGACGGCGTGAATTCGATCTTCGCCAATGACGTTCGCTTCATCGGCGCGGGAGCGATCGCGATCGCAGCGATCTGGACCCTGGTGAAGATGCTCGCGCCAATTGCCCGCGGAATCAAAGATGCAGCGACTTCTGCTCGTAAACGGCGCGCCGGATCGAGCGTCGAGATCACCGAGCGGGACATCCCGATCAACATCGTCGGCGGCGTCATCGTGGTCTCGCTGATCCCGATCGGATTCTTGCTGTGGGACTTCGTGGCCGGTAGTGCACTGCAAGGACACAGCGGGGGGATCGTCGCCACCGCGCTGATCTTTATCTTCGTCATCGGTCTGCTGGTGGCGTCCGTGTGTGGTTACATGGCCGGTCTCATCGGCTCGTCGAACAGTCCCATTTCCGGTGTGGGAATTCTGGTCGCGCTGCTGGCTGCACTGCTGTTGAAACTTACGTTTGGCGACATGTCGAACGGTGAGCTCACCGGATTGGTGGCGTTCACCATCTTCACGTCGGCGGTCGTGTTCGGTGTCGCCACCATCTCGAACGACAATCTGCAAGACCTCAAGACTGGTCAGCTAGTTGGCGCGACGCCATGGAAGCAGCAAGTCGCATTGATCATCGGAGTTGTGTTTGGGTCGCTGATCATTCCGCCGATTCTCGACCTGATGATGACGGCGTTCGGGTTCCAGGGGGCACCTGGCGCGGGGCCGGATGCGTTGGCCGCTCCGCAGGCAGCGTTGATCTCCTCGCTCGTGAATGGCGTGTTCGGCGGATCCATTGACTGGGGACTGATTGGGCTCGGTGCGGCTATTGGCGCTGTGGTGATCATTATCGACGAGGTGCTCGGTAAGACCTCCAAGTTCCGGCTGCCACCGCTTGCGGTCGGTATGGGCATGTATTTGCCGATTTCGCTGACCCTCATCATCCCGATTGGCGCGTTCCTCGGGCACTTCTACGACAAGTGGGCGAGCAATTCCGGTGGGAACGCTGAGCGGAAGAAGCGGATGGGCGTATTGGTCGCGACGGGCCTCATCGTCGGCGAGAGTCTGTTCGGCGTAATTTTCGCCGGCATCGTGGCTGCGACCGGAAACGATTCGCCGCTGGCGATTGTGGGCGATGGGTTCACCGGATGGGCCGTTGGGCTTGGCATCGCCCTGTTCGTCGTACTGACGCTGGGGCTGTACCAGCGCACTCGAAAGATCGCTTCTCAGGAGCCTGCATCGACTGGCAACCCGTAACCTCGGCACCGAGACGCATTCGGTGACGGCGTCGGTAGCGAACGCGTCGCGTGCCTAGATGCCGGGCACGAATCTACGCTCACCGTCAGTACGGACGACCTGGCCCCAGCCGGGATGCTTCCAGTGCCCGCCCAACACATAGGCACCGGAATCAGCGAGTCGGTCGTACAACGCACCACGCGCCTCGATGGCGTGGTTCGCATCTACGTCCATCGGCGATGGCCAACTCGAGTGGGTGACTTGGAACGGGTGATGGCAGGAATCGCCGACGATCACCGCGCGTTCCGCTCCGTCAGTGATCTCGACGGCGACGTGTCCGGGCGTATGGCCCGGATTGGCGATGAATCCGATGGCGCCCAGGTAGCGAGCGTTGGCGTCGACAAGGTCCACACGGCCGCTGTCGCGCAGCGGCGCGACACATTCGCGTAGTACGGCGTTGTCCGGGGCATCCAATTGTTCCGGTGCCATCCAGTAATCCCACTCGGCTTGCTGGATCACGAACCGCGCGTTCGGGAAGAAGATCGCACAGCCGCCGTCCGGGGTCTCATAGGTGTTCCAGCCGACGTGATCTATATGTAGATGCGTGTGAATCACCAGGTCGATCTCTGTGGGGGAGACCCCGGCTTCGGCTAGCGCTGCATCCAGGCGACCATGCGGAAAACCCTTGCGTTTGCGCGGACCGATACCGGTGTCCACCAAGGCAAGACCATCGGCGGTTCGCACGAGATAGCAGGTAACCGCACCGGTGCACAGACCGCGTTCATCGAGGGTGTCGCGATACTCGTCCTCGAGTTCGGCCGCGTGCTCGGGTGACAAGTACGCCAGCGACTGGAGGAATGGTGCGTCCAGGAGCGCGGTGATGTTGACCGAACCTACCTGCAATGTGTGCATTCTGAGTCCCTTCGTCTGGCTACGTAACGTACCGCGTCGTCGAGATCAGGCCGTCTAACCGGCGAGGTGGCGCCACGTTCTTCTGAAATACGCTTCGCTGCCAAACGTAGGTGTGGGTGGGTGGACTACGAAAGTGTTCGTGCGGCCGTAACCGACAACTCGTGCAGCGCGTGCAGCGCGCAGGTATGCAGGGGATGGGTGTCATCGGTGGCGAGAATTGCCGTCGCGAGGCTGATCGCCCACCCCCGCGATCGACGCCGGAGTGCGTCGTCGGCGCCGTACACGTCGAAGAACTCGCGGCGCCCGCCGGCAGTGAAGTGCAGCCACATGGCGCCCACATCACTCGCAGGATCTCCGCGACACACATCGCCAAAGTCGATCAGTGCCGATAGTCGACCCTCTGCGTCGACGATTACATTCGCGGGATGAGGATCGCCGTGCAAGGTCAGCGCAGGGCCGGAGTATCTCGGCGCGTCCAGTGCGTCGCGCAGCAGCCGCCGGAGGCCAGCGTCGTCTAACCGCGCGGTGACGTCAGGCGCGCGGTCAGCAAGCGGCACACCTCGATAGCGATTGGTCGGCAATCCCTCCGGCGCGGGCCGGTGTAGGCGTCGCAAGGTCTGCGCGAGCTGCCCGGCGTACTGGTCTCTTTCTTTGGCGGCAAGGTGGTCCGCGGAGGTTCCAGCAAGCCACGGCACGATGGTCCAGCGGTACGGATAGTCCGTGGTGGAGGTGCCAGCAAAGATCGGTACCGGAGCGGCGATCGCAATCGTAGTGGCGATCTGCGCAAGCCACGCGATCTCGTGTTCGATGAGTTGAGCGGCCGCGTAGCGGCGCGGCAGCCGTACGGCGAGGTCCGACCCGAGTCGCCATATCTCGTTGTCCCACCCGCGACCTGCCAGCCGAATCTGCAGGCTCCGGTGTTCGGGTGACTGTCGCAACAGCGAGTAGACAAGCGCACTATCAATCTGAACGTCGGCATCGGGTGTCGCCATGAATCACACTCAAGCCCAGTGAGGTCGACGCCGACCCACGTCCGTCATGCGCTGCTAGCTAGTCGATCGCGCAGTGTTCGTTTCAGAATCTTTCCTGCGCCTGAGAGGGGCATTTCGGCCACTACCGACAGGCCGGTCGGACATTTGTATCCGGCCAACCGGGCGGCGCAATGGCTGCGAAGTTCTTCGATCGTCAATTCGGTGCCGTCAGCCAGGACGACTACTGCGTGAACGGTTTCGCCCCATTTCTCGTCGGGTACGCCGACGACAGCACACGAGGCAACCGACGGGTGAGTGGCGATAATGTTCTCGACCTCGATTGAGTACACGTTCTCGCCACCGGTAATGATCATGTCTTTGAGGCGGTCAGTGAGAAATACATAACCGTTCGCGTCGACGTACCCGCCGTCACCGGTGTGCATCCACCCGCCGCGAAGCGCCTCCTCAGTTTCCTGCGGTTTGTTCAGGTAGCCCATCATCACGTGGTCGCCGGCAATGCAAATCTGGCCGGGTGTGCCTACGGGGAGCTCCTCATCGTCCGGGCCCACGATCTTGATCAGCGAATGCGGCGCCGCGCGTCCCACCGATCGCGCCGCGGTGGCGTCGTCGTGCTCGTGGGGCAGCAAGATGGTTCCGACCGGCGAGACTTCCGTCATCCCGTACGCCTGGCTGAACTGAGCGTCAGGAAACACGGCGCGTGTTCGATTCATGACCGCCTCTGGGATCGCGGATGCGCCGTACAGCACGTGCGTGATCGAGCCGAGGTCGTGATCATGAATTGCGGGGTGATCGACGAGCATCTGAATCATCGTCGGCACCAGCAACGACGCTGTGACCTTGTGCTCGGCAATCGCCTGCATTGTCGCGACCGGTTCAAAACTCGGGATCATGACGTGCGATCCGCCGACGGCGTTGATCGCATTCCAGGCTGCCAGATCCGCGAGATGGAACATTGGTGCGGCGTGCAGCAGTCGCCCGTGCATCGGCACAAATCCCGTGGCGGCCGCGCCGACCGCCGAGGTCATCAGATTGCGATGGCTAAGCATGACGCCCTTGGGCGATCCCGTGGTTCCTCCCGTATAGAAGATTCCTGCGAGGCTCTCGCCGCTTCGGTGCGCGTCCGGGATTGGGTCGTGCGCGGCAACGAGATCCTCGATCGCGGTGGTGCCTTCCGGAGCGGGGCCGGGATCTAGATGTACGACGTACGAGATCTGCGGGTGCTTGGTGCGGATCTCCTCGACCAATCCAGCGAAGGTGGCATCGACAAAGAGTTGCGACACTTCAGCTTCGATGAGCGAATAGACAATCTCCAACGCGCTCCAACGCACGTTCACCGGAACAAAGACGGCATCCGCCCAACTACAGGCGAGAAGCACTTCGTGGTAGTAATCAGAATTCAGCGCCAGGATCGCGATGCGTTCACCAGGCTGCGAGCCAGCGGCTCTTATCCCAGCAGCGATACGTGAGACTCGCTCAATGCTTTCGCGATGGGTGCGGACACGGTCGCCGCAGATCGTTGCCACGACATCGGGCTGCTGTTGGAGGTTTCGGTGCAAGGCCATGGTCAGGTACATGGGATCTCCCCAGTAGAAGGGCACCTTTGGCCAAACCTAGAACTCATCCTCAATCAAGTCAACGCAACGTTGTGTACGTAGAGCACGTGCCGCACGCAGATTCCTACACAGGGGCAAGCGGTGCATGCGGCTCGGGTGGGAGCGCAATCGATACCGGATCGCCAGGGCGGACGTTCCCGCTGCGTTCGACGACCGCCATCACGCCTGCCTTGCGAATCAATTGGATCCGGGATATCTCAGGAGATCCAGTCGAAGGCGCAGGTTCAGCGACGGGCGTGCCGTCCTCCTGTGCGAGCACGACCTTGAGCAGACCAGCACGGAACTGATTGATCTGGACACATGGATTACGCACACCGGTCAGCCGGATGCGGGCGTCCCCGACATTCAGTATGCATCCCGTCGGAAGGTTCAGTAGATCGATACCTGAGGTAAGGATGTTCTCGCCGAGATCTCCGGGGGATAGTTCATACCCTTCCTTCCTGGCTTCGCTGAAAAGTTCCTCCTGGAGGAGATGGACCTGCCGAAGATTCGGTTGATTTGGGTCGCGACGCACGCGTGAGCGGTGCTGTACCAGCCTTCCAGCGTGTGCGTCGCCCAGGACGCCGATTCCCGCAATGAGCGAGATTGAATCGACCGGCACCTTGCTGAAACGGTGCGTCTCATCGCGGCTCACGGCGATTACCTTCGGCCTCAGCATCCTTCAATTATCGCGCAACCCGCACGTGTCGGCCGCGGCACTGCCTTGTCCGCGCGATCACGCACGCGCGGGTCGCGATGGTAAGGCCCATTAGCTGGATCGATGACGCGGCTCAGTAGCGTATGGACATGCCCGAGTCCCTAGAGCAGGTCGTCGATCGGCGCCAACTACCCCAATATGCGGCCGGCGCTATCCAAGTGCCGTATGTGATTGATGGGATGGCCGAGCAGGTTCACTGGCGTACGGATTGGGAGGCGCATTCCCATCCGACGCACGAATTGCTGTGGAACGACAAGGGTGCGTCAACGGCAACCGTAGGCAACCGCACGTGGACAATTACGCCGTCAGTCGGTCTGTGGATCCCCGCCGGAACCATGCATCACGGGTCGATGCCAGCTGGCACGAGGTACCGAACGGCGCATTTCAGTTTCCACGATGTGTTTGCGTTGGCCGAGCGACCGGTAGCTGTGGAGATGACGCCGTTGCTTCGGTTGCTGCTGGACCGACTGAACGAACCGGGTCTGGGCGAATCCTCGCGGGGTCTTACCGAGAAGATGGTGCTGGACGTGCTGCGGCCGGCCGACCGAGAACTCCTGCTGCAGACTCCTGTCTCGGCGGCCGCTGCACCGATTGTGCGAGAGTTACAGGCCAATCCCGCGATCGTGCGATCGCTCGAAGAATGGGCCCAGCAACTCAACGTGAGTGGCAGAACTCTCACCCGGCTATTTCGACATGAGACCGGCCTGGATTTCACTCGCTGGGTCGCGGCGTTTCGTACCCAGCGCGCGATCGAACTGCTCAATCAGGGCATGCCGATCGCCGACATCGCGCAAAGGGTCGGGTTCGCGTCCGTAAGCGCGTTCGGGTCAGCGTTTCGCCGGGTCACGGGCATGAGTCCTGGACAGTTCCGCGCCCAGTAAAGGCGCCGCGCCCACTTTCCATGGTGTCGATACGCAGCACATGGCGCCGCCCGGCGGTGAAACGGCGCTTGAGTCTTCGGCGAGCGGTCACGTCGTGGTTCATCCGCGGGTGTCTGTATCACGACAATACGTGTCAGTTTGGCGCGATTGCGAAGTACCGGTTTGTCCCCTAATTTGGTTAGGCACGCCTAAGTGCAGAATCATTTTCGGAAGGGCACCATGGAGATTTCATCAACCCGTTCGGCTGGGCGCACGACGCGTCCTCGTCGGCGCAGTCGTCGGTCACGCATCCTCTCGGGGTTGAGCGTCATGCTGCTCGCGGTCGGGCTGACCGCATGTGCCTCCGATGACTCGGATGCTTCGTCCGGAGACGGCGCACAGGACGGGTTCACGCCGGTCGAGATCGAGCATGCGTACGGGACGACGGTGATCGAAGCGAAGCCCGAGCGGATCGCCACCGTCAACTGGGCAAACCATGAAGTGCCGCTGGCGCTGGGGGTCGTCCCGGTCGGAATGGCGGCAGCGAACTTCGGTGACGACAACGGCGACGGCATCCTGCCGTGGGTTGAGGAGAAGCTCGACGAGTTGGGCGGCGAGACGCCGGTGCTGTTCGACGAAACCGACGGCATCGACTTCGACGCGGTGAACGAGACCGAGCCTGACGTCATTCTCGCTGCGTACTCGGGACTGACCCAGGAAGACTACGACCTGCTTTCGGAGATCGCGCCCGTCGTCGCGTTCCCGGAGACCGCGTGGGGAACGCCATGGCAGGAAATGATCGAGCTCAACAGTGCAGGCATGGGCATGGCCGACGAAGGCGAAACTCTCATAGCCGAACTGGAACAGGAGATCAGTGACACCGCGGCGGAGTATCCGTCGCTGAGCGGCACCAGTGCGATGTTCTTGACGCACGTCGACACCGCCGACATGAGCACGGTGTCGTTCTATACGACGCACGACACCCGAGCCTTGTTCTTCGATGACCTTGGTATGACTCAGCCGGAAAGCGTGCAGGTAGCCTCCGAGGAGACTGACAAGTTCTCGCTGAGTATCAGTGCCGAGCAAGCCGACAACTTCAGCGACGTCGACGTGATCGTGACGTACGGCGGCGAGGAAATCGTCTCCGCGCTCAACGATGATCCGTTGTTGTCGCAGATCCCGGCCGTGCAGAATGGCGCGATCGTAAGCCTGCCCAATGCCGATCCGCTCGGTACGGCCGCGAACCCCACGCCATTGGCGATCTCCTGGGTGCTTGACGATTACGCCGGGCTCCTGGCGGAAGCGGCAGATAAGTCCCAGTGACCCAGACAGACCACACACCCGCACTGGAAACCTCCAGTGCGGGTGTTGCGGCGATTAGGCGCACGCGGCGCACTCGCGTGTCATGGCTAGTGGTCATTCTCGCCGTCCTCGCGGTGGTGATGTTCCTGTCCGTGACGATCGGTTCGCGTTCGGTATCGCTCGAGGACGTGTTCGCGGCGGTCGGTGGCTCGACCGATGGGTTTGATCAGGCCGCAGTCGCGAAACGCATCCCGCGGACCCTACTGGCCGTCCTTGCCGGGCTCGCGCTGGCCGTTTCGGGAACGGTGATGCAGGGAGTCACTCGCAATCCGCTCGCCGATCCCGGCATTCTTGGTGTCAATATGGGCGCCTCGGTCGCGGTGGTCGCGGGCATCGCATACTTCGGACTGGTCAGCGCGTCGAGCTTCATCTGGGTCGGGATCTTGGGTGCTGCTGTGGCGGCACTGTTCGTCTATGCCGTGGGATCACTCGGTCGCGGCGGCGCGACTCCGCTGAAACTGGCACTGGCCGGGGCGGCTACCGCCGCTGCCTTGTCGTCATTCGTCGTCGCGATCATGCTGCCGCGCAATGACATCGCAGGCGGGGTTCGATCCTGGCAGATCGGCGGCGTCGGGGGAGCGACCTACGCCAGCCTCGGACAAGTGCTGCCGTTCTTCATCGTTGGATTTGCGATCTGCATTCTCGCCGCTCGCGGTCTGAACACGCTTGCGCTTGGCGATGACCTGGCGGCGGGACTGGGCGAGCGCGTGGCGCGCGCACGTGCCGCGGCCGCGCTCGGAGCTGTCATCTTGTGCGGTGCGGCGACAGCGGTCTGCGGTCCTATCGCATTCGTGGGGCTCGTAGTGCCACACGCGTGTCGACTCATCGTCGGCGTCGATCATCGATGGCTGATCCCATACGCCGCGCTCGTCGGCGCGATTCTGCTGACCGCCGCTGACGTCGTCGGTCGCGTGGTGGCGCGCCCTGCAGAAATCGATGTCGGCATCATTACCGCCTTCCTGGGTGCTCCGTTGTTCATCTATCTCGTACGTCGGCAAGGGGTTCGCGACCTATGACCGATCTGGTTCAGATCGCCGATATCGTCGCTGACGAGCGACGCCGACGCAATCGGCGCATGGCGCTCGTCGTGGGGTCCTTGGCGCTGCTGGTGGTCATCGCGTTCGCGCTCTCGCTGATGGTGGGGCGCACGTTCTATCCGCCCGGCGAGGTGCTGCGTGTGTTACTCGGCGAGCAGGTGCAGGGTGCCACGTTTTCGGTAGGACGTCTGCGTTTGCCACGTGCTGTCCTCGGAATGCTCGCTGGGTTCTGCTTCGGTATGGCTGGCGTTGCCTTCCAGACGATGCTGCGCAACCCGCTGGCCAGTCCCGATGTCATCGGGATCAGCGCCGGCGCGAGCGCGGCGGCAGCATTCGCGATCGTTGTCCTTGCTTGGGGTCCGTCGCAGGTAGGAATTGCGGCCATCGTCGGTGGCCTAGTCGTCGCACTGCTGGTGTATTTCCTGGCGTATAAGGGAAGCGTTCTCGGCAGTCGCCTGATCCTGATTGGCATCGGCGTCGCGGCAATGCTCGAGAGCGCCATATCTTACATACTGTCGCAGGCCTCTGACTGGGACCTGCAAGAGGCGATGCGGTGGCTTACCGGATCACTGAACGGGGCGTCCTGGGACCAGATCGTTCCGCTCGCGATCGCGATGGTTGTTCTCATTCCGCTGCTATGTACGCAGTCTCGGGATCTATTCATCTCGCAGTTGGGAGACGATGCCTCGCAGGCGCTCGGGGTCCGCGTGGGCCGAATGCGGCTGGTTGTGATCGTCGTGGCGGTCACGTTGCTGTCCTTCGCCACAGCGGGATCCGGGCCGATCGCGTTCGTCGCGTTCTTGTCCGGACCGATTGCCGGACGCCTCGTGGGACCGGGTAAGTCGCTGTTGATCCCGGCCGCGCTCGTGGGTGCGTTGCTGGTGTTGGCGGCTGATCTCGTGGGACAGAACCTGCTGAGCGTCCGCTATCCCGTGGGCGTCGTGACCGGCGTCCTCGGTGCCCCCTTCTTGATCTACCTAATTGTGCGCACCTATCGCGCGGGAGGTTCTCTATGACCGCAGAGCACACGCTGAACGCCGAAGATCTCACGCTGAAGTACGACGATCGCACGGTCATCGACGATCTCACGCTGCACATCCCGCCGGGCAAGATCACCGCAGTCGTCGGTGCGAACGCCTGCGGGAAGTCGACATTGCTGCGGTCCATGTCGCGGCTGCTGTCGCCGGCGTCCGGGCAGGTGCTGCTCGATGGCAAGGCGGTGCATCGACTTCCGGCGAAGCAGTTGGCGCGACAACTTGGACTGCTGCCTCAGTCGCCGATCGCGCCTGAAGGAATCACCGTCTCCGACCTGGTAGCCCGAGGTCGCCATCCACATCAGGGTTTATTGTCACGTTGGAAGCATGAAGACGACCTTGCGGTTGCCGCCGCGCTGGATGCGACTGGCGTTGTGCACCTGGCTGACCGGCCAGTCGATGAGTTGTCCGGCGGCCAACGGCAACGGGTGTGGATCGCGATGGCGCTCGCTCAGCAAACCGACGTCCTGCTGCTCGATGAGCCGACCACGTTCCTGGACGTCGCGCATCAGGTCGAGGTGCTGGATCTGCTCACCGATCTCAATCATGACCGCGGTGTGACCATCGTGATGGTGCTGCACGACTTGAATATGGCTGCTCGCTACTGCGATCACCTCATCGCGATCGCTGACGGCACTGTGCACGCCGCCGGGGACCCGCGCGAGGTGCTGACCGAGAACACGGTGCGCGCAGTTTTCGCCCTCGAAAGCCACATCATTGCCGATCCGGTCTCGCAACGACCGCTGATGATTCCGATCGGGCGACGTAAGACGATGGCGGCGAGTGATAGTCGCTGATCCGTCCGCGACCGCCTGGGGTAGTGGCGAGTTATTCCCGGCCTTGCGGCTTCGGGCGGTTGGCGCGTCCGGCAAACCATCCTTCGGACGCGTCGGGGAAGGCGTCGAACCGCGGCACATAGGCTTGATATCGACGATCGGCGTGCTGTCCAGCAGGTCGAGACCGCCTACCTGCAGCAGGTTTCCTTCTCACTTGCATAGCCGTACCACAGTCAGACCGAGTCGATTAGGTCTGCGCGGGTTTCGGGTCGCGAAGATGCGGCGCGTCGTCCAGCAGCGGAACAGGCCGTAGCGTGACCTCGGTGCTGCGGTCGAAGACATAGACGAGGATCAGATGGCTGAAGCCCTCGATATCGTCGAGCCCGTCCGCGTAGATCGCGTCGATTTGGAAACACGGTTTGTCAGTTAGGTCGAAAGAGTGATGCTGCCGCTCTCGGTGGAGACCGTGAGCGTCTTGGCGCTCTTCGGGTCGTTGGCGAGCGAGTCCTCGATGTCGCCGCTGTCGGTAATGGTTGAAACCGAGTAGGCGACATCGGGGACCGTCAGGGTCACCGACCCATTCTCTGTCGTGATTGCTACGTCGGACGGCGCTTCGGCGAACGTGAGGTCGATCGCGCCGCTTTCAGCGTTGGCGGTGACGTTCTGGGAGGTGACACCTGTGGCGGTTTGATCGCCATTCGCGCTGTTAAGTGTGAGGTCGCCCGACATGTCGGAAACCTGGATGGAACCGTTGTCTGTCGACACCGCGAACGGTGTATTGAATCCAGCCGCGGTGACGTTACCGTTGTCCCCGGATAAGGTCACGGTGGTCGTCTCCGGCACTCGGACCTCATAGCGAATATCGCAAGCGCTGAACGGCCCGCAATCGGTATCGAGAGTGAGCTCGCCTGCCGACATCTTCCAGATCGCATCGTCGCTGTTGCCCGTGAACCATCGGGTGACCTCGAGTTGATCGACATTGGCGGGTCGGATGTAGATATCGCCACTGCCTTTCGAGATAGTCACTTCGTCGTTCGGAATCTCGAACGTAGTGGATTCGCGTTTCTCGTCACCACCTGATCCGCAGCCGACTAAGGAGGTGACGGCGATCACCCCGATGAACGTCGTCAGGCGGTATGGCCGAGGGATCAGAATTCCTGCGTGCATGGGGACCTCGCTGGACTCACGGTGAGGTGTCACGAGTAGTGATGCTCCGGACGGTGGCTGCGACTGCTTTGCGGATGGCGTTGCTATCGACACGATCGGGATCGGCTAAGTGCTCCATGGAGAGGCCGTTAGTAATGCAGTGCAGGATCAACGTGGCGTCGGCGGGTTCGACGGTCAACGTCAGGCCGTTGCGCTCTACCACCTCAATGATTGCCTGTTCAGCGATGGCCCGCTGCTGCCGTCGCATCGCTGTCCACGCGATAGACACGTCATCGTCATGTGCCGCACGAGCGGCGAATTCGAGTGATAAGCGCCCGCGCTCCGTATCGGTGGTGACTTCTTCCGCGATGATTTCGCCGACGGTTTCCGCAACGTCGAGTTTGCCGGTGGTGGCCTCGAGGAGACGGTGTAACTCGTCGTCTGCCCGTGCCTGGAGGACTGCGGCAAATAGCCCCTGTTTGCTACCGAAGTTTGAGTAGATGGCGCCTTTGGTGAAGCCAGCGGCGTAAGCAATCTCGTCGATCCTAGCGGCGACGTAGCCTTCTTCAGCGAATGCGCGCGAAGCCGACGCGATGAGTCTCGCGCGCACCTCTGAACGCGGTGTTCGTGGGATTGGTTGGCGGGCTGAATCGGTCACCAGCCGAACCTAGCATACTTCAAGTATTGAGTACCATAGGTACTGAGACCGGTAGAGGTGCCGGTCCGCTTCTCAATGTGAACGCACACCGCACCGGCTGTCCCGTCGAACTAATGTCGAAGGAGAATCAGTTGTGCGATGAGACTGCGGCTGGGTGAGTAGCGTCGGTATGTGGCGGTTGGTGCCCGAGTGAGCGGTCGGCGACAGGGGGTCACATGGGTCGGCGGAAGAACTGGTTCGACGACGGTGGGCAGGACTACACGAGGTTTCGTCCGACGTACCCGATCGAACTCGCGTCGTATCTAGCGACACTGCCGGTCGGTCGCGAGCGGGCATTGGACGTAGGGTGCGGGACCGGACAACTGACCGTGCAACTCGCGGACTACTTCGACGACGTCCTCGGCGTCGATCCCAGTGAGAGCCAGCTGGAACACGCCACTGTGGGTAAGAACGTGCGATACCTGACTGCGCCCGCCGAGAACCTCCCCGTTGCCAACGACAGCACGGATCTAGTCACGGTCGCGCAGGCAGCGCACTGGTTCGAACTCGATCGGTTCTACGACGAGGTGGGCAGGGTCGCTCGCGAGGGCGCCGTACTGGCCTTGATCAGCTACGGCGTGCTAAGCATTGCCGATCGCGATATCAACGACCGTTTCGCGCGGTTCTATCGGGACGAGATCGGCCCGTACTGGCCGCCGGAGCGCCGCCATGTCGACTCCGGGTATGCAGACCTGAAATTCCCGTTCGCGCCGATCGCTACCGACAGGCAGTTCACGATCGAGCGCACCTGGCAGTGCGAGGAGCTTCTCGGCTATATATCGACATGGTCTGCCACCCGGCGGGCGATCGAAGCCGACCAGCGCGACGTGCTCGATTACTTCGCAGCCGATGTTGCGAGGTTATGGCCACCGAGGTTATGGCCACCCGAGCGCGCTGTGCGCGTTACCTGGCCGGTCATCACCCGGCTGGGACGCCTATAAGCGGATACACATCCGACCCGCCGACGCCGCAACAGCACTGTAGGCCGACCTGATCAGAGGACTCCGGTAGCTGCGGCCCTGCCTGCATGATGGCGAAGTGCCCTCGCCGACGGTTATGGATTCGCGCAGCACGAGCGGGCCAGGTTGGTGCGCTAGACGCGCTGCGGCAGCAGGATCTGCAAGTCGCGTTCGAGCAAACGGCCCTGCGCTACCCGCGTTGGGCGCGCTCGGACCTGGCGCAGGCGCAGGTGTTGGCCGCGTATGGCCGCGAGCAGCTCATTCGCCAGGTCCCACACGACCTCGCACACGAACTTGACCACCTCAACCGCGAACTCAATTCAGCGGTTCTCGGGTTCGCTGAACGGTGGTACGGCGGATCGAAATGCGCGTATCGACGGGCCGCGACCTTCGCGATGCTCGACTTGCCGGCCAGCGCAATTCGTCGGTATCTGCTCGCCGGTAAGGCGCCACCGAAGGCTCTCGATGACGTCATCCTCGCCGCTAGTCACGTAGTCACGCTGCATTGGAAGCGGCTCGAAACTGATCGCGGCCGTTACTGGTTGTTCCACGGTGTGCCGGGCTTCCTGGCGTCGGGACCGTAACGGGCCTGAACGTAGTCACGGTCGACAAGGCGGTCCGGGAACCCCGGACCGAGTTCCCATTCGACGTCCTGCGACGTCAGCGGCTCGCGACAGTGCTCGCACACCACAACTGCGTGCGTTTCGTGATCGCACGCAGTGTGGCGTACGGTAATCGGTGGACCGTCTTCGTCGGAGAGCCACCGGTCGCCCCACGCGCCGATGGCGGCCAACACCGGATAGAAATCGCGACCCTTCGGAGTAAGAAGGTAATCGAATCGTGGTGGCTTGGCTTGATAGGGGACGCGTTCGAGCAAGCCGTCCTCGACGAGCCGCTGCAACCGCGTATTGAGAGTGTTGCGCGCCAGTCTCAGGGACGACTGGAAGTCGTCAAAGCGCCGTACGCCGTGAAAAGCTTCGCGGAGCACAAGCGGCGTCCACCAGTCGCCGATGAGGTCCATCGTGCGCGCGATGGAGCACGGCCACTCGGCCAGCGAAGTGCGTTTCATATCGCTCAGCATAACGAGTTGCTCAACAATACTGACATCTCGCGGTTCTCCTGAGTCGTTTAATGCGACGGTTGTTCGCTGGGTGCCGCGCTGGCGTTGGGAGTTGGCGCGATGAACTTGGGCGCCAGGTTCGGTGCCTCGAAAGAGGTTGCGATGCATACGAGGGGCAGGCCATCGTAAAGTCGGCCGAGCTCGGTACGCGCCCGGTGATACGTTCGCTGCGTAACACCGAGCGCGTACTGGACAATGCCGGCGTCCAGCGACTACTGAGCCGATCGATACGGCGCATTCCACAGGAATCGCCTGGCGTCCTGGACGGCCCGCGAAGACCTGAGTGCGCCCGAGCAGCTCGCGGGCTATTACGCTGACCTCCAAGAGATCTTCGTCGGATCCTCGTTCTTGTACAGCGATCTTTCGGCGAAAGTGAGCAGCGAACTCGCACCGTCCTCTGAGGCGCTACGTGGGCAAATCGAGCACGCGCTGAGAGAGTTCCTCGATGTCCTTGAGGGAGCCATTGAGCACGGCCAACGCGCCGGGGATGTCATTAGTAAGACCGATCCACGCCGTCTTGCCGGGGCAGTACATGCGCTGATCGTGGGGTCGTTCTTGGTTGCTCAAGCGACTCAAGGGACGAGCGATCTCGACGCCCAGCGTGATCACCGCCCTGCTAGATGCGGCGGAGCCGCCAGCCTTACCGTCGTAGCCGCGGTGTCGGTACGGCACGGCGCTCAGCCCGTGGCGATTCGCGGCCAGAGTGCCTCGGCGCCAGCGTCACTCACACGCGCGCCGAGCTTTCGCGCCCATTCGCGCTCATCGCCGTATTCGTCGCGCCAGGACCACAGTCGCCGCGATAATTGACCAAGTTCGTACTCCTTGGTCATGCCGATCGCTCCATGCGCCTGATGAGCAGCCGCGGTCCCGGTGCTCGCACATTCGCCTACGACAATCTTTGCCGAGGCGGCGTCGAAGAAGTCGATCTCCTCATGTGCGTTGATCCCGGCCACGGCGACCGCCATAACGGCCTGCTGCGCCGCTTCGGCCAGTCGAACGACATGCCGTTCTACCGCCTGAAAACGGCCGATGGGGCGACCGAACTGCTCCCGCTCCGCGGTGTAGCGCACCGTCAGTTCCGTGGCCCGTTCCAAAGCGCCGGCCATCAAAGCCGCTCGACTCAAGGCGCCGCGTAACCGAAGCTGTTCGGCGGTGTCCGCAGGCACCGGCCAGGTGTTCTTCGCCGGTACGACGACATTGTGCAAGACAACTGTTCGTCGCTGCTCCTGCGCAAGGTTCACTTGCTCATCGAGTTGCAACTCCTCAGTCGGTAACAACACTGCGGTCGACTGATCGTCTATGTCGAGGATCGCCAGGATCGCAGCGCTGACGCTCGCCCACGGGACGTGTCGGGCGGTGCCGGTGACAGTGAAAGCGTCACCGGTTCGCGCTACCTGTAGCTCGGTAGGGTCGTCGATGACCGTCAGGACGCCGTCCGGGAGACTGCGCTTCCCGATCGCCAGCAACCAGCCGGCCAACAGCGCATGTTCAGCAAACGGGACCGAGCTCGCCGATCTGCCCAACTCGTGCAGGACGGCGCACGCATCGGCGATCGATCCACCCGAACCGTCATACTGCTCCGGCACCGAGATGGTGGCGAAACCACCTTCACAGAGCACACTCCATAGCGTTGAGTTCCATCCCGCCGATTCAGCGGCAACCACCTCGTCCGGGCTGGAATGATCGGCGAGAATTGGGCGAAGCGCGGAGCGGATCTCCTGGACGTTCTCAGACATTACGCAGGCCTTTCGCGACGATCGAACGAAGCACTTCCGTGGTGCCGCCACGGAGGGTGAACGACGGCCCGGTCAACACAGCTTCGGCCAACAGGCGCTCGAATGTGGACGAACTGTCGGCGCGCAGTTGGACCTCGACCACGTCACGGACGACGTCGATCACGCGTTGCTCGAATCGAGTGCCAATGTCCTTGACCAAGGAGGCTTCTACCGCAGGAGCGCCACCGTCATCGATCGCCCGCGCTATCGACAGCGACATCTGCCGGATCGTCCAATAACGCGCCGCCAATTGTCCGACTGCTCGCTGTTGCTCCACGGTGAGTCCGTCGGCGGCTCGCTCGGCGATGAGGTATTTGACCAGTCCAAATGTGCTCAGGAATCGATCTGGGCCGGAGCGTTCGTATGCAAGTTCAGAGGTGACCTGCCTCCACCCGGAACCTTCCTCGCCAAGCATCATCTCGTCGGGAACGAACACGTCTGACATGTGCACCTCGTTGAAGCCGTGCGCTCCGTTGAGGAATGGGATGGGGCGGATCTCAACTCCGTCGCTGCGAAGATCCACGATCAGTTGGCTTAGCCCTTGGTGCTTGTCTTCTGCCGGCGAAGTTCGGCATAACACCGCGAAATAGTGGGTCCGATGCGCGCCACTTGTCCAGATCTTCGTGCCGTTCAGCAGCCAGCCGCCCTCGACCTGCCTTGCCGCTGAACGGACCGACGATAGGTCCGAGCCCGAGTCCGGCTCGCTCATCCCCAACGAAAACCAGCATTCTCCGGCAACGATTTTCGGGATGAAGAACTCCCGCTGCCAGTCACTGCCGAATTTCACGATCGCCGGTGCGGTCTGTCGATCTGCGACGAAATGCGCGCCGAGTGGAGCGCCGACCGCTAGTAGCTCTTCGGTGACGATGAAACGGTCTACCGCGGTGCGCGCATGGCCACCAAACTCCTTCGGTACAGCCATCCCTACCCAACCCCGCGCGGCGAGTTTCTTGGAAAACGCGGGGTCGAACCCCGATCCCATGCCCAGGCCCGGCTGATGGTCCGCGGGAAGTTCCTCCGCGATGAACCGCCTCACATCCCGCTGCAGTTCGAGTTCTGCAGGGGAGAGCGGTGTCGGTACGAATTTCACGGAGATTCCCTCCTGTGGTTCAGACGGTCGGGCGCGTTGCTCGTCTCGATCCGCACTTGCTATCGAACAAGAACAAGGCAACCCTAAGCCCTGATCGCTGGAAACCACAACGTCCGTCATGGGCGCGAGAGCAGTGCCTTAGGACAGTCGCACGTTGTGTGTTCGCGGCATGATCAGCACCTACAAGGCCTGAACACCGCGCATCTGGGAGTCTTCGAGTCGCGCCGCAGACTGTAAGCCGCGAGCACGACAGATCGGCGGGTTGTCAGCGCTTGGGGCGACGCGGGCGCCTAAACTTGTTGAAGACCAAGGACAGGTGGTGCGAGTGCTCAAGCCGCGCGAGAGCCACCGTGCAAGACAGTCGCCGATATCTAACCGGAGGATATGACCGCGATGAGCGAGACCAGTTCCGCCGAGCCATCACCACCGGGACGCGCGACGGCGCGTCCCGAGCGCAGCCAGATCGCGCGTCAACGCATGATCACCTCGGCGATAGAACTGATCGCGGAAGGAGGCCTCGCGTACGCCACGTTGGCGCGAATTGGCGAGCACGCGGGATACAGCCGCGGGCTTGCCGACTACCACTTCGGATCCAAGACGGAACTGGTCGAGCAACTGGTCGAGCACGTCGCGCGCAGTTGGGAGCATGCACTGGCGCCGGTACGCAGGGACCAGGTTCATGGACTGACGGCGCTCGTGCTCGAGTTGCGCTCCTACATGATGCGTTCCGAAGAGCACCCTCTGGCCGCACGCGTGCTCTCCGTTCTGTCGACTGAGGCGCTCACCGCAACTCCGGAGATCAAGAACACGATCGCCCGCCACGACGAATCGTTCCGTCGGCGCCTACGACGATGGATCATCGAAGCGCAAGACGAAGGAACGATCTATCCGCACATCGATCCGGTGCACGCGTCGGTCTTGATTCAAGGAATTTTGCGTGGAGTGACGCTGCAGTGGACCGTCTCTCCGGAGTCGTTTCGACCGACGGAGATGGCGGATCTCATCATCGACACCACACTCAGCGGCCTGTGCCGGCCGGCCGGGATCGCCAGCCTCATGGACATCACGCTCTCGGCAGCGCGCGACACAGATGGCGATTCTGCCGGTGAAATCGCCAGCTCGAGCTAGCGATCGCGACCTCCGGATGGTTGCATCCTGACCTGGTCGATCTTGCATGCGTGGGATAAGCGGTGCACCCGCCGTGGCGACCAGGTACGTGGGTACGTCGTACGGCGGCCCGCGCCCTCGCGAGATCGTCCTCGGACCCGAACGTGCCCTGCGTAACTCTGCTTGGCCTTGACCCTGCCCTAAGGGCACGGTTGAGACTGAATGGCAGCAGGTCCGGGATGTCTGATCGATGGCTCGCGGTGTGACCTGGCGATTGTCTACCTACCACCCTTCTGGAGACTGAAGATGGCTTCGTTGTTGTATCGGCTCGGGCGGTTCTCTTACCGTCGTTGGTGGCTGGTGATCGCACTGTGGATCGTTGGGGCAGTGATGCTCAGTGGATTGAGTTCGGCGATCTCGAAGCCCTTCGAGGACGACTTCGCCTTGCCTGATAGTCAAGCCGTCGAAGCCCAGGAGACGCTTCAGGAGGAGTTCCCGCAACTGGCGGAGGATGGAAGCCCGGGCGCCACGATCGTCTTTCAGTCGCAGGACGGAGAACGCCTAGACGCCGGTGATAACCTCACGGCGATCGAGGCGGTCGTTGCGAAACTCCACGAGATTCCTCAACTCACCGAAGCGCAGCGTGCAGCGATCGTTAATCCGGTGGTCGGGCCGGCTGCGAGCCAATCACTCAGTCCGGATGGTTCGGTAGCAGTGATTGAGGTGACGCTTGATGCTGTTCCAGAAGGCATCGAGACCGGTGTTTCCGAGGAAACTATTGCGACCGTGGCGGAGGCAAAGGAAATTGGCCGCGATGCGGGGCTCTTGGTTGAGAGCGCTGGCGCCGCCAATGAGAAGATTGTCGAACCGCCCGCTGAACTGATCGGCATCGTGGTCGCCATCGCCGTCATGATCATCACCTTTGCATCGCTGTTGGCCGCTGCGATGCCTTTGGGGGCGGCGATCGTGGGCATCGCGTTGTCCACATCGATCATTTCGATCGGCACTGCGTTCTTGACGCTCGGCACGTCCACCACGGGTCTGGCGACGATGATCGGGCTAGCGGTCGGAATCGACTACTCGCTTTTCGTGATATCGCGATATCGGCACGAGGCGACGCAGACCGACGATCGATCTCACGCTGCTGGTGTCGCGGTCGGCACGGCTGGCTCAGCCGTGGTGTTTGCCGGCGCCACCGTCGTGATAGCGCTCGTGGCGCTGTCGTTGACCGGCATGTCGTTCCTGGCGCAGATGGGCATGGGGGCGGCGGTGACCGTTGTACTGGCCGTACTTGTGTCGCTGACTGTCCTGCCGGCGTTGCTGGGGCTGTTCAAATCGTTCGTATTCAAACCCCGAGTTCCGTTGCTGTGGACACCGGAACGCCGCGCCGGTCGTACGACGATCGGTCAGCGAGTCGGAAACCAACTGACCGCGCGCCCCATTCCGTACCTGATCGCGGCCACCGTGGTGCTCGTGCTCGCAGCGATTCCAATCACTGGCCTTCGATTAGGCCTGGACACTGCAACGCAGTCCGATAAGGCCGCATTGCAGATCGAACGGGACGCGTTCGGCGAAGGAAAATCGGCGCCGATGATTGTCGTGGCGAGTGCCGATAGCGCGGAGGCGCTCACTACCGCATCCGCGGCATTTGCGGCCGAAGCCGGATCGCTGCCTCATATCGCTGAGGACGGTTTCATCGGGCCGATACCAAATGAGGCAGGTACGGCGGCCCAATTCATCGTGATCTCCGACAGCGGACCTTCCTCGCCAGAGTCGAGCGAGCTTCTTGACGACCTGCGCCTGATCGCCGACCAGGTCAATAGCGAGACCGGTGTCTACGTCGGGATTGGCGGCGTAGCGGCGGTCCAGGCCGACTTCGCGGACGCTCTGGTAGGCAAGTTGCCGCTGTATCTGATCGTGGTGGTCGGGTTGGCCTTCCTACTGTTGATGATTGTGTTTCGTTCGGTGGTCATTCCGTTGATCGCTTCGCTTGGCTTCTTGTTGTCGATCGCCGCGACCTTCGGCGTGACCGTCGGATTCTTCCAGAATGGTTGGCTGGGTTGGATATCGCCAGAGGACCGAGGCCCGATCCTGGTGTTCATGCCAATCTTCCTGATCGGAATCGTCTTCGGCTTGGCTATGGATTACCAAGTCTTCTTGGTGAGCCGGATGCGCGAGGAGTTCCATCACGGCGCGGGAGCCCAGGAATCGATCCGAATCGGATACCGAGCGGGTGCTCGCGTGATCACGGCGGCAGCGGTCATCATGATTTCGGTGTTCGCGGGCTTCACACTCTCCAGTGAGACGTTCCTGAAGCTGATGGGGTTCTCCATGGCGGCAGCGATCGTGTTTGACGCATTCCTCGTACGGATGATCATCATGCCGACAACGATGGCGTTACTGGGCGATCGCGCATGGTGGATGCCGAGGTGGCTCGACCGGGTACTACCGAGCATCGATGTCGAAGGGGAGACTTTGAGAAGTGTGCCGCCGACCGAGGTAGCCGTGACCGATGAGGCGGTATCAGCGGCGCGGTGACCGGGGCGTCACTGCGACCGCAGCGCCAACGCAGGTAGTACGTCGAGGATGGATCGAGAGGACGCTGATGGCCTGGAGTACGCGGGAGGTCGCCGAATTCGCTGGTACGACGGTAAAGACGGTTCGTCACTACCACAAGATTGGCCTGCTCGAGGAGCCTGAACGCTCGGCGAACGGGTACAAGCAGTACCAGACCAAGCACCTACTTCGAATTCTGCAGATCAAGCGGTTGAGCGAACTAGGCGTGCCGTTAGCGCAGGTGTCGGCGATGGATGCCTCGGCAGAGGATCCCGATGTCGCGATTAAGGTGCTCGATGGTGAACTGGCCAGCACCATTGAGCGGCTGGAGCGTATCCGTGCCGAGCTTGCGCTCCTGTTACAACACCGAGCGCCGATCGATGTTCCCGCGCAGTTTGCCGCCATGATTCACGATCTGTCCGAGGCCGACCGCGCCCTGCTCACTGTCTTCTCGCGTGTCTTTAACGGCGAAGTCATGGATGCAGTGAACGAGTCGTTTCTGCCGCGGACGGAGGCGGACGCCGAGTTCGAGGCTCTCGACGAGAACGCCTCCGAGGATCGCATCAATGATCTAGCTCGGCGGCTGGCGCCCGGGGCGCGGGCGTTACGCGGCCAGGAGTGGACCACCGACCTTGAGAAGTACGCAACCTATCCCGGCGGCAAGTCCATGCAGGCTATTGGGCAAGCTCTGCAGGATTTGTACAACATCGCTCAGTTGAAGGTGATGATTGAGGTCCACCGGATCGTCAGCAGCGACGGTTAGGGTAGGTGCATCGCACACGCCGTGCTTCCTCGAGGTCGGAGCACGGCTTGCATGCGCGCACATCTGGGTACTGCGGGGGTCGGCGGTTGCAATGCAGACACGAGAAGCGCTCAGTGTGTGTTGTTGCGATTACGCGCGGGGCAGCCGGACAGCGCGCCACAGCATTTCAGGTGTTCGTCTAGACGAAGCCGGCAGGTAACCCTACGATACTGAACGAGCGTTAAATACGTGACGAACGTGTCGCGCTGCCATGTTCACAACGCCGAGGAGATCCCATATGACGAACCAGCCAGCCCGCGCAGTCGCCCGAGCACTTGAGCCATTTGCGGGGCAGGTGTATTTCGCGCCGGAATGTCATGAGCGCTACCAGGCACTTGGGTTCGGCCCGAGCCCGGGGGATGGTAACGGCGTGCAGTTGCCGAACGGACCGGCGTACTTCTGTAGTCGCGGCTCGGTGATGGGCCAGGTGTCCGGCGAGGTGGTCGCGGCGGCATTCGGAGTGTTCAATCCGGCCGCGGTTGTGCCGGCAGTAAGCGAAGGATGGACGCTCACCGATGCGGACACCATATGCGCGGCTCGCACGGCCGGAGCGGTGGACCAATTGCGTCGCATTCTCGGCGAGAGTCCGGACGGGCTCGACGAAATTGTGGCCGTGCTGCGCCGAGCAACGGACGGTCTGCCGGTAGCAGGAAACCCGCTATATGCCGGATTGGTAGCACAAGATCGGCCGAATGACCCGTTGGGCGAAGCATGGTGGCTGACTGATCAGTTGCGGGAGTTTCGCGGTGACGTGCACGTGAACGCCTGGACGATCGCTGGCTTCGACGCCGCCGAGATCGGGCTTCTCACCGAGCTCTACTGGGGCCTTCCGCCGCGGAGTTATGTGCGGACGAGAGCGTGGACCAATGCGGACTTGGATGCAGCGCAGGAGCGGTTGGAGTCTCGGGGAATGCTCCGCGAGGGTGCGCTCACCGCGGACGGGCGAGCGGCACGAGAGAACGTTGAGGTCCTCACGGATCAAGGATGCGAACGCATTGTCAGTGGACTCGGTGACGGTCTCGACACCTTCGTCTCTGTCGTCGGAGACTGGTCGCGACGTGTGCGCGCAGCCGATGGTTACCCGTCCGGCCCGAAAGACGTCGCACCACGCAGCGCCAACTGACGTACGCATCCGGGTGCCTACGTTGATTGCGCGGGGCGCCGTGGGCATGTTCGTCCACCCGTACGGCTGGCGAGGCGCGACCTGAATCTGCCGAGAGCACTTGGCAGACTGATTCGATAACTGTTTAATTAGAGGTATGACGAATCAGAGCCTTGACGCCTGTTGCTGGCCGGTATCGACGAGCCCGCTGACTGCGGAGCAGTCCGAAGTGGTGGCGCGAGCGTTCAAGGCGTTGGGTGATCCGGTCCGATTGCGGCTGTTCAGCATGATCGCGAGCGCGGATGCGCAGGTGTGCGTCTGTGACCTGACCGGCGCGTTCGAGCTGAAGGCGCCGACGATCTCGCATCACTTGAAGGTGCTGCGTGAGGCGGGTCTGGTGGACTGCGAACGCCGTGGGACGTGGGTGTACTACTGGGCCATTCCGGGGGCGATCGAGCCGCTGTCGCGGCTGCTGACGACTGAGACGCTGGTATGACAACCGCGGACGTGACGACGAGCCCTGATGGCGTACGGGCTGACCCGACGCGCCGGTTGTCGTTCATAGACCGATTCTTGCCGGTGTGGATCGGCGCGGCGATGCTGATCGGTCTGTTGGCGGGGCGATGGATCCCCGGGCTGTCGGACGTGTTGTCGGCTGTGCAGGTAGACGGCATTTCATTACCGATCGCGCTGGGTCTGCTGGTAATGATGTATCCACCGTTGGCGAAGGTGCGGTACGACCGAATGGGGTCGGTGGCGCGCGATGGCAAACTGCTGTGGTTAAGCCTCGTACTGAACTGGATCGTCGGCCCAGCGCTGATGTTTGCGCTGGCGTGGATCTTCTTGGCGGATCTACCGGAGTACCGAACCGGCCTGATCATCGTCGGACTGGCGCGGTGTATCGCGATGGTGGTGATCTGGAACGACATGGCCTGCGGCGACCGGGACGCGGCCGCCTTCCTAATCGCGCTGAACTCGATCTTCCAAGTGCTGATGTTCGCGGTGTTGGGGTGGTTCTACCTGACTGTTCTGCCGGGGTGGCTCGGTCTATCCGGTAGTGAGCTGGATGTGTCGATGTGGCAGATCGCCAAGTCGGTGCTGGTGTTCTTAGGTATCCCGCTTTTAGCGGGATACCTATCCAGGCGGATCCTGGAGCGTCGACGTGGCCGCGAGTGGTACGAGGGCACGTTCTTGCCGCGGGTCTCACCGTGGGCGCTATACGGGCTGCTGTTCACAATCGTCATCCTGTTCGCGTTGCAAGGACGACAGATCACCAGTCGGCCAGCGGATGTCGCGCGAATCGCGATCCCGCTGCTGGTCTACTTCGCGGTGATGTGGGCCGTCGGGTACGCCGCTGCACGCGCTTTGGGACTGTCGTACGAACGCGCGAGCACGACCGCCTTCACCGCGGCCGGGAACAACTTTGAACTGGCCATCGCGGTAGCGATCGCGACCTTCGGCGCGGCTAGTGGTCAAGCTCTCGCCGGGGTAGTGGGGCCATTGATTGAAGTTCCAGTGCTCGTCGCGCTGGTGTACGTGAGTCTGTGGCTACGCAAGCGCGTGCTCGCGAGGTCCGCGGGCGAATTGGCGATTGAGAAGAGGCGATCATGACGAGTACACAACGTAAGAATCCCGCTGTGCTGTTTGTGTGCGTGCATAACGCCGGGCGCTCCCAGATGGCCGCGGGCTGGCTGCGTCACTTCGCGAGCGGTCGCGTCGACGTCTATTCTGCTGGATCCATCCCGGCGGACGAGATCAATCCCGCGGCACGTGAAGCAATGGCCGAGGTCGGGATCGATATCACCGACCAAGCACCCACCCTGCTTAGCGACCGGGCGATCCGCGCGTCGGACGTCGTGATCACGATGGGCTGCGGAGACGCATGCCCGATCTTTCCTGGAAAGCGGTATCTGGACTGGGCGTTGCCCGACCCTGCAGGGTTGAGCGTCGAAGCGGTGCGCCCCATCCGCGATGAGATCAAGATGCGAGTACACCAATTGTTGAAGGAGTTACTGCCATGAGCGATATCCGCGAGACCGTGCGCAGCCGCTATGCCGCAGCCGCCAACCAAAGGCAGTCCTGCTGCGGACCCTCAGTCGAGGACCTCGAACGTGCTGGCGTGTTCGGTGCGTCGCTGTATGAGGGCATGGACGATCTACCCGAAGCAGTCGCGGGCTCATTAGGTTGCGGCGTGCCGACCCAGGTCGCTGCGCTCGCCGAGGGCGAGATCGTCCTGGATCTAGGCTCAGGGGCCGGGGGAGACGCGCTCATCTCCGCACGCCGGGTGGGTAAGACCGGCAAGGTGTACGGGCTGGACATGACTGACGAGATGCTCGAGGCTGCGCGGGCCAACGCGTTAGCCGCCGGTGCCACCAACGTGGAGTTCCTCAAGGGGTACCTCGAAGACATTCCACTACCCGACGACAGCATTGACATTGCGTTGTCGAACTGCGTGATCAACCTCGCCGCCGATAAGCGATTGGTGCTGCGCGAGGCTGCCCGTGTGCTCAAACCCGGCGGGCGGATCGCATTCAGCGATGTGATTGCCTCCGAGGATATGCCCGAGCATGTGCGTGCGGATATGCAGGAATGGACCGGTTGTATCGCCGGCGCGCTCACCCGTCGCCAGTTCGAGCAGTATCTAGCCGAGGCTGGTTTTGAGAACATCACGATTGATGTCACGCATCAGGCGCACGAATACGCCGAGGCGGCGATCATTCGCGCTGATCTCCCAGGTAATCAGTAGACGCAGGCCCAGGGCGGCACCTGCCGACGACGACCAGGGGAGTCGGTCTTGGCTGGCTGTTTGGTCCTATCGTCGGCGTGGCCGGACCAGGTCGTGGTCGAAGGCGAAAACGACCGCTGCTGCCCGGTCGCGCACCTCGAGTTTGGTGAAAATGTGTGCAACGTGCGTCTTGATGGTGCCCTCTCCCACGAACAGCCGCTCAGCGATCTCGGAGTTACTGAGTCCCTCCCCGATCAGCGCGAGCACCTCACGCTCGCGAGGAGTGAGTTCCTCGATCTCGGTGCTGGGGGCCGGACCGGCCGACTCGTCTCGGCGGTAGCCTTCCAAGACCCGCGCGGTGACGGCGGGATCGAGCCAACTGTCCCCGCGCGCGACGGTGCGTACGGCGCGCTGCAGGTCGACTGCCGGCACTCCCTTTAGCAGAAACCCTGCCGCGCCGGCACGTAGCGCGCCCGCCAGCACTTCCTCGTCGTCGAACGTGGTCAGGATGAGCACGGGTGGGCCATCGTCCAACTCGCGTACGATTCGGGTCGCGCTCACGCCATCGACGCCCGGCATCCTCACGTCCATCAGTACGACGTCCGGCTGGTGTTTGGCGATCGACTCGGCGATCGTGCTGCCGTTATCTAGCTCGGCCACGATGTCGAAGCCGAAGCGCGGACGCAGGATGCCGCGTAGGCCGGTGCGAATCAACTCCTGGTCGTCAACTAAGAGCACCCGCACCTGCTCGGTCGGCCCATTGCCGGAGTCGGCGCCGCTTGACGGACCGCCACTCCACGTGTTCATACCGAACCCCTTCGCTTCGTCATCGTGGGAGCACGGCGGCGACCCGCCATCCGCCCTCATGCGGCCCGGCGCTGAAAGTCCCACCGAGTGCCTGCACCCGCTCGGACATGCCGCGGATTCCGCTGCCAGGGGAGTTCGGCCCCGGCGTCCCGTCGCTGTCTACACATACGTCCACATTGCCGTCTGCCACGTCGACTCGCACTGTCACCGCAGCGTTCGGCGCGTGCCTGGCTGCGTTCGTCAGCGATTCCTGAATGACACGGTACGCGGCCAGCCCGCGCGCTCCGCCAACGTCATCGACCCCGCCGGTCATAAATAGTTCAACCCGCATCCCGGCGAGTCGGAACGTCTTCACCAGCTCGGTGATCCGCCCGGCGTCCGGCAGCGGAGACGCGTCCTGCTTATCGCGCCATAGACCGACCGTTGCCCGGACCTCATCGAGACTCGAGCGTGTGAGCCGCTCAGCCTCGGCAAGCTCACGGTCCGCGGCGTCCCGACCCTCGTCGAGCGCGAGACGGGCAGAAGAAATGTGCAGCAGCGTCACAGTCAATCCGTGCCCGATCACGTCGTGGACCTCAGCGGCGAGGCGGACACGTTCTTCTTCCCGTGAGCGCTGCGCGAGTTCACCCTGCGCGTTTCGCAATGCCTCATTCGTCAGGTTGAGCGCGCGAGCCATGATGCACGCGACGACCGAGATGATCGTCCCGATGCTCCACGCGGCCCAGCCGGGCTCGCGAACTTGTCGCAGGAACATCCACGCGACGATCGCGACCATCAGGGCGGTCAGGGCCACAGCCGGACGCGGTGCGGCACTGAGCCCGATCCACATCGCCATCACGCAGAATGCCATCCAGGACAGCGTCGATGCCTGCCCGAACCCCTGAACTGTCAGGGCGGCGACCGGCACGATGAGCGCGCCAGCCAGTCGCCAATGCGTCAGTCCCGCAGCGGCGATGGCAGCAGCGGACATAATAGCTACTGCCGCGCAGCCCCACGCGATGATCGGTTGTTGTCGCGACATCAACGCCCCGATGATCGCGAACAGCGCGACTGCAGCCGGGCCGACCAGTCGCGCCGTGCGCGTCAATCTGTTCACACGTCGATCCTCACAGCGCGGTCCGCCGTCCCGCAAGCAGCACGCCGACGATGGCGAGCACAGCTGTGACCACCAGAGCTGTGTTGGCCGACCCGATCCCGAGCCACGGTTCGCGAACGGCCTGGGTCACGAGCCCCAGCGGCAGCCATTCGGAAATGGTCCCGAGCGCATCACCCATTACGGCCGGCGGCGGTCCGCCGACGCCGAGCAGGAAGGAGGGGAAGAACAGCAGCAAACCGACAGCTTGGGCAGACCGAGCGGTGGGTAGCACCGTGCCGAGCAGGACGCCGATGGCGATGAATGCGATCGCGCCCAGCGTGGCTGCCAGGATCACCCGGCCGAGGTCATCGACCTCCGGGATTCCGTAGACGGGCGCGGCCACCGCGAGCAGCAGGGCACCCGCGACGGCGACGGTAATCAGGCCGACCACCAGTTGCGCCAGCGCGAATGACCACCGGGGGAATCCGGCGGCCGCGAACCGCCGTAACACCCCACGCTCGCGATAAGACGCGATATGTACCGGGAGCATGATCAGCCCGGTCGCGCCGATCACGGTGGTGAAGTACGACGCGACGTACCAGTGCGACGGGTTCACTGGGAATACTTCGTTGGGCTGTGTTCCGAACACGCCGCCGATGATCAGCATCGCGATGATGGGGAACGCAACGACGAAAGTCGTTGTGACTGGATCGCGCAGCAGCAGCCGGAGTTCGGCGCCGAGCATCCGGAGCGTCGCCGGGCGGGTCTTGATCGAGTTCGCGTCGGTGGTCGACGATCCGGGTTCGTACGTCGCCGGGGCGTCGGCGAGGGGTGTGGCGGTAGTCATCACGCGGCTCCCTGCAAGTCGGTGTGGGCTGGCTGGTCGAGCAGTGTCAGTAAGGCGTCCTCCAGGCCGGGCCGATCTACGCGCAGGTCGTGCGGGATCTGTGCCCCGGTCGCGACGAGCCACGCACCCGCATGAGCGACGAGTTCTGCGTCACCGCGCAGGAAGATGCGGTCATCCTCGCGGCGCACACCGCTGAGACCTGGAAGACCGTTGAGGTCGTTCAGATCTCGAGCGAGCGCAGTGTCGCCATCGCGACGCCACGTGAACGACACGGTCGCGGCATCGGAGAACCGGGCTAGGAGGTCAGCCGGCGAGCCCTCGGCGAGGACGGTTCCATCACGCATCGCGACGACGCGTTCACACAGTTCCTCGGCCTCGCCAAGTTCGTGGGTGACGAGCAGGACAGTCGTGCCGCCCGTGCGAAGCCGCTTCACCGCTTCCCAGACATTGCGTCGGGCGGACGGGTCGAGGCCCTGCGTGAGTTCGTCGAGGATGACCAGGCGCGGGCGGTTGAGCAACGCAAGCACGAGGAACAACCGCTGCTGCTCGCCGCCGCTCATGCCGCCGAAGGCGTACTTGACGCGGTGCGCGAGGCCGAATTCCTCGAGTAACTGGTTTGCGTCGGCTGCGCCGGTGTCGGCGAACAGCCGCACCGCCTCACCGACACGCATTCGGTCTGGGAGAGCGGAACTCTGCAACTGGCTGCCGATGTGCGGGCGGATCCGGTCGGCGTCCTTAATCGGGTCCATCCCGAACACACTGATCCGACCAGAATCGGCACGGCGTAGTCCCTGAATGATCTCGACCGTCGTGGTCTTGCCGGCGCCGTTCGCCCCGATCAGACCGAGGACTTCGCCGCGACGTACCTGCAGATCGAGATGGTCGACGACTACGCGGCCGCCGTACGACTTGGTCAGGCCAGAGATATCAACGAGCACGTCGCTGTCCGCGACGCCGGATGCCGATCTGGAGTGCGAGGTTTGCTGAGCTGTCGTCTTCATGGCCTTAGTTCAGCCGGACAGGGCCTCATCCCACATCACTCCAGAGAGTGACATCGTCGTATACCCCGAGAGGGAGGCGCGCCGGCGCCGGTCCCCATCTAGAGCCAACATGTCGGCCTATAGCGGTGCCATTGGTACGCGCGACACACAACTGGGCATCACGAACTAACGATGCTCGGACATGATGCGGTTGCCGATGGTCATCACGCGACAGGCCGCGTCATAAGCCGATGGGCGGGTGACGTGTGACAGCGCCGCCCAAGATCCTTTTATCGGTTGCCAAGCGTGGCTAGGATCGATGAGTATGCGTAGGCAGACCGTCATAGGTACCGACCGGTTCTCGCTGACTACCTGGGTCCCCAGCGATATAGGCGATCTGCACGCATTGCATGCCGATCCGCAGGTGATGCGATACATCGGCGGCGCACCTGAATCAAGGGAACAATCTGAGCAACGATTAGGTCGCTACCTGGCGCAGCAAGCAACCCAGGGGTGGACGAAGTGGCGCGTCACGAATCCGCGCGGTGTAATGATTGGCCGGGCCGGCTTTGGACTGAATCGCGGGCATCGCGAGCTCGGATACACCTTGTGTCGGGAGGTGTGGGGTCGCGGAATCGGTACCGAGCTTGCGCGAGAACTCGTGGCCTGGCACCGCGAGAATCCCGACGCCGGACGGTATCGGGCGTTGGTGGCGTTCACCGAGATCGACCACAGCGCAAGCCGTCGGGTGCTGCAGAAAGCAGGTTTCGTATTCGTCGACGAACGCGATCACGAGGGGACCCTTGTAGCGTTCTACGAATGCGGATAGCCGCAGAACTCGAGGCGGTCCCGCGGCCGAAAGCTATCGTGCGCGCGTAGGGGTGGACAGAACGTGCCCGATATCGCCTGGATCAAGTTCCTCGAGGCTGTCGAGAATCAGACTTGCAATCGCAAAGCGAGGATCGCCGCGGTTGTCCTCGTCGGGCACGGCGATAACGGCCATCTGGGCGGATACTCCGGCTAGGACGCCGTTGAGTGAGTCTTCAAGCACTACGCATTCGTCGGGCGGTATCTGCAGCGTTGTGGCCGCGCGCAGGAAGGCACCCGGGTGAGGTTTTCCGAATTCGTCGTCCTCGGCTGAGAACACGACATCGAAAGACTGAGCCAGCCGTGTGCTTTCCAACGCTTGTCGGATCACCGACTCCGGGGAGGATGAGACGACAGCCATCGACTTCGACACGCGTGCGCACGCTGCGACTGCTTGTTCAGCGCCGGGCATCAACTTCACGTCCCGGAGCATGTCGCACACGCCATTGACAATCTTGTCTTCGATGTCGGCTGGGTCGGCTTGAATATTGGCTCGCTTGAACCAATAGGCCACCATGTCCCTTTGGCGCATGCCGCGCGTTTCTGTTTGCATCTCCTGGGTGAGGTGCAGACCGAATGCGCCGAAGACCTCAGACTTTGCTGCCTCCCATATTGGCTCGGAGTCGATCAAAAGCCCGTCGAGATCGAAAAGAACAGCGGGTTGCATACGTGGAGCTTTCGTCGAGGATCAGACAGGTGAAGACTATCCGGCCGCGCCGCGTGATTCGACACTGCTGGCCGCCAGGCGTCAATGAACTTAGCGGTCTAGATGGACTCCGGTCGAACGTTCGATTGCCCGGTGTTCATAGCTCGACGCCGCCAAGGCGCGGGGCCACTGCGTCAGAGACTGCGCGTATGAGGTGAAGGGGATCCTCTGTCCAGCGTGAGGCGAGCGCGAGATTACGCGCGGGATCAACCCATAGGAGGTGCCGCCCACCGTTTCCACGCGCGCTCCGCCCGGTCCGCGGTGCCCCTGGCCAGGGGACCTGATCATCATTGAGCCACCACAAGTATCCGTACCCGGGCTTGACCGGACACGGTGTCCAGGATCGCTTGATCCACTCAGCACTCACCACTCGGGTGCCGTTGTGGAGACCGCCTCTGAGGTACAGATCGCCGATGCGGGCGAGATCGCGTGCGTTGATGAATAAACCGCCGCCCCAATGTGCGCCGCCGGAAACCACCTCGACCGCGCGATCGTCGAGTTCGATGACACTGGAGGTGTACCCGTGCCACGACCAGGTCGACGATGCCCCGATCGGATCCATCACACGCTCGCGCAGGACATCCGATAGCGGCTGTCTGAATAACAGGGTGAGCACGTAACACAACAGGTTGATGCGCACATCGTTGTACGCCCAGCCATCACCTGGCGCAGTGCCGTGTACCTCCGTGCCCTCTCGAAAACTCTGCGCGTCAACGCTGGTCGGCTTGCCCCACAGTTCGCCGTCCCACTGACTTGTCTGCTGCAGAAGGTGTTGCCAGGTGATTTGCGTAGTAAGCGCCCCCTGAAGTTGGGGGACCTCGACGACGTCACTAACACGCTGGTCCGGGATGAGAAGCCCGTCATCGAAGGCGATCCCGGCCACGAGCGACACGACCGTCTTTGTGACGCTGAATGACATCTCCACCGCTTCAGGGTTGCCCCAGGTGGCTACCTCCTGACCCTCAACGATCACTACGCCGCTGCCGCCGGTCGCCGGACGAAGTGGACCCACGACGTCTCGGTGTGAGACGTCATCAACCTGCGTCGCCAGGAACGCCTCGATGTCGACTGCCTCCTTCGTCCAGCGTGCCGCGCAATCGCGCGCGAGCCGACCCAAAGCCAGACGATCTACTGCACCACTGGTCATCACCGCAGCATGCCACCCCGGGACGGTTCACGCAGCATCCTCCTGCACCGCGCGCAACCACTCACAAGCGACGTGTCGTCGTAACGGGAACCCTGCCTCGTGAAACTCGAAGCGTCAGTCGCTTGCCCATGCGATTGCCGTTTCTACTGCGAGTTGTGGGCTGGTGAGGACGATGGTCGACATGTCGTCGAGCAGGGGGAGTGCCTCGGTCATGCTTGCCTGCGCGAGTACGACTACATCGACGGTTAACGAGACCCGGCGAGCCTCCTTGGCAATCTGCGCGGCGTACGACGCCATATTCCCGGATCCGAACTCGCGCCACGCGTTGCGCGCGAAAATCTCGACTATCTCTATAGACGTGCCAGCTTCATGCGCCTCTTCGGTGAGTAGAACTCTCGTTGGCAGCAGCGTCGACTCCAACGCCGCGATCACTGCGATGCGCGTGCCGATGCTCACTGCCGCCTGCGCCATCGGACGGTCCACACGCACCACTGGGACTGTCGAACTAGTCCGTTCAGCGATCGGGCCAAGAGTCGAGCAGGTGCATACCACCACGTCGGCTCCGAGTTCGGCGAGTTGGGTCACTGCTGCCTGCACGTCAACTAAGAGGTCAGACCCCTGCCCGTAGTGCCGCGCTCGCGCCAGCAGATCCTCAGCGATGACATGCACGGTTCGAGTAGAGGCCGACGAAGTGTGGACCAGGGCGTCGAAAGTATCGACGTGCGCCTTGGCGGTGTGTACGAACCCGATTGTCACCACAAACTCCATTCTGACGCATAGGCAGGTGCACCTTGTCGTCCCGATAGCGCTCAAGACTGTGCGACCCTGTCGACGAAAGTCGCCTCCGGTGGACGATAGACTGTTTATGGGTCGTCGCTTTCGAGTACGTCGGCGCCCAACACCGAAAATATCGCCATCGGGGTGCGACGGCGATGTTTGCCGATCTCGACGAGCGTCACGCAGTAGTCGGATCGACCAACTCGCAGAATAGTCATTGTCCTTCCGAGATAGTCCACGCAGAATTACCCGACCACCCCGGTGTGGGTGTTCGACGGGTTAGAGCGTATGACTGCTTCCCGGCAGTGCGGGCAATGCCTGCCGCAGCGATTCCCTGTCCGACCGTCCGTGCACAATGACTCTCATGATCAATGAAACGGATCGGGTTCACCTGCGTCGCAGTGTTGATCTGGCGCGAACCGCGCTCGAGAACGGGGACAATCCATTTGGTGTGGTGCTGGTCGACGCCGACAGCAAGGTGAGGTTTGAAGACCACAACCACGCGTCGACGGGGGACCGCAGCCAGCACGCCGAGCTCGCAGCGGCGCGGTGGGCTCGCGAACGTGGAACCGAAGCAGCGCGCGGCGGCGACGGTCTACGCCTCAAGTGAACACTGTCCGATGTGCGCGGCCGCGCACGCGTGGGTAGGGCTGGGGCGGATCGTGGTTGCGAGCTCGGCCGGACAGTTGCAGGGGTGGCTGGCTGAGCTTGGTGCCGCAGCATGGCCCGTGCGACCGCTGCCGATCACCGAGGTTGCCCCTGGGGTGCTGGTCGACGGCCCGGTGGACGACTTGGCGGAGGAGGTCCGCGACCTACAACGTCGGTACTTTGGCGGGTGACCTGCATTCGAATCGCCTGGCGACCCTGCGCACGCGGGACCGGCGAGTTCAGATTCCGTGGACCCGCCAGTTTAGCCCGGTTACGAGCCCGCGCCGCTCGGTTCAATTTGCGTCAGACTCCATTGACCGAGTGTGACGGACAATCGCATTACCCGAGACTTCGCTACCGAGTCGCGGCGAGTCGCAGAGTCATCTTGTGCACACCTGGTCGTTCGTTGCTATCGGTTTTGCAGAAGCCCGCCTGCTCGTAGACGTGGATGGCGGTGTCGTTGCCGACGATGACGTTGAGTGAGAGCAGCGATGCGCCGAGTTGACGGGTCAGCGAGATTGCGTGATTCACGAGGGTGTGCGCGTATCCCTGCCCTCGACGTTTCGGGTCGATGATGACGCGCCCCAGGCTTGCAGTGCTGTCGGCGAGCGTCACGTCGAAGTGACCAACTACCTCGGACGTTGTGACGTCGACAAGAACCCACGCTGAGAGCCCCGCAACCTGGTTCATCTCGTGTAGCTGCGCAACGTCGACAGGCCATCGCAAACGCGGCCCGGTGAAGAGATAGAGGTCAGTCGCGTTATCGATCCAAGAGACGACGCTTTCGCAGTCACGCCGAGTGCGTCGTCGAATGCTAGGAGGAGTCGAAACGGCCATCTCTAGAGCGTAGCCACGCTGTGTCAGGTAGGGCGGCGATCCGGACCGGGCGAGGATCGCCCATCTGAATGAAGCAGGCGATGCCCATGGGCCGTGCACGCACGTTCAGCCTGACTATGTATTGCCTGCCGACCTCGAGCTCACCTTGATGAGGAGGTCCACGCCCTACGACATCCGTAGGGTCAACGTCCTGGCGAGGTTGACCACTCGGCCAGGCCGATCGCCAGCTCAGTTCGTCATCGCCGCACCGACATCGAACTCCGTGCCGAACGGATCCGTGATGTTCGCGACCCGCCCGTAGATCATGTCGTAGGGCTCGCCCGCGGTCCCACCGGCGGCTACCGCTCGCCGCGCTGCCGCATCGACGTCGTCCACCTGGAACATCGTTCCCCAACGGGAGGTCGTGGCGTGTGGATCACCGACGATGCCGCCGATCTCGTGGCCGTCCTGTCGGCGCAGGAACGTGAAGTCGACCTCGGGCAGGTCCGGGTTGGCATCCAATGTGTAGCCGAAGACCGCGACGTAGAAATCGCGAGCGGGCCCGGATTCCGCAGTGACCAGGTCGTTGCGAAGCAGGGCGCTCGGCTCGTTGACGATCTGGCAGCCGATGTGGGTGCCAGCCTGCCACAGTCCACATTGCGCACCGGTGGTGTCTTTGATGATCGCCGTCCGGCCCTGGTCCAGCACGTCCATCGGGCCGGTGATGATCGAGCCGCCCGCGTCCCGCGCCCGAGCGGCCGCGGCGTCACAGTCATCCGTCGCGAAGTAAACATTCCACCAGAACACTGTGGCGTCGGGATTGGGGTTCGGCCTGATGGCCGCTACCGGTCTGCCCCGTAGCAAGCACTGGGTGTAGTGACCGTACTCCGCCGGCCACACATCGAACTCCCAGCCGAACAACGCGCCGTAGAAGGTCATCGCGCGGTCGAGATCCGGGATGCCCAGGTCGATCCAGGTCGGTGTTCCAGTCGGCTGTGTGGTGGTCAATTCGCTCATCGTTCGCTCCTAGTCGTGTCCGTACCTTGTCGCGCATGACGCCCGGAACCCAAAGCACCGGCGGTGCCAGCGGCGGAAGTCACAGTCCTAATACTCCTAATGTAGGAGAATATCCGCCTATTGTGCAAGTAGAATCTCCCCCATGAGTAAGAAGCGGCTGTTCGACGACCCCTGCGGCATCGCGCGAGCGCTCAACGCGGTCGGCGAACGGTGGGCGTTACTCGTTGTGCGGGAGCTGGTGTTCGGCCCGAAGCGCTACTCAGACCTGCACCGTGGGCTACCACAGATGAGCCAGAACGTCCTCGCGCAGCGCTTGCGCGAGCTTGAAGCCGATGGCGTGGTGCAGCGAAGGCGTCTGGGCCCGCCCGCACGTGCTGCCGTGTACGAGCTCACCGATCGTGGGCAGGAACTGGAGCCGGTGCTCCTCGCGCTGGCCCGCTGGGGCAGCCGCGCACCACTGCCTGAGGACGGCGCGGCAGAACTCAGCGTGGACGCGCTGCTGTTCGCCTTACGCGCGACCTTCGATCCGGCACTGGCGGGGGAGCTGTCGCTGCGCTGTCAACTGGACGTTGCTGGCGACCGGTTTCAGGCCACCGTTGCGGGCGGGCGCCTCGAGTTGGCCCGCGGTGAGCAGTCCGACCCCGACGCGTGGCTGACCGTGCCGGAGGTGGCGACGTTTCGCAATCTGGTGTTCGCCGGGGAAGTGTTGCGCGATGCGGTCGAGCGGGCGGACGCCGAGGTGGCGGGTGATACCGCGCGGCTGGCTGCGCTACTGCGCTGCTTTCCCGCAGCCGTGCGGTATCCGGCGCCACAGGACCGCGGGTCGACGGAGCCCGTGTCGCCGAGGCTCGCTTGATCTGACCCGATCACCGAACCCGCGGATCTCGCCGTCAGCGCATGAAGTCGTCGAACGTTGCCTGTGGCGACGTTTCCGCAACTCGGGCCCATCTCAAGGCGATGGTGGGAGCGCGGCGGTGCGGGGTCGGCGCAATCATTTCATCCGCGCATTGCGCAGATTAACTGACATAATGTCGATTATCGGCGCATTGGATACTCCGCGAACTGCGGCGCGCGCGAGCCTGTCCGGCGCCCACCTGTATCGACGTATCCCGATCTGCGCCGACGTCGCGGCGTGAGATCCACATAGTGTCGACTCGACCGTCCACGCGTCGCGTCCGCGCCGATGTGTGCATCAAGCGGCCCGTTGTGGACCTCGAAATCCACGCCGGGTACGCCGACCGACTCGGCGACGAGAATGCCGCCGTGGCAAGTCGGTCGGAATCGCGGGAAAATGGTTCGATGCTGCGACGGGCCGTCACCGAGCTCGTCTGCCCCGCATCCGGTTACTCTCGGTAGAAACGTCACAGTGACGTTTCTACCGAGAGTAACCGCACCTCGAATGGGAGCACGAACTTGAATCTGTCCGGACCTGCGATGAGTTCGTGTCGGTGTGGCGCATGAGCGCTGCACATTCGCCAACTGGGCCTCAACGTCATAGCTACAAGCCGGCGAGCCCAGATGTCGGCACACCCGGACCGTCGGCATCTGAAGCTCGCGGATCACACAGATCAGTCGCGCCGAACGATGCACAACGCCAGTCGAGCCACGGACCGCCCGGCGTACGCGGGTTGGTCGTACTGGCGGTGATCTCGTGCATCGCGCTGCTACTACATGTGTACCCCGCGTGGCGACTGCTCACCTCGGCAGACATTATGTCAACTGGCGGTGCGGTTCTCACTGGTGTGGTCGCCGCGGCTGTGATGGTTCTGCTTCTGGTTTGCGGCCAACTGCTGAAGCGGGATCTCGCCAGCGCTATTGGCGTGACCTGGCTCGGCGTCATATTCCAACTGTTCGTGTGGACCCTCATCGGCGAGGTCCTTCGGTTCGCGCTGTGGGCAACCGACGTCGATGAGGGTGGACGGATCGCCAGCGCAGCCGTGCTCGTGTGGACGCTGCTCGTGCTGACGTACGGCTCCTGGCGAGCCCTGGCCCGAACACCGATTCGTGAAACCGACATACATATCCCCCGCCTTCATCGCGATCTCGACGGCTTACGGATCGTGCAGGTGACCGATACGCACCTGTCGCGGATTCTCGGCACGCGATGGATGGCCGCGCGGGTCCGCCAAATCAACGGGATCGACGCCGATATCTATTGCCACACAGGCGATCTAGCCGACGGGGATCCCAAGTTACGTTTGCCGGCCGCCAAACAACTCGCCGACGTCAGGGCCGAGCACAAGTATTTCATCACCGGGAATCACGAGTACTTCAGCGATGCGGTCTATTGGGGCGAGCAGATGACCGAGTTCGGATGGCGATTCCTGCATAACACGCACGAGGTCTACCAACGCGGAGAGGGCCGGTTGATCATCGCGGGGATCGACGACCCAACCGGTAGGTCGTCCGGTATCGACGGCCATGGCCCGCGGCTTGCGGACGCGCTATCCGGCGTCGACCCGGACCTACCAGTGCTGCTCCTTGCGCACCAACCCAAACAGTCCGCCGATGCGGCAGCACACCAGGTCGACCTGCAACTTGCCGGGCATACTCATGGCGGCCAGATGTGGCCGTTCCACCACATCGTGCGCGCCGATCAGAAGTATGTGCACGGCCTCCACGCCGTTAACGAACGCACCCAGATCTACGTCAGTCGTGGCACAGGCTTCTGGGGTCCACCGTTCCGCATCGGCGCGCCACCGGAGACGGCCGTCCTCACGCTTCGTGCCGCTGCGGCGCCAGCGAACTGAGGGCGAAGATCAGGGACTGATCCAGAGTCGATCCAGATCTCCGGTAGCTGCGACGACCTCGCGCGCCACGCTAACCAGCTCGGCGCTATTCGCGTTGTCATCCACGGCAGCTTGTAATACCTCCACCGCGCTACGCAGCACATATAGCCGATCTTGCAGGCTCTCCAACTCGGCGCGGCGTACGACGACCGAGTCTTCTTCTAACTGCAACACACCGGTGCCGCTCATCAAGCGTCGGCGCTCATACGCGCGTTGGCGGCATGCATGCGAGCAGTACTTCTTGCGACGCCCTGTGGGCTGCGCATCGATGATCTTGCGACTGCACCAGGTGCAGCGGACGGTTTCGGGCACGGCGCTCAGCGTAACCGCACGAGCCGTATCGCGGCGAGGATCCCAGTACGGTGAGCCGCTCACCTCACACGCCGCACAGATCCGCTAGCGTGGTTGGCGTATCGCATCTCGACTCGGAGGTCAGATGAGCGACTATCTCGGCGCACCAAGCCCTGTTGCGTTTGCGCATCGAGGTGGCGCCTGGGACGGTATCGAGAACTCGTTCGAGGCCGTTCAGCGCTGCGTCGATATCGGGTACCGCTACATCGAAACGGACGTACATCTCAGCAAGGACGGCAAAGTCGTCGCTGTCCACGATCCGTCCCTAGACCGTACGACGGACCGTACCGGACGGATCCGTGATCTCAACTGGTCCGAAATTTCCAAAGCCCGTATCGGCGGCACCGCGCGGATACCGCTACTGGAGGAACTGCTCGAGGAATTCCCCGACCTGTACTTCAACATTGACGCCAAGGTCAGCGACGTCGTCGTTCCACTGGTCCAGCTCGTCCAGGCTGGCGGTCGATCTATCGCCGACCGCGTGTGCCTCGCGTCGTTCTCCGACGCGCGCCTACGCCGGATGCGCACCCTCACTCGCGGTCAGGTAGCTACGTCCATGGGCCAAGGCGAGGTCGCGCGGTTGCGGGCAGCGTCCTTCGTGCGCAGTTCGTTGAGCGTGCTGCGGTTTGGCGGTCAAGCCGCGCAGGTGCCGATGTCGTACGCCGGACGGCGGGTCGTGGACCGTCGATTCGTCGAATCCGCGCACCAGCTCGGCAAGAAAGTCCACGTATGGACCGTCGATGACCCCGACGATATGCGCGCACTACTCGACCTCGGTGTCGATGGAATCATCACCGACAAACCCGACGTCCTCAAGGCAATTCTGCAGGACCGGGGTCAGTGGCATTCATGAACTCTTCCGACGCACCCGACTGGTTCACCCGCCAACGCCGCAGCGCTGCCGAACCCACCTGGTGGTTCTGGCGCGCCGCCACACGACATGGACGCCCGGCACTGTCGATCTTCGGCAACCTGCAGATCACAGGTGGCATTGCGCCGGACCTCCTGCGGGGGCCGCTGTTGCTCGCGCCCAACCACATCGGCAACTTCGATACCTTCGTGATCGCTGTGGCAATGTCGCGTGTCGGGCTCAACCCGCGGTTCTTGGTCACCGGCGGCATCATGACGGCGCCGGTCGTCGGCAAACTCCTCGAACGTTCTGGCAGCCTGCGGGTCGAACGCGGCAAAACCGACGCAGCCCGATCTATGCAACTCGTGGACATCGCGCTACGCCACGGCGCGCACCTGTGTATCTACCAGGAGGGGCGCGTGTCGCTTGATCCAGGGCTGTGGCCAGAACGGGGCAAGACCGGGCTGGCACGAATCGCCCTGGAACACAACGTTCCGGTCATCCCTATCGCGCAATGGGGTGCGCACGAGGTAACCAAGTACGAGGAGCCTCGGGCCATGCTCGGCTCCACGCTGTCGTCGGTGTGGCGTCGTCCGAAGCTCAGAGTGCACTTCGGCGAGCCCGTTGACCTATCCGATCTGTCAATTGATCGGCGCGGTGACGCCATCCGCGCGCGTAATCGAATCTCGGCAGCCCAAACCAGGTTGCTCGCACCGCTGCGCGCTTCCGAGCTCGACGCACCGCACTTCGTCGATGAGACTCGCCCCGTGCGCTACCCCACCACCGCCGCGTACCCAGGCGGTGTCGTTCCGGACGACTTGCCATAACTCGATTCGATACCGCCCCGGTAAAGTTGGTCGACGATGACTGCGCCGCGATCTGCTCTGTCCCACGTCCCGAGTCCCGACACGCGACGACTCACCCCGACGTCGGCAGAACTCAAGTTTTTCTACGGCCCGATGGACTGCGGCAAGTCGACGCTGGCGCTGCAGATCAACCACAATTTCAGTCGTCAAGGGCGACACGGGCTTCTGCTGACCCAGCAAGACCGTTCCGGATCCGGGGTGATCACCAGCCGCGTCGGACTGAGTGACGACGCCGTCGAAGTGGACCCGTCCCGCGATCTACAGCGACTGATCAGTGACCGCTGGCGCGCCGGTGAACCCGTCGATTACATCATCGTCGATGAAGCACAATTCCTATCCACGGCACAGGTCGATCAGCTAGCCGAACTCGTCGACGCGGCCGATATCGATGTGTACGCATTCGGGCTCGCTACCGACTTCCGAAGCCAGATGTTCCCCGGCGCCAAACGTCTCTTCGAACTCGCGGACGCCGTGACCCCTATGCAAGTCGAAATCTTGTGCTGGTGCGGTCGCTCCGGACGCTACAACGGCCGGGTGCTCGACGGCACGCTCGTCAAAGAAGGCAGTCAGGTCATGGTCGCCGATACGGTCTCCGCGACGGCGCGTTCCGTTCGCTACCAAGTGTTGTGTAGGCGACATTGGCGAGACGGCAACCTCGGTGCCGATCCGCACACCCAGGCAGTGCTCCCGCTGACGTAACGGGCTCGTCTATCACCGGCGTGACGCGTCCAAGCAATGCGGGCGAATGCCGTGCGCGCCGCCAAACCGAGACTGGACCCCATGACCATCGTCACGGGGTCCAGTCTTTAGCCAGGTTCTAGCGGGACGATTGCTTCTCGCCGCGTCGTTCGCTGAGCACGTCGAGGCGTTCAGCGAGAACTTCCTCAAGGTCTTCGATCGTACGACGCTCCAGGAGCATGTCCCAGTGCGTGCGCGGCGGCTTGACCTTCTTCGGCTCCGGGTCCGCTCCGCCGATCAACTTCGACTCGGCGCCGCAATAGCGGCATTCCCACACCAGCGGGGTTTCTGCATCATCGGCGAACGGTACGGACGTGACGTGCGACTGGGCGCATTCGTAGCGGGCCATGACTCGGGCGACCGGCTCGAAGTTTCGATCAGTTTCGTAGCTGATGCTCCCCAGGCGGCTTCCTCGTAGAGTGCGCTCTGCCATAGTGGGTCCTCCCCCAGTAATCCAACCGTATCTTCATAGCCAACGTGCTATCGGGGCACATTGTTCCCGTCGCAGACGATCTGGACCCCAGGTGTGACGCAGCACTCTGGGCTCAGGTGCCCAAACGATTAGCCCACCGGCGTCGGGCTTACGACCTCGTTCGATTCGCCCGGACGGCGCTGCGCGGCCGCGCGCCGCCGGGGCTGAACGATACCCCACCCGAACGCTGCGAGGGCAGCGATCGTGATCACTAACTCCGGCCACCACCGCAACGCCGCAGCCACCGTAGTGCCCTCTCGCAACGGCACCGACGCGACGAGGATCGCCGGCTCGAACAGCCCGGTGTCCTGCCAGATCTCGCCGTCCGGGGCGATGATCGCGCTCACGCCACTCGTCGACGCCGACAGCACTGTCCGTCCGTACTCGACCGCCCGAATTCGGCTCATCGCCAACTGCTGGTAGGGCTCGTTGGTGTGTCCGAAGGTCGCGTTATTTGTCTGCACGGTGATGATCTGAGCACCACCCTCCACCACGTCGGCGACCAAACCGTCGTACGCCACCTCGAAGCAGATCACGTCGCCCACGGTGATCGGCTCGGCGCCCGGAACGTTGATAACTCCGACTTCTTTTCCGGCGTAGAACTCGACTTGAAGCATGTCGACGAGGTCGGTGAAGATTTCCAGGAACCCGCGGATCGGCATGTACTCGGCGAACGGTACGGGGTGTCGCTTCGTATAGGTCGCGTCCGGCCCATCTTGTGGCAGCCACAAGATCGCCATGTTGCTCACATATTCACCAGGCCCGCTCACGACGGCGCCGACCAGGATCGGCGCGTTGATCGCATCGGCAGCCTGCTGAATCAATGTCGCCGCGTCCTCATTGCGATACGGGTCGATGTCGCTGGAATTCTCCGGCCACAGCACGAACGACGGCTGCGGCTGCTGCCCCGCCTGTACGGCCTCAGCTAGCGCCAACGTCTGGTTGACGTGATTGTCGAGTACGGCGCGTCGCTGCTCGTTGAAGTCCAGCCCCTCCCGGGGCACGTTGCCTTGGATCACCGCCACGGTGGCGTGTGGCGTGTCCTCGTCCGCGCCGTCCGGAATGGTGAGCCATCCGCCGAGCCCCACGATCGGGATCAGGGCCGCGCAGCCAAGGCGTACGACGCTCGCCCGCCACGGCCGTACGGCGTCTCGAGGGCGGTCACGATACGCGAACCATGCGGCCGCCAAGCTGAAACCGCACAGTGCAACCACGAACGACAACAGCGGCGTTCCGCCGTACGCGACGAAGGGGGTGAACGGGCCGGCGTCCTGGCTGAAGGCCAGCTTCCCCCAGGGAAACCCGCCGAACGGCCACCGTGCTTGCAGCGCTTCGATTGCGACCCAGCACGCCGCGGCCCAGATCGGCCACCATCGCAACCGGCGAACGACCACCAGCGCCGGACCGAGTAGCAGGAAATAAGAGGCTTGCCACACGGCCAACGCGAACCATGGCAACGGACCGAGAAACTCTCCGGCGAACTTCACGTGGAAGATGTAGAACGCCAGATGCCCGACGAAGGTGACCAACGCGGCGGACGCCCATGGGCGATGCTCCACGGCGAGTGCGTACAGCGCAGGCGTAAATATCGCCAGTAACCGCGTCAGGTCGTTCGGCGGGAATGCCGAGGCCAGTAGCGAACCAGCTCCCGCTGCAACGAGCAGCGATACCCACAGTCTGCGCACCGCTTATCCGCCGATCACGCGCAGTTCGCGCGGGGCCACTCCGAGGTTGTCCACGCCGTTTTCGGTCGCCACGACGATGTCCTCGATCCGGGCCCCATACCGTCCGTCGAGATAGATCCCGGGCTCGACGCTAAAGGCCATACCCGCTTCGAGCTGCAGCGTATTGCCCTCCACGATGTACGGCGGCTCGTGCGACTCCAGGCCGATGCCATGTCCCGTCCGGTGGATGAACTGCTCGCCGTAGCCGGCTTCGGTGATCACCTCGCGTGCGGCACGATCGATCGACTCGGCGCTCACCCCAGCGCGTACCGATGAGGTAGCCGCCTGCTGCGCGTGTCGTAGTACGTCGTACATCGCGGCGAATTCGCTCGGGGGTTCACCACCGACCACGTAGGTGCGGGTGGAATCCGAGCAATACCCATCGGGCATCGTGCCGCCGATGTCAACCACTACCGGGTCCCCCGCCTCGATCACGCGATCGCTCGCATCGTGGTGTGGGCTCGCGCCGTTCGGTCCCGACCCCACGATCACAAAGTCGACCGTGGCGTGACCAGCATCGATAATTGCCCGGGAAATATCGGCAGCGACCGAGACCTCACTGCGTCCCACCCGCAGCCACTGTTCGAGCTGGGCATGCACCGAATCGATCGCGGCCGCGGCCGCGCGTAGTGACTCAACCTCCTCGGCGGACTTCGACATCCGCAACTGGGCCATCAGGTTCGCCGCGCTGTTGGCCGAGACCGACCCCGCTTCGTTCAGGCCGAACAAATGCTGTGCCCACATCCGATCGCTGACACTCACCTTGCTGCCACCGAGAAGGCTGGTAATCACGGCGTACGGATCCTGGGCTTCATCCCAGGCAACGATGTCAATGCCGATGTTGGTAACGCCGCTACCGTCTGCGCCCGGGCGCTCCAGCGTGGGCGTGACGAGCACCGGGTCGCCATCTGCGCGCACTACTAAAGCGGTAATCCGCTCGGTCAGGTGAACGTCATGGCCACACAGGTAACGCAGGTCCGCGCCCGGCGACGCGATCAGCGCGCTGCGTCCGCTGGCACGCAACAGTTGAGCGGCGCGGGACAATCGTCGGGAAAACTCTGCCGTGGACGTCATACATCCAGAATCCCACAAGCGTGACTGTGACAGGCTGTTAGATATGACGACGATGCTGCTGGATTCGGCCAGCCTGTATTACCGGGCGTTCTACGGCGTGCCTGCGACGATGACCGCGCCCGATGGAACAGCCAACAATGCGGTCCGCGGTTTCTTGGACATGATCGCTCGCCTGATCGACACGCACTCGCCCAACGGATTCGTCGCCTGCCTGGACAATGACTGGCGGCCGGCATTTCGTACCGATGCGATCCCCAGTTATAAACAGCACCGCCTCGCCGACGAAACGGCGAACGCCGAGGACACGCCGGAGGATTTAGCCCCTCAAGTTCCGGCGATTCTGCAGGTTATTGAGGCCCTGGGCATTTGCTCGGTCGGTGTCGACGGCACCGAAGCGGACGACGTGATCGGCACCATCGCCGCGACGGGCGGCCCCTACGATGTCGTGACCGGCGATCGCGACCTATTCCAGGTGATCGACGATGCCCGCGGCGTTCGCGTGCTGTACACCGCCCGCGGTCTCGGCAATCTCGAAGTGATGGACGATGCGGCGCTGCTGACGAAGTACGGCGTACTGCCGAGTCAGTACATCGACTTCGCGATCCTGCGCGGGGACCCCTCAGATGGTCTTCCCGGCGTACGCGGAATCGGCGAAAAAACCGCGGCCGCGCTGCTGAATCACTACGCGAACCTCGACGAGCTGCGGTCCGCGGCCGCCGCCGGTGAGCCAGGCCCGATCAAGCCCGCGCAACGCTCGAATCTGAATGCCGCCGCCGACTACCTCGATGTAGCACGGACGGTCGTGGCTGTACGCCGCGATTTGCAGATCGATATCGATCCGGCGTTGCCGAAGCAGGTCGCCGATCCCGAATTGCTGGATGATCTCGTCGCACGTTGGGGCATCGCATCGAGCGTCGAACGGGTGAACGCGGCGCTAGCCCGAGCCGCGAGCGAACCAGCGTCATAAGAAAGTCCCGGGCAACCACGTGTGGTTGCCCGGGACTTCGCGCGATATGCGGCTGACCGCTACTCGGTCTTCTCCCACGTGTACTCGCCATCGTCACCGTTGATGGTGATCGTGATGGTGGCGTTCTCGCCGTCCGCCTGAGCGGTGCAAGAATACGACTTGCCGTCCTCGACCACGAGATCGTCGCTGCACGACAGGCCGGTCAGTTCCTGGTCATACTCGTTCTGAAACTGGGCGGCGACGTCGGTCGCGACCTGGTCCTTATCAAGCACGGTGGTCGCTAACGGTCCGAGCGCCAGCCAGGTGCCGACACCACCGAGCACGATGACGACGGCGGCGACGATGCCAGCGATCAGGCCGGTATTCGACTTCTTCGGCGGTGTGTTGTCCCACGGCTGAGCGGCACCGGGCTGGCCGTATCCGGGCTGCTGACCGTACCCCTGGTCGTAACCGGGCTGCTGACCGTAGCCCGGCTGCTGGCCATACCCCTGGTCATAACCCGGCTGCTGACCGTAGCCCTGGTCATAGCCCGGCTGCTGGCCATACCCCTGGTCATAACCCGGCTGCTGACCGTAGCCCTGGTCATAGCCCGGCTGCTGGCCATACCCCTGGTCATAACCCGGCTGCTGACCGTAGCCCTGGTCATAGCCCGGCTGCTGGCCATACCCCTGGTCATAACCCGGCTGCTGACCGTAGCCCTGGTCATAGCCCGGCTGCTGGCCATACCCCTGGTCATAACCCGGCTGCTGACCGTACTGCTGCTGGTCGTAACCGGGCTGCTGACCGTAAACCGAAGTCTGCTGCTCCGGGGCGTTGAAACCGCCCGTTGTCGGCGCAGCCGATGTGCCGCCAGTCTGCGGGTACTGCTGCTGGCCATATCCCTGGTCGTAACCCGGCTGCTGACCGTACTGCTGCTGGTCGTAACCAGGGTTCTGCGGCTGCTGGCCGTACTGGTCGCCGTACGACTGGGGTTGCGCGTTCGGGTCGCCCTGCTGCCCCCACTGCTGCTGACCGTACGGGTCCTGTGAGGGCGTTCCGCCGGTCTGCGGGTTCTGGGACGGGTTATTGCCTGGGTTTCCGTCGCCGTTCGGCGGATAGGTCATCGTCTACCCCTGTTCGTTTCGGTTGACTGTCGCGGCCACGAGGGCACGCCGCATCCAGGCAAGCCTACCTGGACACATACGCGTCGCGTGGATACCGCTATCGAAAAGTAAGTTGGTGGTGCGGCATAGCCCCCTAGAACCGCACCACCGACGGGTACGACGGACGGTATCGGGGATTGGTTTCGGTGCCACACCAGCAACTTCCTTACGGCTTATCGAGTTGCTGGTCGTCGTCCGGCCCCTCAGCCTCGTCCGCCAGCTCGGCCTCGTCGTCGGTCGCGGCGGCCGCCTCGGCATCGCTGGGAATCGGGCTGATCGGATCAGCGAGCACACCGCGCCGCATCGCGGCCGCAGCCTGGGCGGCAACCGACGGGACCGAGCCAGCCAGCGACGACCGGATGCGCGCCAGCTGCTCCAAGAGGTCGATGACTTGCCTGCACCACCGTACGAAGTCTCCCGGCGAAATCTCGAACCCGGCACGCGCCAGGTTCGACAGGACGACGGCCAGCGCATCACCACTTGCCCAGCGGTACGCGGCGAGTGCGAAGCCGGGGTCGGGACGCCGAATCAGTGGCGCGTCCGTCCGGGATGCCAACTCATCGAGCAACGACCACTCACTGTGCAGTGCCGCGAGTGCGGCACGGACGCGTTTGGAGCCGACGGGGGTGCGAGACGTGTCGAAGGCGTCGTTGCCGCGCGGTTCATAGAGCGTCGCCGACACGACGGCGGCCAGGTCGGGTCCGGTGAGGTCGTGCCACGCGCCGGTGCGCAGCGCTTGTGCGATCAGTAGGTCGGATTCGCTCCACAGCCTCGACAACAATCGGCCGGGTTCGGTGACCGCATCGTCATCACCCAGATAGCCCAGGTCGGCCAACACCAGACAGATCCGATCGAACGTGCGGCCCAACGATGCCGTCCGCCGATTAAGTTTGGTTGCGAGCTTGTCGCTGGCCCGCCACGCTGCCCGCGCGGTTTCAAGGTCGCGCACGTGCGGCTCTCGATCGGGACACTGGTGCACCGGGTGCAGCCGCAGGGCCTCACGCAACTCCGCGATCTCGACCGCCTCAGCGGCGCGCATTCGCTCGGGTTTCGGCTGCGGAAGGTCACGGGCCACTTGCGAAAGGTTCGTCGCGAGGTCACGGCGCGCGGGTGCTGAACGGTAATTGAATGCCTTGTTGACTTTCATATGGCCGAACGGGACGACTGCGGCGTGAAACGCCGATGCGTCGATCCGCCCTGCCCACCGCGTCTCGGTCAACGCGAGCACGTACGGACTCGACCCGCCGTACGCCTCGAATACGACCGCGACCCCGCGGTGCCGTCCGCTAGGCACCGTAATGAGGTCGCCGCGGCGCAACTTACCGATTGACGAGGAGACCTGCGCACGTTTCGCCTCATTGCGTTGCTTCGTGCTTCCGCGCTCGAGATCGGTGATCTGTAGACGCAGGTTTGCGTACTCGACGACATCACCGAGCTCGCAGGTGACGTCCGCCTGCTTGATACGGGCTTCGCGGGCCGCCGTATCGCGGCGCTGCGCTAGACCTGCTGCTGCGTGATCGGCCTGATACTGCGCGAACGAACGCTCCAGCAACTTCTTCGCATCGCTGCGGCCCAGTTGCCCGACAAGATTGACAGCCATGTTGTACGACGGCTTGAACGAGCTCTTCAGCGGGAACGTCCGCGTCGTCGCTAGGTTCGCCACCTCGAGCGGCGTCACGTCAGGACTCCACAGCGTCACCGCATGACCTTCGACGTCAATCCCTCGGCGTCCGGCCCGTCCGGTGAGTTGGGTGTACTCCCCCGGGGTGAGGCGCACGTGATTCTCGCCGTTGTACTTCACCAGTCGCTCAAGCACGACGCTGCGCGCGGGCATATTGATACCCAACGCGAGGGTCTCGGTCGCGAAGACGACTCGGCACAGTCCGCGCACGAACAGTTCCTCGACTGTCTCCTTGAACGCCGGGATCAGGCCGGCGTGGTGAGCGGCGTACCCGAGTTCGAGTGCGTCGAGCCATTCCCAGTACCCGAGTACATCGAGGTCAGCGGCACTGAGGTCGGCCGTCCGTCGCATCGCCGTCCGGCGGACCTCAGCGCGCTCGAGGTCATCGAGTAGCGGCACGCCGCCGCGACGGCACTGATCGAGCGCAGCTTCACAACCCACTCGGCTGAAGATGAAGTAGATCGCCGGCAACAAGCCTTGACGGTCGAGTCGCTGTACGACATCGGTCCGGCGTGGCGGCTTCCAGCTACCACCGCGTCGCTTCCCGCGCGGTCCCGACCAGGATCCGACGCGTTGCGCCTGTTCCCGGCTCGCTCGGTCCAAATGCGGATTGACCAGTCGCTTTCGCCCGCTTTGCGCGAGCAGGTCGTACATCCGATTCCCGAGCATCATGTGTTGCCATAACGGCACCGGGCGTTCCTCGTCGACGACGATATCGGTGTTGCCGCGCACCTCATGCAGCCAAGAACCGAACTCCTCGGCGTTACTGACCGTTGCCGACAACGCGGCCACTTGGACCTGTTCAGGGAGGTGAATGATGATCTCTTCCCAGGCCGCTCCCCGAAAGCGATCAGCGAGATAATGCACCTCGTCCATCACGACGAACCCGAGCGAATCGATCGTGTCGTTGCCGACGTACAGCATGTTGCGCAGCACCTCGGTGGTCATCACGAGGATCGGCGCCTGCGGGTTGATGGAGTTATCGCCGGTCAGTAACCCGACTGTGTCATTACCGTATCGACGACGCAGGTCGGCGAACTTCTGGTTCGAAAGCGCCTTGATCGGGGCCGTGTACGCACATCCGAGCCCCCGTGCGAGGGCGAGGTGTACGGCGAACTCCCCGACCGCGGTCTTGCCAGCCCCAGTTGGCGCGCACACCAGCACTCCGTGGCCATCTTCGAGCGACTGGCAGGCCATCACCTGGAACTCGTCCAACTCGAAGTTCAGCAGCCCGGAGAACTCGCCGAGTTGGGGATATCGATTGCGATGCGCCGAACGCGCGAATGCAGCGGCGGGGCTTTCCATAGGCACGAGCCTACTCAGGGCCCGCACTGCCCGCCGGTACGCGGCTAGTCGACGGCCTTCGGTGGTTCGACCGGGCTCGGATCCTCCACCGGCGAAGGCGCTTCGGCAGACCCTGGCGTCATGTTCAGCGGAGAGGGCTCGTCGTCATCGAGATCGCTGAACGACTCCTCCCGCCGCGCACGACGTTTGTCGTTGATTCGGGCGAACTGAATTGCGCCCTCGAACAACAAGGACATAGGGATCGCCATCATCAGCATCGAGAACGGGTCCTGCGTGGGCGTGATCAGTGCAGCGAAAACGAACGTCAGGAAGTACAGCCACCGGCGTGACTTCTTCAGGCTCTCGTACTTCAGGATGCCGACCAGGTTCAGCATCACCACCAGCAACGGCACTTCAAAACTGACGCCGAACGCGAAGATCACCATCGCGACGAAACTGATGTAGTCCGGCGCGGTCAACGCCGAAGTAACGCCATCGCCCGCGAGCGTGAGCAGGATCTTCAGTCCGGCGTTGAGCGTGAGCCAGGCGCACAGGGTACCGAGCATGAACAGCACCGACGATGAGGCCACAAACGCGCTCGACCAGCGCCGCTCATTGGTGTGCAAGCCTGGGGTAATGAACGCCCAAAGCTGGTACAGCCAAAACGGCGCCGACAGGATAATGCCGCCGATCAAGGCGACCTTCAGGCGCAACAGCAGACCGCCAGCGGGATCGAGGAAGATCAACTCGCATCGGTCGCTCGGGAATCTCATCTCGCCGGGCAACGCACAGTACGGCGTCTTCAGGAACTCAAGCAGACCGTTGTCGTACCAGATAAATGTGACGATCGCGCCGAGCGCGACGAAGATGAGGGCTTTGAATAGCCGGGAGCGAAGTTCGCGCAGGTGCTCGACAAGCGGCATCGAGCCGTCTGCGGACTTCCGGCTCTTTGCGGACTTGGAGCGGCGCGTCGGAAGACGTAGCGCCACAGTGTCCGCTCGCTATGCGGTGGTGCTGGGAGGCGTGTGCGGCTGCTTGGTCGATTCAGCCGGTGGGGTGACGACAGGAGTCTGCGGCTGCGGAGTCTCCAGCGGAGCGCGCACGGTCTGCGCTTCAGCCTTCGTGGCGACGTCCTCGTCCTTCATCCCCTTCATCTCACCTTTGAAGATACGCAGCGATCGGCCCACGGCTCGGGTCGCATCGGGGAGCTTCTTGTAGCCGAACAGAGCAAAGATGACGATCGCGATGATCACGATCTCCATGGGACCGAGGTTCATGAAAAATCCTTACGTCGCGGGCAACACAGCCAGTGTAGCCCCGGGGTGCTCGTTATGCCGAGTCTGTGTGCGATGGCGCGACAAGTTCGGTCTGTGGTGCGCGATGTGTGCCACGCTTCATTCCGGCCGACGCTGACTGCAGTGCGGTGACGATCTCGTTGGCCTGTTGGACCTGGGGTTGCATGCTGCCCAATGCTGCAGTTAACCGACGCTGTTTCGCCCGCAACTCGACCAGCAGTACCAGCAGCACACCGAGCGCTACGACGATGATCGCCACGCAGATCCACAGAACCATGGGTACGAGTCTAGGCGTTGGGCGCCGTTGTAGCCGAATCGCAGCCGACGTCGTCGTAACGCGCGAGGGCCGCGGCGCTGCGGGCGGCGACCCGCTTGGCGGCTCTGCGCACCGCTGGGTCGTCCAGGCCCGCCAAGCCATCCTGGCCGAGCTGCGACACTAGTCGGTCAAGTGTGTCGCTACTTAGTCGTAGCGCGATCCGAGCTCCACCATCGGCAGCCTCCTGCACCACGCCGACGTCGTAGTACTCGATCACCCACCGGCCTTCGCGGCTTACCTGTAATTCGACGTTCAGGTCGTCGGCGCTCGGCGTGTATACCCCCTCGGACAAGTCCCGCGGCGGTGCGTCGTGGTGTTGCCGCGGCTCATTGAGGACCTCGAGCGCACCAATGCGGTCAAGGCGGAAGGTACGTAACTCCTCAACCCGCCGACACCACGCCTGCAGGTAATCCACTCCGTCGATTCGGAAGATCTGGATCGGATCGATGACTCGATCGGTGAGTTCATCGCGGGCGGCAGACCAGTACTCGATTCGGACGGCGCGGTCATGTGCCAACGCAGAACGAAGCGGCGCGGCCGCGTGCGACTCCGCAGAAGACTCGACGGTTACCGGCGATGTTGCGCGGGTGCCGATGGCGTCCTCGAGCTTCGCCAGGGCGCCGAGCACCGTGTCGTGATCGACCGACCCCGGACTCTGTGCCATTGCCCGCAGCGCGATGACCAGCGAACTGGCTTCAGCCGCAGTTAGCTGCAGGGGACGGTCCATCCCGGCACTCTCGGTAATCGAGACCCGGTCGCCGTCGTACACCACCTCAATCAGGTCACCCATCCCCTGCCCGGGTAACCCGCAGAACGACACGGCCAGTAGGTCTTTCTTGATCTGCGCGGCGGTGGTGTCGAATTCGGCCGCCAGGTCTGACACGGTGCTGCCCGGATTACTCAACAGGAATGGCACGAGCAGACTCATCCGGTGCAGTTGTGCGCGTTGATTCCCCACGCCACCCATCAACGCTCCCCTTCCGAGTCCAATACGGCGAGTTGACGTAGCCGAGCGATGGTGGCCGCCCGCGCTTCCGGCGGCGCGAGGACTTCGACGGTCGCGCCGTACGGCGCGACGATGCTGGCCAACGCCGCAGCATCGCGTGCCCGAATGGCGATGTCGCCAGTGTGCTCGGGCTGCTCAACGCCGGCGGTCATTCGCCGCAGACCGGGCGCGGCTGTGTCGTGCAGCCGGATCACCGCTCGTAATGGTTGCGCGAACCCGGCGTCACCGACGATTGCACGCAAGTCGCGGTCCTCATGCTCAAAGGCACCGACGTCACTTGTGATGACTACATCGCTGACGATCCGAGACAGCCGGAACACGCGCGTGTCGTCGCGGTTGAGGTCATGCCCGACCAGGTACCAGCGAGCTTTCCAAGACACCAGTCCCCAGGGCTGCAGGCGGCGTCGCGAGACCGGTGGATCGGAGGTACGCGCGCGGTAATCGAACTCGACCTCCCGCTGCGCAGTGGCGGCGAGTAACAACGTGTCGAACGCCGGATCGGACCCGCGCAGTTGCGGGTCCCACCCGTTGACGGTCTCATCAACCTTCACGCCGCCCGCTTTCAGTTTGCGCACTGCGCCTTGCGTTTCGGAGGCGAACTGCGCGCTTCTCCACCAGTCAGTCGCGATGGCAAGCACGGTGGACTCAGCGGGGGTGAGGGCCAGGTCGGGCAAGAAGGAGTCGCGACCCGCGATCCGGTAACCCGGGGAACCGTCGCCGAAGGGGTGACTACCGGTCTCGATGACGACGCCAAGTTCGCGCAGTTCCTCTTTGTCGCGCTCAAACATCCGCTCGAAGGCCTGTCGACCCTTTGGCGAGTCGTCCTGGTTGTACGACACGACCGCCCGCCGGATCCGGTCAGCGCTGAGGAACTGACGCGTGGAGGTCAGGCAGATCAGGAGATTGAGCAATCGCTCGTTCTTCGCGCTAGACACGGCCTCACCCTAGCCCGTGCGGACACGGGGGCCAGGAAGGCACAACCGATATCGTGATCGCATGAGCAGCGAGAATGCCGGGGCGTCCTTGATCCGTTGGCGAAGCGCGAGGGTGACAGCGATCGGTAAATCCTGGCGCGGCGCGATCGAACTCGACGTGAGGGTGCGCGGCCGTTTCGGTCAGGACGACACCTGCGTACGCGCTCTTGCTTATCCCGCTCTCGTCGGAACCCCTGACGTCGGCGACGAACTGCTGGTCAACACGACTGCCTTGGACCTGGGCCTGGGCACCGGCGGATACGCCATCGTGATCGCGAACGTCACCCGCCTTCCCGCGGACCGCGACGGCGCCGGGCACCTGGTCAAGATGCGCTACAGCCCGCTACAGGCGACGGTGCTGGGAGTGGACGAGCAGGATTCGCCGCATCACGAAGCCATCGCGTCCTGCGACTCGGTCGACGGAATGCCGGTGGTAGTCGCCGACCTGCATTCGGCAGTCCCCGCCATCCTTGCCGGGATCCACGCCGATCGCCCCTCGGCAAAAGTCGCTTATATCTGGAGCGATGGAGGCGCACTACCGGCCTGGTTCTCGCGCTCGGTCGCGGACCTGTCTGAGGTGCTTACGGGGACGATCACCGTAGGACAGGCAGTCGGTGGGGATCTGGAGGCGGTCACCGTGCACAGCGGCCTGATCGCCGCGCGGGTTGTCCTCGGCGCGGACATCGCGATCGTGGCGCAAGGCCCGGGAAATTTGGGTACCGGAACGCCGTGGGGATTCTCTGGCGTCGCCGCCGGAGAGGCTGTCAACGCCGCGTACGCGGTCGGCGGACGACCGGTCGCCGCACTGCGTATTTCAGACGCCGACCCGCGCGGCAGGCATGTGGGCGTTTCACACCACGCGACGACCGCATTCTTCAAGGTCGGCTTGGTTCCCCTCGACGTACCCCTGCCGGACCGGCTCCCCGAAGAGTTAGACCAGGCGGTACGTCGGGATTTAACGTCAGCGCCGGAGCGCGCGGCGATCACAAACGTCGACGTCGCCGGGCTGGACGAGGCATTGCGGGCCTGTCCGGTACGCCTTTCCACGATGGGCCGAGGACTCGACGAGGACTACGCGTACTTCCTCGTCAATGCGGCCGCCGGTCGGCACGCCGCCAGGCTGCTCCCCTGATCCGTACGTCGCCCGGCACGCGTGCTCTCGTCGACCAGCGACATCTCCGCTGCCTCGTAACTCGCCTCGCTCCGTTCGCGTTCGACGACCGAGGGTGGCCGGGCTAGAGGGGACGGGGGCTTTGGGTGCGCATCGTTTCGATGAGTCGCTCCACGCGTTCATCCACGCTCTTGAACGGATCACGGCACAGTATCGTCCGAGCGGTCTGGTCGTTGACCTTCAGATGCACCCAATCAACGGTGAAATCGCGTCGTAATTCTTGTGCCACCCGCACGAACTCACCGCGTAGCCGTGCCCGGGTGGTCTGAGGCGGATTGTCTAGCGCGAAGTCGACCTGCTCGTCGGTGGTCACCCGATCGACCACACCGCGCGATTCCAGCACCCGGCACAGTCCGCGGCCACGCTTGACGTCATGAAACGCAAGGTCGATCTGTGCGATCCGTGGATCGCTAAGTTCGAGGCCGTCCCGCTCCACGTAACGATCGATGAGGCTCTTCTTGATCGCCCAGTCGATGCTTCGGCTGATCGACCGATGATCGCCGGACTCAATCGCATCCAACGCGCGCCCCCACAATTCGAGCGCGGTGCGATGCTCCGGATCGACGTCCTGATCGGCGCAGAACTGTACGGCGCGCTCGTAGTACTCGCGCTGAATCGCCAGGGACGTCATCGTGCGCCCATCGGCAAGCCGAATCGGAAGCGTTCCGGTGAGGTCCTTGGCGATGTCTCGGATCGCCCGGATCGGGTTTTCCACGGCCAGGTTCGGAAACCGCACGCCGGATTCGATCATCCGCAGCACCAGATCGCACGAAGCCACCTTGAGCAACGTGGTGGTTTCGCTGCAGTTGGAATCGCCGACAATCACGTGCAGCCTGCGATACTTCTCGGCGTCCGCGTGCGGTTCGTCGCGCGTGTTGATAATCGGACGCGAACGTGTGGTCGCGCTCGACACGCCCTCCCAGACATGCTCGGCTCGCTGGCTGAAGGAATACACGGTGCCGCGGGCGGTATGCAGCACCTTGCCCGCGCCACACACGATCTGTCGAGTCAGCAAGAACGGCACGAGCACATCGGTGACCGTGCTGAGCTCCGTATTGCGAGTGATCAGGTAGTTCTCATGACAACCGTACGAGTTGCCCGCAGAATCGGTGTTGTTCTTGAACAGATAGATCTGTCCTTCAACACCTTCAGCGGCGAGCTTTTCCTCGGCTTCAGCAGCCAACCCCTCCAGCACGCGTTCGCCGGCGCGGTCGTGCGCGATCAGGTCGGTGAAGTTGTCACATTCCGCGGTCGCGTACTCCGGGTGCGATCCGACGTCGAGATATAGCCGGGATCCATTCGCAAGGAACACGTTCGAAGAGCGGCCCCAGGCGACTACCCGACGAAACAGATAACGCGCGACTTCGTCCGGCGATAGACGGCGGTGCCCGTCCAGTACACAGGTCACCCCGTATTCGGTTTCGATACCGAAGATGCGGCGCGACAGCGCGGCGGTGCTCATTCGCTCGGCTCAGCTGCCGACCCACCCGGCTCCGGAGCGTCACTTTTACCGTTGCCGAGCAGATCGTCCAGGTACTCCGCGCTGAACCGGCGGAACGAACGCCCGACCTTGCCCCGCTCCAGCACAGCGGCCTCGAGGTTGCGCGAGGGCACCTCACGAACCTGCCCATCGGGAGCCGAGTTGGCTAATGCGTGCACGGCCAGACGAATCGCGTCGCCGATCGGCATCGCCTCGGCGTACCCCTCGCGTACGGATGCAGTCACGGCGTCCGACTGGCCGCCCATCGCGACGAAGCCGGGCTCGTCGACCACCGACCCGTCGAACGTCAGCCGGTACAGCTGGTCGGTGGCGATATCCGCGCCGACCTCGGCGACGCAGATTTCAACCTCGTACGGCTTGAGCGCCTCGCTGAAGATCGTGCCGAGGGTTTGTGCATAGGCGTTCGCCAGCCCGCGTCCGGTGACGTCCCGGCGATCGTAGGAAAACCCGCGTGTATCGGCATACCGGATGCCGGCCTGCCGCAGGTTCTCGAATTCGTTGTAACGACCGACCGCGGCGAAGCCGATGCGGTCGTACACCTCACCCACCTTGTGCAGGGTGCTCGACGGGTTCTCGGCGATCAGTAGAACGCCTTCCTCGCAGGACATCACGATGACCGAGCGCCCTCGGGCGATGCCTTTGCGGGCGTAATCGGTCTTGTCCCGCATCACCTGTTCGGCGGACGCGTACATGGGCATCGACATGGCTACCGTCCCGAACCTTGAGGCGTGTGCTGGCTAGCTGCGGACCGCTCGCGGCGCAGCCGGTCAGTGCGAGCGTCGAGGATCTCGTCGCAGATCGTCTCGATCTCCGCATCGCCGACGCGGCGTACGCCGTCGGCAGTGACGACGAAACAGATCGGGAACAGCCCGCGGGTGAGATCTGGTCCCCCGGTCGCGGTGTCGTCATCCGCCGCGTCGTATAGCGATTCGACCAGCGCGCGTACCACCCCGGCCTCGTCCAGATCACGAGACCAGAGTTTCTTCAGCGCGCTCTTGGCGAACATCGAGCCCGAGCCGATCGCGTGGAAGAGTTGCTCCTCGTAGCATCCGCCAGTCACGTCGAAACTGAAAATCCGCCCGGCGCTGGAGGCGTCGGGGTCCTCGTCGTACCCGACGAACAACGGCACGACAGCCAGACCTTGTAATGCGATCGATAGATTGCCCTTGAGCATCGCGGATAGTCGATTGGCCTTGCCGTCCAGCGACAGCGTGGCGCCTTCGATCTTCTCGTAGTGCTCCAGTTCGATCTGGAACAACCGGACCATGTCCAACGCGATACCGGCCGTGCCGGCGATTCCGATAGCGCTGTGCGCATCGGCGGCGTACACCTTCTCGATATCGCGCTGTGCGATCAGGTTGCCCATCGTCGCACGGCGGTCGCCGCCGATCACCACCCCGCCATCGAAGGTAGCCGCGACGATCGTGGTGCCGTGGCGAACCTCCGGCGAGTTAGTCACCCCCGGTGGGAGCGGCCGGCGACCGGGTAGCAGATCCGGTGCAGCGCGACCGAGGAAATCGGTGAATGACGAGCCGCCGTCGTTGAGGTAGACGGCGGGAAGCCCGCCGGAGCGTTGTTCGTTAGCCACGGACTACTGGCCGCCCTTCTGTACGAACTGCTTCACGAACTCTTCGGCGTTCGACTCAAGAACGCCGTCGATCTCGTCGAGGATCGAGTCCAGATCATCATTCATTTCCTTGTGCACCTGTGCGGCGCCCGCGGCGGGCGTGGCCGCGGCATCGTCCTCGGCCTCGTCACCGGCAGGACGTTGGCGCTCGGTGTTCTCCTGTGCCATGGCTACTCCTTCGTCTCGGCCTACGGGGTCTGTGCGAGTCGGTCAACCAACTCGGCTGCGGTATTCGATGTTTCCAGAAGTTCCTGCACGTGTGCGCGGGTACCTCGAAGTGGTTCCATCATCGGGACGCGAACATAACCCGGACGTCCGACATCGAGCACCAGACTGTCCCAGGAAGCCGCCGCGACCGATAGACCAAACCGGCGAATGCATTCGCCGCGGAAGAACGCGCGGGTATCCGGTGGCGGGCTCGACATCGCCGCGTTGACCTCGTCGGCCGTCACCATCGTGCGCATCGCTCCGCGGTGTACCAGGCGGTTGTACAGACCCTTATCGAGCCGAACATTTGCATACTGCAGATCGACCAACGCCACCTGCGGACTCGCCCAGCCGAGTGCGTCGCGCCCCCGGTACGCCTCCAATAGACGGAGTTTCGCCACCCAATCGAGGCGATCGGCCAGCCGCATCGGGTCGTCCTCAAGCGCGTCGAGCACCTCTGCCCACTCGCGCAACACTTGTGCGCTGTCCTCGTCGAGGTCCTCGCTCATGAATGACCGGGCGGCGTCGAGATACTCGCGTTGGATCTGTAACGCGGTCATCCGGCGGCCGTCAGCCAGCTCCAGTTTGCCCTCGAGCTGCCAATCGTGGCTGGTCTGATGAATCGCCGGCACCGGATCGTCCAGAGTCAGGCCCTTCGGTGCCACGCCGTGCTCGATCATCGCGAGCACCAGCGCTGTCGTCCCGACCTTCAGGAATGTTGAGGTCTCGGCAAGATTCGCATCGCCTACGATCACATGGAGTCGCCGGTACTTCGATGCGGTCGCGTGCGGCTCGTCTCTCGTGTTGATGATCGGGCGTTTGAGGGTCGTTTCCAGGCCAACCTCGGCCTCGAAGAAATCAGCGCGTTGCGACAACTGGAAACCGGGTCGCATGCCGTCCTGCCCAATGCCGACCCGGCCGGCTCCACAAAAGATTTGTCGGGTCACGAAGAACGGCGTCAGACACTGGACCAGGTCCTCAAACGGGGTTGAGCGTCGCACCAGGTAATTCTCGTGTGTCCCGTACGACGCCCCTTTGTTGTCAGTGTTGTTCTTGTAGAGGGCGATCTGTGGGTTGCCTGGAACGGATGCGAGCCGCCGCGCTGCCTCGTCCATTATCCGTTCGCCGGCCTTGTCCCAGAGCACGGCATCGCGTGGGTTGGTGACTTCCGGTGCGGAATACTCCGGGTGCGCGTGATCGACATAGAACCTCGCGCCGTTGGTCAGTACGACGTTGGCCAGATATGGATCGTCGTCGACGTCCGTGCCGTTGTGATCGAGCGCGTCGCGTGATCCAACCCGGTACCCGCGTGCGTCCGCGAGCGGATCTTCGTGCACGAAATCCCACGCCGGTTTGCGCCGCGGCGTATCGGTTGCGGCGTACGCGTCGACCAACTGCGCCGACAGCAGCATCGGGTTCGCCGTGGGATCGCCAGGCACGCTGATGCCGTATTCGACCTCCGTGCCGAGGACTCGACGAACAGTCATCAGAGGTACTGCCCCGTCCCGTGCATCGTCTCAATTGCCTCGCCCGGGTTCTTGGACTTCTTCGAAATCAACGTGCGGATGTACACGATCCGCTCGCCCTTCTTTCCGGAGATTCGCGCCCAATCGTCCGGGTTCGTGGTGTTCGGCAGGTCCTCGTTCTCGGCGAACTCATCGACCACCGCCGACATCAAATGGCTGACTCTCAACCCGCGGGAGCCAGTCGTCAAGAAGTCCTTGATCGCTAGTTTCTTGGCGCGGTCGACGATGTTCTGAATCATCGCCCCCGAGTTGAAGTCCTTGAAGTACATGATTTGCTTCTCGCCGTTGGCGTAGGTCACCTCGAGGAACTGATTCTCCTCGGTCTCGGCGTACATCCGCTCCACCACCGACTGGATCATCGCCTCGATCGTTGCGGTGCGATCGCCGCCGTTCTCAGCCAGATCATCGTCGTTGACCGGGAGATCGGCGGTCAGGTACTTGGAGAAGATGTCGGCAGCGGCCTCGGCATCCGGGCGCTCGATCTTGATCTTCACGTCGAGACGACCGGGTCGAAGAATGGCCGGATCGATCATGTCTTCGCGGTTGGACGCGCCGATCACGATGACGTTTTCCAGCCCTTCGACTCCGTCGATCTCGGCCAGAAGTTGCGGGACGATCGTCGTCTCGACGTCCGAACTAATGCCGGTACCGCGAGTGCGGAATATGGACTCCATCTCGTCGAAGAACACGATGACGGGCGTTCCTTGATCCGCCTTCTCCCGCGCGCGGCTAAAGATCATCCGGATGTGCCGCTCGGTCTCGCCAACAAACTTGTTCAGCAGCTCGGGGCCCTTGATGTTCAAGAAGTACGAGCGTGCAGCCTTGTCGTTGTCCGGCACGGCACCGGCCGCGACCTGACCGGCGTGGATCTGCTTGGCCAGTGAGTTCGCGACGGCTTTGGCAATCAAGGTCTTGCCGCATCCGGGGGGTCCGTACAGCAACACGCCCTTGGGCGGACGCAGGTTGTGTTCGGCGAACAGGTCGGCATGCAGGAACGGCATCTCCACCGCGTCCTGGATCAACTCGATCTGGCCCTGCAGACCGCCGATATCGCCGTACGAAATGTCCGGGACCTCCTCAAGGACGAGATCCTCCACGTCGCTCTTCGGAATGCGCTCGTACACGTAGCCGGATTTGCTGTCCATCAGCACGCTGTCGCCGATCGCGACCGTCGCCTCACGCAGGGCGTCGGACAGGTAGCAGACTCGCTGCTCATCCGTGTGGGTAGCGACTAGGGCGCGCTCCGGAGCGTCGTGTTCGTCGGTGAGCAACTCTTTGATCGCCACCAATTCACCGGTGCGCTCGTAACCGACCACATCGACGACGTTCATCGCTTCGTTCAAGATCACTTCGCAGCCGCGGCGTAGCGATGTCGCGGCGATCTCCGGGGAGATACCGACGCGCAACTTACGGCCGGCACTAAGAATGTCGACCGTTGCCTCGTCTACCGAACGCAGGTAGACCGCGAAGCCATTCGGGGGTGCGGCAAGTCGGTCGATTTCCTCCCGCAGGTGCGCGAGTTGCTCTTTTGCGTCGCGCAGCGTGGTCACCAGCTTGTCGTTGCGGTCGGCGAGAGCCTGCGCTCGCTGTTGAGACTCGACCAATCGCTCGGAGACCAACCGCGATGAGGCCGGGCCCGAGGCAACCTTCGCTCGGAGCCGGTCGATCTCCTGCTGCAGGAGGCGGACTTCGCTAGCCGGTCGTTCCCGACCCGGTTCGCTGGGCTGCGTCGACTCGCTCATCTGTCCCACTCTATAGCGCATGGACACTTCCCGAAGGCCTCCCGCGCGGCACGGGAATGTCTACGAATCGCCGCGGAGTGGCTCCCGAACTTTCGCCGTCTTGCGCCTACGGTAAATGGCATGTATAGAGCACGCTCTCTCGCTTCGGCCATCGTCGCGACCGTGATCACCGCGGCAGCCCTCGCGGGCGTCGTATGGTTCAGCGCTGTACTCGCGGCGCGCGGCACGAGCCAGGCGATTCTTCCCACTCTGCTCACTACCAACAACTTCGCGGGTCTGGAATGGCCGTTCCGGACCGACTCGCCGCCGACCTCGGTGCACGTGACGTTCTATGTTGCTGTTGCGCTGGTCGCCATCATCGCCGGTGTCGTCACACTGTTGACTACTCGCAAGGCCTCGCCACGTAATGGTGCCAGCGCGCTGCTGGGCACCTGGTTCGGTGTGCTGCTTGGTTCGGTTGTGGCGTCCGTGGCGGTCTACTTCATCCGAGTTGATGCGCTGGCGCCCACCGAGGCCGCCCGAAACGGCGTACTCGCCGAGCTGGTGCGTTCGTTCGCGTTCGGCGGCCTGCTGCTCGGACTCGTGCCGGCGGTGCTGTCCTGGGTGACGTTCAAGATCGCCAATCGCAGCCGTGCTGCCGAGTACGCCGCCGCGATGGATCTGGCTGAGGGGCGCGGCGAAGACGAGAACCCGTTCGATCTCGCTCCGGGCTCCAACGGCGACATTCGCCCGGTAGAGCCCGGGTTCACCTATCCGGCCGGCGACGTGTACGACGATGCTCCGTACCGTGACGCAGATCTGCCGCCGTCGGAACGCCGCACACCGTCGATGACCTTCACCGACGTCACCGACGCGACCGGCGAGGACTTCGCCGAGCGGGACCCCGCCGCACAGACGCCCGAGCCGACTCACGATCAGGAGCCCGTCGACGTGTCGTTTGGCGCTCCGTCGGCGCACGACGCGGCGGACGCAACGGCCAACTCGACCGAAACCGTGAGTATGGAGACGTCCGAGGACGCCACGTCGAGTGCGAACGACCTCGGCGAACGCGCTGCGGACTACGGCTACGCCGGCGATACGAATGCCTCCGGCGAGGAGCCAGTGCTACGGCAGACGGGGACGTAACCGCTTCTTCTGTTGCGGCTGTTCCGCCTCGAGATCGACGGCGTTCGCGTGAGCGAACGCCGTCGTTTCGTCTGTCTGGACGGCTTCACCCGCGACGGCCGCGCGGGCGGTGGTTGGCTTGCGGTGTCGCGAGGGCGCGCTCACGCCGTCCGACAGACGACGACTGGTCACGATGAACGCCGTGTGCGCGATCATCCGATGATCTGGGCGGACGGCGAGCCCCACCACATGCCAGGGTCGCTCGAGGGTTTCCCACGCAGACGGCTCGGTGAACGAGCCATGCGCGCGCAGAGCTTCGACGAGTCGTGAGAGTTGCGGAACGGTCGCCACGTAGCCGATCAGAACCCCGCCGGGACGCAGCTTCGCCGCGACGGCTTCCAGCGGCTGCCACGGGGACAACATATCTAGGATCACCCGGTCGTAGACCTCATCGGTGGCGCCCACCTCGGCGAGGTCCCCGATTCGCAGGCTCCAATTCTCTGGCCGCGCGCCGAAAAACACGTCTACGTTCTGCTCCGCGATGACCGCGTGATCTTCACGGATCTCGTACGACGTCACCGAGCCCGTGGGCCCGACAGCACGCAACAGCGAGCAGGTCAATGCGCCAGAACCAGCGCCGGCTTCCAGGACGCGGGCGCCAGGGTGGATATCGCCCATTGCAACGATCTGCGCGGCATCCTTGGGGTAGATCACCTGAGCGCCGCGGGGCATCGACAACACGTAGTCGGCCAGCAGTGGTCGTAACGCGAGGTAGGCGGTGCCATCGGTCGAGGTGATCACGATTCCCTCCGGACCACCTAGCAGACTGTCGTGCTCAATGGCGCCGCGATGCGTGTGAAACTGCTTGCCGGCCTCCAACGTGATCGTGTACATCCGCCCCTTGGGGTCGGTGAGTTGGACACGTTCCCCTACGTGGAGCGGGGCGTTGTGGGTCGATGCGGCGGAGTCAGTCACTCGGTCAAGGCTACCGGTTCGCCGGCGAGCGCTTGCGCGCCCACGATGCCCAGCGGTACGCCGTCCGCGGCGAGGACCACAAACCATGGTGCGTCGTATCGGCGAATAGCGTGCAGCAGATCCAGGCAACTGGCATCCTCGGCCAGCAGGCGGTGCTCCGGTAGGGGTGTCGCGTGGTCCGTGAGCGTGCCGGTCGCCGAAGACACGATGGCGCGGTCGGCGTACGCGAGACCGTCAGCGGTGCGAACCAGCACGAGCGCATCGGGCACGATACTTGCACTCGCTGCGGGCTCTCGACCGTCCAGTACGGGAACTGGCATAAGTCGCTCGTACAACGGTTGACCGGCCAGGCGCGCTTCCTTGATCGCGTTGTCGCGACTCGCGGTTGCCATCGCCCACAGCGAGGCCGACATGATGGCGATGGCGAGTACCCAGGGGATCTCCCGCGACGGTTGCGTCGAGCTCAGTACGCGCCACAGGGCGTACGCGGCGAGGCCGGCGGAAATGACCTGGCCGAAGTAGGAGGCCATGATGGTGGCCTTGTGCTGGTTGCCGGTCGCTTTCCACAACACCGCGACCGCGACTCGGCCGCCATCGAGTGGCAGTCCGGGCAACAGGTTGAAGACTCCGATCGCGAGGTTCGCGAGCGTGATCGCCGACAGCAACATCCCCCATGCGCCGTCGACACCGAATCCAGGGCCGTTGCCCGTGAGGAGACTAATGGCGCCGGGCAGTCCGATGGCCAGTGAGACCGCTGGGCCTGCTGCGGACACGACGAGTTCACTACGTGGCGAGTCGTCCTCGCTGCGCACGGTCGTCGCGCCGCCCATGAAGCCAAGTTCGACCCGCTCGACGTCAAAATGCATCGCGCGCGCTGCCGCGACATGTCCAAACTCGTGCAACAACACCGACAGGCCCCACATCAACGCCATCACGGCTCCCAGCGCGATCGCCTGCGCCGTACCGAGCCACGACTGCAGCTGCCGCGCGTACAGCGGCACGATGACCAGCACGAAGAGGAACCACGAAGCGGTGATGTAGATGGGTGCGCCAAGAAACCGGCCTAACGGCAGGGGCGGAAGTGAAAAGCGCACGTCACCATCGTAGGCGGCTCACGAAATGTGTCGGCACGCTCACCTACTCTGGGAAACGTGCCAGACGAAGAGCTACTTGAGATGCCGATAACCGGTTCGCTGTCGCCGTCCCGCGCGGCCGACTTCAAGACGTGCCCGTTGTTGTATCGCTTTCGCAGCGTCGACCGGCTCCCGGAGAAACCGTCTCCGGCCGCGGCCCGGGGCACGGTTGTTCATGCGGTCCTCGAGAAATTGTTTGAGCTGCCGCGAGCCGAGCGCACACCCGAGCAGGCGCAGAGCATGGTAGAGCCTGCATGGTCTGAACTGCTCACCGAAGAACCCGTTCTCGGCGAGTTGTTTGGCGACGACCAAGGCAAAGAGCTCGCGACCTGGCTGGGCACGGCGCGAACGTTGGTCAAGAAGTATTTCGCGCTGGAGGACCCGCGACGCTTCGACCCGTCCGAGCGCGAAATGCTCGTGCAGACGGTCCTCGATGACGGCTTGCTCCTGCGTGGATATGTCGATCGCATGGATATCGCTCCGGACGGCCAGGTGCGCGTAGTCGACTACAAGACCGGCGCAGCGCCGCGCGAGATGTTCGAGGCGAAGGCCCTGTTTCAGATGAAGTTCTACGCGCTCGTGTTGTGGCGCACCACGGGCGCCATTCCAGCGCAGCTGAAACTGATGTACCTGGCGGACCGCGACGAACTCACCTACTCCCCCGACCAGGTCGAGTTGGAACGGCTGGAGCGACAACTACGCGCGCTTTGGGCCGCGATCGAGAAGGCGATCGAGACACAGGACTTCCGCCCTAACCCCAGCAGGCTGTGCGACTGGTGCGATCACCATGCGCTGTGCCCGGCGAAGGGCGGCACACCGCCGCCCTTCCCCGAGGAGCACGCGCTCAGCTACACGATCGACCGGCGGGCTGAGCGACCCACCGACTAGTCAGCCGACGATAGGGCCGGTGAGCGGCCAGTGGGTCTGGTGATTAGGTGGCGAAGTACTTCGCTTCGGGGTGATGGCAGACGAGTGCTGACGTCGACTGCTCCGGATGCAACTGGAAGCCATCACTGAGTTCAACGCCGATTCGAGACGGGTCCAACAACTCGACGAGTTTGGTCTGCTCCTCCAGATCCGGGCAGGCCGGGTAGCCGAATGCGAACCGCGCACCGCGGTAGCCGAGCTTGAAGTAGTCGTCCAGGCTCTCCGGATCCTCCGCGGACGCCGCGCGACCGTCATCGAACGTGAGTTCGGAACGGATCCGCTTGTGCCAGTACTCAGCCAGCGACTCGGTGAGTTGCACGGACAGTCCGTGCAACTCCATGTACTCGCGATACGAATTGTCCGCGAACAACTTGGCCGTCGCGTCTGAGATCTTGTTGCCCATCGTGACGATGTCGAACGCGATCACGTCCGGACGCCCTTCGGCGTCTGCCTGCTTGCGGCTTCGGAAGAAGTCCGCCAGACATAAGTGCCGATCGCGCTGCTGGCGAGGGAAGGTGAACCGCACCCGGTCCGAGCCATCCTCGTTCAGCACGATGACGTCGTCTCCTTCAGATACACACGGGAAGTATCCGTACACGACTGCGGCCTCTGAGAGCGCCTCAGTGTGAATCCGATCCAGCCATTGCCGCAACCGCGGACGACCCTCGGTCTCCACCAACTGCTCGAAGGACACTCCGTCGCGGGTGCCACGTAGGCCCCACTGCCCCATGAACGTGGCCCGTTCGTCGAGCATGCCGGCGTAGTCGGCCAGCGGGATCCCCTTGATCACGCGGGATCCGTAGAACGGGGCGGTCGGTACGGGATTGTCATCGGCGACGTCCGAACGAGCGGGAATCACCAGCGGGCCCTCTTTGGCCTTGCGTTCCTCCGCGATACGCAGCGAGCGAGCCCGCCGCTCTTTACGTTCTGCCTTCTTGCGCGCGCGCTCCTCCGACTCGGCCACGGTTACCTCCCCGCGGCTCGCGGCCTTGATGTCGTCCATCACCCGCAGGCCTTCGAAGGCATCGCGTGCGTAGTACACGTCCGACTGGTAAATGTCGTCCAAATCGTCCTCGACGTATGCGCGAGTCAGCGCTGCGCCGCCGAGCACCACCGGGAACCGGTCCGACAGCCCACGAGAGTTGAGTTCCTGCAGGTTCTCCTTCATGACTACGGTCGACTTGACCAGGAGCCCAGACATCCCGATCACGTCGGCGTTGTGCTCCACCGCTGCGTCGATGATTGCGTTGACCGGCTGCTTGATGCCCAGGTTGACCACGGAATAGCCGTTATTGCTCAGAATGATGTCGACGAGGTTCTTACCGATGTCATGGACATCGCCCTTAACCGTGGCCAGTACGATCGTCCCTTTGCCGTCGTCGTCCGTCTTCTCCATGTGTGGCTCGAGGTGGGCGACGGCCGCCTTCATCACCTCAGCCGACTGCAATACGAACGGCAACTGCATCTGGCCGGAGCCGAACAACTCGCCGACGGTTTTCATTCCGTCCAACAGCAGTTCGTTGATGATCTTCAGCGGCGGTATTGACTGCATTGCTTCGTCGAGATCATCCTCGAGACCGGCACGTTCACCGTCGATGATCCGACGCTTGAGACGCTCATCGAGGGGCAATGCGCGCAGTTCTTCTGCCCGGGATTCAGCGCTGCCGGCGACCTTGACCCCATCGAAGATCTCCAGCAGTCGGGTCAGCGGGTCGTACGCCGACTCGGTATTGGTGGCGGGACGGCGACGGTCGTAGATCAAGTCGAGCGCGACCTGCTTCTGTTCATCGTCAATCTTCGACATTGGCAGAATCTTGCTCGCGTGCAGGATCGCGCTGTCCAGCCCGGCCTGTTGACACTCGTTCAGGAACACCGAGTTCAGCACCTGACGCGCCGCGGGGTTCAGCCCGAACGACACGTTCGAGAGACCCAGCGTCGTACTGATTGTCGGGTACTTCTCTTTCAGCTGGCGGATACCTTCGATGGTCTCCAGCGCATCGCGCCGAGACTCTTCCTGACCGGTCGCGACGGTGAACGTGAGCGCGTCGATGATGATGTCGGGGTACGCCAGGCCCCAGCGGTCATGTAGTTCGTCGATCATCCGACTGGCGATCCGGACCTTTTCCGATGCCGTGCGGGCCTGGCCTTCTTCGTCGATAGTCAGTGCGACGACGGCCGCGCCGTGCTCGACAACGATGGGCAGCAGCCGCGACCAGCGGGAGTTTTCGCCGTCGCCGTCCTCCAGGTTGACCGAGTTGATGATGCAGCGCCCGCCGAGTCGCTCCAGCCCGGCTTCAAGGACGGGTACTTCGGTGGAATCAAGCATGATGGGCAGCGTCGTGGCGGTCGCAAATTGCTCTGCGAGTCGGCTCATGTCGGTGGCACCATCGCGCCCGACGTAGTCAACGCATAGATCGATGACATGCGAACCATCACGCGCGAGGCCTTTGGCCACTTCAACGCAGTCGTCAATGCGGCCATCGATGAGCGCTTCGCGGAAAGCCTTGCTGCCGTTGGTGTTCGTGCGCTCGCCCACCAGCAGCACACCGGCATCCTGCCGGTACGGGACGTGCTGGTAGAGCGAGGAGATCCCGGGCTCACTCACGGGCGTGCGCTGCGCCGGCTGCACGGCGTCGACAGCGGCGCGTAATGCGCGCACGTGCTCAGGTGTCGTGCCACAGCAGCCGCCGACGAACCGGACTCCGTAATCAGCGACGAACCGGGCGACCGCGGCGCTGAAGTCCTCCGGCCCGAGTGGGTACTCGGCGCCGTTGGCTCCTAGTACGGGCAGACCAGCGTTCGGCATCACCGAAATCGGAATCGGTGAATACGTCGAGAGATAGCGAAGGTGCTCGCTCATCTCGTCCGGGCCAGTGGCACAGTTCAACCCGATCAGGTCGATATCGAGCGCGCTGAGCGCCGTGAGCGCGGCGCCGATCTCCGAGCCCAGCAGCATCGTGCCGGTCGTCTCTACGGTGACGTGCACGATGATCGGCACATGGCGACCCTTGGCCGTCATCGCGCGTTTGGCACCGATCACGGCACTCTTGGCCTGCAGGAGGTCCTGGCAGGTCTCGATCAGCAACGCGTCCACGCCCCCGTCGATGAGACCATCGACCTGCTGACGATAAGCATCGCGCAACGTAGCGAACGTCGTATGCCCTAGCGTCGGCAGTTTCGTGCCCGGGCCAATTGATCCGAGCACGAACCTAGGGTCATCCTCGGTGGAGGAGAGATCGGCGCGTTCGCGTGCCAGTTGGGCGCCGGTGAGCGCGAGTTCGTAGATGCGTTCGGGGATGTCGTATTCAAGGAGGTTGGCGTAATTGGCGCCGAAGGTGTTGGTCTCGATGGCCTGCGCACCGGCATCCAGATAAGCGTCGTGAATAGCGCGAACGACGTCCGGGCGGGTGACGTTCAGGATTTCATTGCAGCCTTCTAGCTGGTCGAAATCCTCCAGGCTCAGGTCGTATCCCTGCAACATCGTCCCCATCGCCCCATCGGCCACGAGGGTGCCAGATTCGAGCGCAGCAATTAACCGGGAGGATGTAGGGGAAATCATGGACTCAGTCTATGGCCGCCGTGATCGGCCCCTGCCCGTAGGCTGGGGTGATGATGGCCTCAGACGACTACCTGCCGGACCTGGTCGACCCTACGATGATCTGCGCGTTTTCTGGATGGAACGACGCCGGCGAGGCCGCAACGACGACCGTCGAACACCTCGCACTCACCTGGGACGCCCGGGCGTACACCTCGATTGATCCCGAGGACTATTACGACTTTCAGGTGAACAGGCCGCACGTCGCCTTGGTCAACGGGGTCTCCCGGCACATCGTGTGGGGCACGGTCCGCGTCAGCATCGCCCGGATGCCGGTCTCTGGTCGCGATGTCGTGCTGCTGTCTGGGCCGGAACCCAATCTGCGTTGGAAGACGTTCTGCGAGGAGTTTCTCGAGATCGCCCGCGATCTTGGGGTCGAGCGGATCGTGCTGCTCGGCGGGATGAGCACGGACACGCATTACGAACGTCCTGTACCGGTGACCGGTAGCGCGTGGGACCCACGCTCAGCCGCCCAGTACCGGCTCGCGCAGTCCTCCTACGAAGGGCCGACGGGTATCACCGGCGTACTGCACGACGCCGCCGTCCGGGTCGGCATCCCTACGGTTTCCTTTTGGGCCGGGACGCCGTATTACGTGACGGCGCCGACCTGGACGCCGGCAACCGTCGCGCTGCTGAGGCGTTTGGAAGACGTACTCGAGGAACCGATCAGTGTGGAGTCGCTTGAGCAGCAAGCGGCGGCAGCCATCAGCGTTGTGCGGACGCTCGTCGATCAAGACCCGTCGATCCGCGAGCAACTCGACGCACTGGCCGTCGAGGAGGACCACGTCGACGAGGACGCAGCCGAACAACTCGCTGCGGACTTCGAGCGTTACCTGCGACGTCGTGATAGCCCCGGCGATGACGGCATCTAGGACCGCCAGCCGCGCGCCGTACGCCGTTCACGCGTAGTTAAGGATCCAGTCGGCCTCGCTCAGTAGGTTCACCTCGGCCATATCACGACATGCCGAGGAGTACCGATGACTGCTGCGCGAGGGCGCCGCTCCCTGTTGCCAATGTTCACGCCAAAACACGCGAATCGCTCGTCGCTGACCTGCCTGATGCGATGCGGGAATGCGTGTGACCATCAGCCGCCGAACAAGTCAGGCAACGATTACTTCGGCAATATCCTCACCTCGGCGCTGTCGCGCCGCAAGGTGCTGAAGGGCACGGCGGCGGCGGGCGCCGCAGGTGCCGGCACGATGTTGCTGAGCGCGTGCACATCGGATAACGACGACGAGCCCGGCACAGGTGAGAAAGCCGGCGCGGCCGACGGCCTACGGTTCCCACCGATCGCGCCTTCAGCGATCGACGAGGTCGTGATCCCGGACGGTTACGAGCAGAACGTGGTCATTCGATGGGGTGATCCGATCCTCGCCGACGCGCCGGAGTTCGACGCAGCGAATCAGACGGCTCAAGCCCAGCAGGGCCAGTTCGGGTACAACTGCGACTTCCTAGGGTTCTTCGAGCTCGAGGCCGGCACGCAATTGATGATGACGAATCACGAATACACCGACGAATACATCATGTTCCCCGATTACGACGCGCAGAATCCGACCGAGGAACAAGTCAAGATTGCCTGGGCAGCCCACGGGTTGTCGGTCGTCGCCGTCGAGGCACAAGAGAGCGGCGGTTCCGTCACCCCGATCGTCGGTCATGAGCTGAACCGCCGTTTTCACACGACCACCGAGTTCCAGCTCACCGGGCCCGCCGCAGGACATGACCTGGTGAAGACCTCCGCCGATCCGTCCGGCGAGATCGTGTTGGGCACCCTGAACAACTGCGCCGGCGGTCTGACCCCGTGGGGCACCTGGCTTACAGCGGAGGAAAACTTCAATCAGTATTTCGCGAACGCCGACAAGGTTACCGATAAAGCCGTCAAAGAGCGCCTAGAGCGCTACGGAGTCAGCGGCGAGGCCAGTGAGCGCCAGTGGGAGAAGTTCGACGACCGTTTCGACCTTACGAAAGAGCCGAATGAGGTCAATCGATTCGGGTGGATCGTGGAGATAGACCCATTCGATGGCTCATCGACGCCGAAGAAGCGCACCGCATTAGGCAGGTTCAAGCACGAGGCAGCAACGATCCGGGTTGCCGATGACGGTCGCGTGGTTGCGTATCTGGGCGATGATGAGGTGTTCGACTACTTTTACAAGTACGTGTCGAACGGAACAGTCGATACCTCCGACGGTGCCGCGGCGAAAGAGAATAACGACAAACTGCTCGACGATGGCACGCTCTATGTTGCGAAGTTTTCGGGCAACTCGCCGGAAGCAGAAATCAGCGGCGACGGCACACTTCCTTCAGACGACGCGTTCGACGGCACAGGTGAATGGATCAAATTGGCGTCCGGTGACGAGTCCTTCGTTGAGGGGATGACCGCCGAGGAGGTGTATCTGTTTACCCGTCTCGCCGGCGATAAGGTCGGCGCGACTCAGATGGACCGGCCAGAAGACGTCGAACCGCACCCAGAAACAGGGCACATCTATCTGGCGCTGACGAACAACAAGGATCGCGAGGTGGCCGAGGAGCCGAACCCCCGCACCAGCAACAAGGACGGTCACGTCCTTGAGGTCATCGAAGATGACGACGACCCCACCGGCGAATCCTTCGGATGGAATATCTTCCTGTTGTGCGGCGACCCTTCGGACGCGTCGACGTACTTCGCGGGCGCGGACAAAGAGAAGGTATCCCCCATCTCCTGTCCGGATAACCTGACGTTCGATGCACACGGCAACTTATGGATTTCAACAGACGGCAACACGCTCGGCGCGCACGACGGCTTGTACGGTGTCGCGCTGGAAGGCGACTACCGTGGTGAAGTCCGTCAGTTTCTCTCGGTCCCTGTGGGCGCGGAGACCTGTGGCCCCTGGGTGGCCAACGAGCGGGTATTCGTGTGTGTCCAGCACCCGGGCGAAACCGATGAGGCAACATTCGAGGCACCGAGTTCGCATTGGCCGGACGGCGGCGATAGCGTGCCCCGTCCATCGGTAGTCGGCGTCTGGCGTACCGGCGACGACATCGAGATTGGGATGGAGCAGACTGCCGCGGACGTCATCCAGGAACTCCCCGCGTAGGCACCCCGCGACCGACGGTGCGGCGATCCCTATGATCGCCGCACCGTCGACGTTCGACGTTCGACGTTCGACGTTCGACGGGAGTGTGCCCGACCGCTGCAGCATCCGCGCGCAACGCTGTAACCGATCGCGCCAGCCGCGGCCGCCTACAGCGCGATACCGAGCAGGGCGTCGATCGCCGTGCGCATACTCAAGCCCGCATCGGCGGAGTCCCCGGGCCCGGGCACTGTCTTGGCCCAGCGGCTGATCGCATCCACCGCACCGGCGGTATCAAGGTCATCGGCCAGTCGGTCACGGACGTGCACGAGCGTCGCAGTGATATCGGCGCCGCGGTCACGCGACACCGCCTCGCGCCATTCGACCAGCGTGCGTTCGGCCTCGCGAAGCAGCTCATCGGTCCACTCGCGGTCATCACGGAAATGGCCTTGCTGCAATAGGGCGAGCCGAATTGCCATCGGATCAACGCCGCCGGCGGTGAGGGTGGAAACCAGCACCAGATTGCCCAGCGACTTCGACATCTTCGTGCCGTCGTAACCGATCATGCCGGCCTGGCAGTAATGCCCCGCGAACGGGACGACGCCGGTCAGCGACTCGGCATGCGCAACCGACATCTCGTGGTGTGGGAACCGCAAGTCGCTCCCACCGCCCTGCACCGTGATCTGCTCACCGAGACGGGTCAGCGCGATGACCGCGCACTCGATATGCCACCCCGGTCGTCCGGCGCCCAGACTGCTGGGCCACGACGGATCACCGTCCCGCGCGCCCTTCCACAACAGCGGATCGAGGCGGTTGCGCTTTCCGGCGCGATCGGGGTCCCCGCCGCGCTCGGCGAAGAACTCCAACATTTGATTCTCGTCGTACCCGCTGACGTAACCGAACCGCTCGTCGGCCCTCACGTCGAAGTAGATGTCGCCGGTGCCGTCTTCAAGCCGGTACGCCGACCCATTGACCAGCAACTTCTCGATCGCCACCACCACATCATCGATCGTCTCCACGACGCCGAGATACTCCTGCGGCGGAATGATCCGTAGGGCTTCCATATCGGAGCGGAACAGGTCGGTTTCGCGCTCCGCCAGTTCTTGCCAGCCGATCCCGTCGCGGTGAGCGCGTTCGATCAGCGGATCATCGACGTCCGTCACGTTCTGTACGTAACGCACGTCGTGGCCCTGATCGCGCAGGACCCGCTGCACCATGTCGAAGGTCAAGTACGTGGCCGCGTGCCCGAGGTGAGTCGCGTCGTACGGCGTGATTCCGCAGACGTACATCGTCGCCGTACCGTCGGCGCGGACCTCGCGGACCGACTCGGTAGAACTGTCGAACAAACGCAACGGCGGTCCAGATCCAGCCACCGCGGGGACACACACATCAGGCCACGAACGCATGGATTTCAGGCTACCGTCAGCCCGAGAGATGTGCCCCAGCGGTAGTCGGAATCTCGCGACTAGCTGGCCACCGCGACGCCGCGGGCCTCGACGCCACCGGCGACCGAAATGCTCACGCCGGACACGTTGTCGTTGAATGCCGATGCGCTGTTTACCATGCATATCGGCATCATGTGCGGTGGGTTCTCAATCCACATGTCCATGAACTCTTCGTAGATCGGCGCGCGGTCCTCCGCGTCGACCGGGCCAGCCGCCTCGTAGGCCTTGTCCAGCATCTCCTGCGGGGTCTGCTCCCCCGGGTTATACAGCGCGCCTGGGATCAAGTACCGCACGATCGGGCCGTGCGGGTCTGGAATGCCGGTGTACGGGTTGATGTTTCCGTGCGCGGTCTTATCGACTGCGTACAGTTGCACGCCTTCGGCCGACGGCCCCGGCTTGATCGTCATGTTGACGCCGATCGCCTTGAAATTTTCCTGCAGGACTTCGGCAAGTTGTTGGTATTGGGTGATGTTGGTGGTGATCGCAGTCATCTCGACCGGTTCGGTGACGCCGGCTTCCTCCATTAACTTCTTGGCCTCTTCTGGGTCGTAGCCCCAGATGTCGCTACCGTCGCCAACTTTGTCGCTGTACGCGAAGCTGCTGGATGGCCAGGGCTGGATTTCCGGAGTGCAGAAGCCCTCGTAGAGACCTTCGGCGATCCCCTCTCGGTCGATCGCTAGGTTGACGGCTTTGCGGACCCGTGGGTCGTCGTACGGTTCAACCGCTTCGTTCAACATGAAGTAGACGAAGGTCGAAGTTGGAGCCGAGATCACATTGAGGTCGGAATTCTGCGCCGAATCGACGAAACTCGGATTCAGATACGCGCCGTCGAATTCTCCCGATTCCAGACCATTGAAACGAGTCTGATCGTCCTGCACACCGTAATAGGTCATCGTCGCGACATTCTGCGCCTCGGGATCCCAATAGTCGGGCGTCTTTTCGTAGGTCACGCGATCGCCGGGAATCGATTCAGTCACGGTGTAGGGGCCGATGCCAACCGGGATGTCGGAGATGGTGTCGGCCTTTGCAGCGGTAGGCGACACCATTATTCCGGGGCGGACGGCGAGTGCGGAGATAAGTGCGCCGAGCGCATTCTTTACCGTGATGTCGACGGTGTGCTCGTCGACCACCTCGACGGTTGAGATCTGCTCGACCTCGCCAGCGATGGTGCTGCCTTCTTCCAGCGCGCGGTCCAGGTTGAACTTAACGGCTTCGGCGTCGAACGGCGTCCCGTCCGTGAATGACACGTCTTCCTTGAGGTGCATGGTCAGCACCGTGCCGTCGTCGTTAGGTTCCCAGGACTCTGCCAGCATGGGCACGATGGTGCCGTCGTCTTCCATCCGCAACAGGCGATCGTAGACGGGATAGTAAAAGTTCAGGTCTCCACCGGTGATGCTTTGTACTGGGTCCCAATGCGTCACCGCCTGGCTCCACGCCCAGTCGAAATGGCCTTCCGGATCGTAGTCATCGGCGAGCGGAATCGCGTCCTCGACACCGTCAGGCGTGTTAGCGGGATCTTTCTCTTCCACGTCGCCGCATCCGGCAAGAAATAATGCCGCGGCGGTAGCGCCCGCGAGGGCTTGAACTCGTGTACGCATCTGTTGTCCAATCGATCGCTCGCTGGTTCATGATGCTTAGGGACCGTATCGAACAACTAATCGTTATGTAACAACGAATCCGACATCGGCGTATAACGAATTCGAACTTGTCCTCAGAACGGTGGGTACGGCACGGACGGCCAATCCGCAGACGGCAGCGGGTGGGTCCCGTCGCGCACCATCGATTCAATTCGCGCGCGGGTACGCCGCACCTCGGTGAGGGTGAGGTGCTCATGGAGCGTCTCACCGAGATCTGCGTCCAACGCATCGTGCAGTAGGTGCAGCACTTCGAGCGCCTCATCGGTCAGCGGTTCGCCAGCCCATTGCCACAGCAGCGTGCGGAGTTTGTCCTCTGCGCTGAAACTGACGCCGTGGTCGACTCCCCAAACTTCGCGCTCAGTGATTGGCGTGTCCGGCGCTGCCGGACGCACGATGATGTGTCCACCTTTACGGTCACTGTTGTTAATGACCGCGTCCAACACCGCCATTCGCCGCAACGAGTCGGGCGCGGAATTAATCAACTCGATCAGGTCGACATCTTCGTCGCCGTCCATCCATAGTTGCAGCATGCCCGTGCCGTACGGGGCGTCGTGCCGCAGCACGGTCGGCGGGATGATCCCCCAGCCGGTTTCCTCGGACACCGCGTACGCCGCGAGCTCCCGTCCAGCGAGAGTGCCGTCGGGAAAGTCCCACAGCGGCTGCTCGCCGCGAACGGGCTTATAGACCGCATGCGCTGTGCGATCGCCAAGGGTCACCGTGCACAACAGCGTCGCGTTGCTGGCTTCGACGATGCGGCCGAGAATCTCCAGCTCGCCCTCGCACAGCAGGGCTCGATCGTCGTCGTTCACGACAACGTGGCGCGGTGATACCCGTTCTGCCGCGGGCAGATGTGTCCGGCCGGATCGAGCGGGATACCGCACAGTGGACACGGCGTACGCCCGGCGTGGACTACCGCGTTGGCGCGCACGGCGAAGGCCCGAGCAGCTGCGGCGTCGATCGTCACCCGCAATACGTCCGGTGCGTCGTCGTCATCGGAGAAGATCTGATCCTCATCCAGCGACCCGGACTCCCCCGAGACCGCCTCGATCACGACGGCCTTGAGATCGTCGTCCCATGCCAGCCCGAGCGCGCTGACTCGGAACTCCTCGTCAACGGGCATCTCCAGCGGATCGAGGTCCTCCTGGGGCGACTCGATCGGCGGAACGGTCCCACGGCGTACTACCTCATCGACGATGTCCTCAAGTCGGTCGGCGAGTACCTGGACGTGTTCCTTTTCCAAGACGACGGACACCGTGCGGTTGGCATCGCTGGCCTGCAGGTAGAACGTGCGATCCCCGGGCTGTCCGACGGTGCCGGCGACGAACCGGCGCGGGTTGTTGAACTCGTAGACCTTGCGTGGCATAGGTGATTGACCTGCCGCCCTTTCACAGGTGGTGCTGGGACAATTCAATCTATCGCGCGCGTCGAGGGTGCGCCGAGCCCGACGGTCCGGCGCCGCCGCCGACCGCGGCATCACTGCCCGATGACGCCCCCGCAATATACGGCGCGAGGGTTCCCGAGGTGGAATTGGTGACCGCGACGAACGGTCGCTGCTCGGTATACCGAATCACCGTGATCGACGCTGGGTCGATCATGATTCGCTGAAACTGATCCAAGTGCAGACCCAGCGCATCGGCGACGATCGACTTGATGACATCCCCGTGACTGCAGGCCAGCCACACGCCGTCCGGACCGACCTTCGCATTGTGGCGACGAACAGCCCGGATCGCGCGCGCGGCCATATCGGTCATCGCCTCGCCGGTGCGGCCGGGGAAAGTCACCGCCGATGGGTGATTCTGTACCACCGGCCACAGCGGGTCTTTCGCCAGTTCGCTGAGCTTCTTGCCCGACCAACTGCCGTAGTCGGCCTCGATGAACCCGTCGTCCGTGACCACCTTTCGGCGACGAGTAGCGGCAACGGCGGCGATGGTTTCCTGGCACCGCTCCAATGGGCTACTGACCATCCGATCGAGCGCGATGTCGGCGATCCGTTCGGCGGCCTTGGCCGCTTGCTCGCGGCCGAGGTCATCCAGGTGCATGCCCGGTCGTCGGCCCGCCAGGATGCCCTTCGTATTCGCCGAGGAGCGCCCGTGGCGTAATAACAGCAGGGTCGTCATCGCAGGTCCAGCCAGGTTCGATTACCCGGCATCACGCGACACCAGATTTTTCCAGCGCCTCAATCAGCGCGCGCATCTGCCGGACCTTCTCCGGGAGGTCCTCGCCCGTGGGTGTGACGTTCAGGGTGTCCACACCCGCCTGCTGCAACGCGACAAGTCGGTCGGCTACCCGATCGACGGGTCCGATCAGCGAGGTGCGATCGACCAGTTCCAGCGGAATCGCGGCCTCAGCCTCGGCATAGTGCCGCCGCAGGTACAGGTCCTGGATCTGCTCAGCGGCCTCGGCGTAACCCAGGCGAACGACTGTGGCGTTGTAGAAGTTCTGTTCGCGGCTACCCATACCGCCGATGTACAACGCCTGGTGCGGACGGATCCGATTGGCCATGGCTTCCAGATCGTCACCGATAGCGACGCTCGATGACATGCCGATATCGAGATCGCTCAGCGCGCGTCCGGCCTTCGCCGCTCCGGCAGCGATACGTTCGAGTACCGGATCGAGTGCGTCGTACGCCGAGAACACGCCGAGCCAGCCGTCCGCGATCTCCCCAGTGAGTTCGAGGTTCTTCGGGCCGACCGACGCCAGATAGATCGGCACGTCCTCGCGCAGCGGCGGGGTCACCAACATCAGCGCCTTGCCAGGGCCATCGGGAATCGGCAACTGGAAGTGTTCGCCGTCGTACCGCACGCGTTCGCGTCGCAGCGCCATCCGGACGATGTCGATGTACTCACGGGTGCGCCCGAGCGGCTTCGCGTAGCCGACGCCGTGCCATCCTTCGGAGACCTGCGGTCCGGACACGCCCAGCCCGAGGCGGAATCGCCCGTCCGAGAGGGAATCGAGCCCGGCTGCGGTCATCGCGGTCATCGTCGGCGTACGGCCCGGGATTTGCATTACGGCCGAGCCGATGTCGATCCGCTCGGTTTTGGCTGCGACGTACGCCAGGGTCGATACGACGTCGTTCCCGTACGCCTCGGCAGCCCACACGACATCGAACCCGAGCTTGTCTGCCTCAATTGCCAACTCGATGTTTGAGCGGTCGTTGTGCCGGTTCCAGTAACCGAGATTCAGTCCGAGTTTCATTCGTCCTCCAGTGTTTCAGCGAGCCTCGGCTATACCAGGGCGCCAAGCGGGTATTTTGCTCCTCGTGGAGCAGCGTGTTGTAGGTAGAAGCGGTTTGGTCGTGTCCCGACTCGGTCTCGGCACGATGACATGGGGTCGGGACACCGACCGCGACGAGGCGACCGCTTGCTTGCTCGCGTACGTCGAGGCCGGTGGCAACTTTATCGACACTGCCGATGTCTATGTCGACGGCGAGAGCGAAAAGGTCGTCGGCCGCCTGCTACGGACCGTCGTACGGCGCGATCAGATGGTGCTGGCGACGAAGGCAGTCGGGCGCACCGGACCGGGTCCACTAGGCCGCGGCGCCTCGCGCGGACATCTGTTGTCGGCGCTCGATGCATCGCTGAAACGGCTGGGCACCGATTACCTCGACCTGTGGCAATTGCACGCGTGGGATCCGCTGGTACCGCTGGAGGAGACACTCGCGGCGCTGGATACCGCAGTTCGTTCCGGACGCGTGCGGTACGTCGGCGTGTCCAATTACGCCGGATGGCAACTAACCCGCGCCGCGACTATTCAGGCCCTGAAGAAGTCCGAGGCTCCGGTGGTGACCAGCCAAGTCGAGTACTCATTACTCGAGCGAGGTGTGGAGCGCGAGGTGATCCCGGCAGCTAGGGCGCTCGGCGTCGGCACCATCGCGTGGTCGCCGCTAGGGCGCGGCGTGCTCACCGGTAAGTATCGGCACGGAACTCCATCGGACTCACGAGCCGCTTCCCCGCACCTCGGTGAATTCGTACGTCGCTATCTGGGTCCGGGGCCGAACAGCATCGTGGAGGCAGTGGCGACTGCGGCCGATGGCCTCGGGGTCTCACCATTGGCCGTGGCGTTGGCGTGGGTGCGCGATCGACCGGGTGTGACGTCGGCAATTCTCGGCGCACGCACCGCCGGTCAGTTACAAGCGTCGCTGTCTATTGACGACCTGACCTTGCCGAACGAGATTCACCAGGTGCTCGATGAAGTATCGGCCCCCATCCTCGGATACCCGGAGCGCCGTCGCTAGTGGCTGAGTTCCGCCGGGTCCAGTGGCCCGAGGATGCGGACCCGACGTTCGCGGCATTTTGCGATGCAGGCCTGTGGCCGGGTCTGGGCATTACCACGGCCGCGGCGCTGCCGAAGGCCGGAATCGTCCGCGCCGATTTGGTCACCGAGGAGGCGCTACTGCGCATCCCTAAAGTGAAATCACAACGCGCGAACAGGCTGCTGTCGGCCTGGCTCGGTGCCCAACCGGTGTACGACGTGGTCCGCCTGCTGGTGCCGGCCGGTATCAGTGCTCGCGTGGCGTCGGCGATCATCGAGGAGGTCGGCGACGATTGTGTGCGGCTGATCGAACACGATCCGTGGCGGATCGTGGGCGTCCGCGGCATCGATGTGGCGGCCGCCGACATCGTCGCGAGGAACGTGCTCGGCTCACTCGATCGGCAGGACCCGCGCCGTGGACGAGCCGTGGTGATAGAGGCGCTGCGGGCAGACGCGATCGAGGGACACACCGAGACCGAGGTGCACGACGTTCTGGACGCGGTCCGCGCCGCCGGCATCGCGGACGTCACCGGCGCGGTGGAACGGGCGATATCCGACGACCTGGCTGTACGTCGTACGGACGACCTGCTCGCGCTCAAGGAGTACGCCGATTCCGAGGACTCCATCGCCGCTGACGTTGCGCGGTTACAGGCCGGCGCCAAGAAATGGGGGAACAAGAACTCGCTGCGTGATGCGGTCGAGGGACTCGACCAGAAACAGGCCGACGCGGTGGCGCTCGTCATGCGTGAGGGCGTCAGCGTGCTGACCGGTGGCCCGGGAACGGGTAAGTCACGTACGGTCCGTTCGATCGTCCAACTCGCGCTGGTCCATGAGAAAGAAGTCGCGCTCGCCGCCCCCACCGGTCGGGCCGCCAAACGCCTGGGCGAGCTAGCCGGCAGCGAAGGCATGACCGTGCACCGGCTGTTGGGGGCTCAAGGACGCGATGGCGGGTTCACCCACGATTGGGAAGACCCGATCTCGGCGGACATCGTGGTCATCGACGAATCGTCGATGCTCGACGTCGTGCTGGCCGCAGCGCTACTGGATGCCATCGCCGATGGCGCGCACCTGCTGATCGTCGGCGACGTGGCGCAGCTGCCGTCGATCGGTCCCGGGCGCGTGCTCGCCGACCTTATCGATGCCCGAACGATCCCGATCACTGAGTTGACCACCCTGTATCGGCACACCGAGGGCGGTCAGATCGCCCTGTTAGCGGCACAGGTGCGCGAGGGCGAGCTACCGCCGGTAGATGACCCGACCCGTGAGGTCGTCGTGGTCGGTGCGCGCGGCTCGGCCGAAGCGGCGCACCGGACCACGCAGCTGGTGACCGATTCGATTCCACGAGTCTTTGGGCTCGCTACCGAGGAGATTCAGGTAGTCACGCCGGTGCACCGCGGACCGGCCGGCACCCGGGAGTTGAACCTGGCGTTGAAGAAGCGGTTGAACCCCGGTCCGGGTGCGGTGTCCGGATTCGATCTCGGCGACCGGGTCGTGGCCACCGCGAACCATCTAGACGCCTCGCCGTTCGGGTATGCAAACGGCGAGGTGGGCACGGTCGTGGGCCTGGGCGATAAAACACTGACCGTTGAGTTCTCCTCTGGAACGGCAGAGATATCCGGAAAGGCGCTCGGCGATCTGCTGCACGGATGGGCGATCACCGTGCATCGGGCGCAGGGCTCAGAGTGGCCGGCCGTCGTGGCCGTGATACCGCCGGAGTCGGGGCGGTTGCTGGTCCGCGCGCTCGTCTACACCGCATTCACCCGCGCACAGCGCCACCTATCGATTGTGCACGGTTCCGGACCAGCACTGGCGTACGCCGTACGGCAGAAAGCGGCCCGCGTGCGTCGCACGTCCCTGGTGCCGCGGCTGAAGGGTCGCGCCGCATCCCGGTAGTTGGTAATCGCGGTGAAGGTGCTGACCACCGCATAGCATGCGGTCACGCGACGGCGGGTCAGCGTTGTCACGGATCCGATTGCTTCTAGACTGCCAGGATGCACCAGCCGATTGCGTACGAGGATCAGTGGGAGTACGCGCCAATTCGGATCCCAGCCGGGACGGGCGTGAAGCACGCCGCGCAGATGCTCGCCGCGCAGGCCGGGGTTGGCGGCTGGGAGTTGGCTCGCCTACTGAAGTACGCCGACGGCACCCGCAAGGTCGTCATGCGTCGCCGCCGACGCCACGAGCACCTGCCCCGCCCTATCCTCTGAGCTCCGCTACGCAGACAGCGACCGAGGGACGCCGATATCAGTGATCGCTCACTGATCCGGGCGTCCCTCGTCGTCCTACTCCCTCGGCCTCGTTCGACACCCTCGCTTCGTCGACAACCGACTGAATGATTCCGTGCCAGGCCCGTCGGCGGACGGTTGTCGGGACATGCATGGGGTGGCCGACGAGCGGGCTGCGGGTTAGTCGGGGATGACGACTACCTTGCCGGTGGTCTTGCGGCCGCCGAGATCGATCAGCGCCTCAATGACCTGCGACATCTTGTAGACCTTCGACACGTACGGCTTGATCTTGCCGTCGGCGTACAACTGGGTGAGCGCGGCATCGGCCTGTCCGATGGCTTCAGGACGCATCTGGCGGTAGTAACCCCAGTGCACCCCGACGACGCTGTAATTCTTGATCAGCACGTGGTTGGTCGCGGCCTGCGCGAATCGGCCCGAGGTGAACCCGATGATGAGGATGCGGCCTTCGAACGCAATGCACTTGGTCGACTTGTCGTAAATGTCGCCGCCCACCGGGTCATAGATGATGTCGGCACCGCGGCCGTCAGTCGCATCCTTGACTATCTGCACGAAGTCCTCGGTCAAGTAGTCGACTGCGATGTCGGCACCGAGCTCGGTGAGGATCCGCTTCTTCTCCGGGCCGCCGGCCGTCGCGATGACCGTTGCTCCAGCCGCCTTGGCGATCTGAATTGCCGAGGAACCCACGCCGCCGGCACCCGCGTGAACCAGCACGACCTCCCCCGCTTTGATGTTGCCGCGGATGTGCAGTGAGGCCCAGGAGGTCTGGTACGTCACTACGTAGCCCGCGGCCTCCTCGGCCGGCATCCCCGCTGGCACGGCAAAGATTCCATCGGCCTTCATCAATGCGTATTCGGCGTAGCCGCCGCCCGCGCCCGCATCGCTGAACGGTCCACCGCACACGCGGTCCCCAACCTTCCAGCGGGTGACGTCCTCACCGACCTCGACGATCTCGCCGCAGATCTCGACACCCGGGGTGAACGGCAGCGTAGGCGTCTGTTGGTACTTGCCCTGGCACAGCAGGATGTCCGGGAAGTTCAGCGCCGCGGCGAGCACCTTCACCTTGACCAGGCCTGGCCGTGTCTGCAGGTCCGGAGTGTCCTTCCATTCCAGGACGTCCTGTGGATCGCCGTTCTTCTCGACCAACCAGGCCTTCATCGATGTGCCTCCTCGGCATTGTGGTGTCTGCGGGTGATGGTTTAGAGACTCAGCAGGAATCGGTTCAGTACGCGCGTGCCGAACAGCAATGCGTCGACCGGGACACGCTCATCGATGCCGTGGAACAGTGCGGCGAAATCGAGGTCTGGTGGCAGTCGCAGCGGCGAGAAGCCGTAGCACTGCATGCCCAACTCGGAAAACGCCTTCGCATCAGTGCCACCGGACATCAGATAAGGCAGCGTGTGGCTGCCGGCGTCCTCTTCACGCAACGCGGCGGTCATCGCTTCGACGATCGGTACATCGAACGAGGTCTCGAGCGCTTTATCGTGCACGATCCATTCGCGGGTGACGTCGGGACCCAGCAGTTCGTCGATCTGCCGCTCGAACTCGGCCTCCTGGCCGGGGATGATCCGGCAGTCCAACGTTGCCGTGGCAGTGCTGGGAATGACGTTCGCCTTGTAGCCGGCTTGCAAACCGGTTGGATTCGCGGTGTTGCGCAGCGTAGCGCCTACGATCTTGCCCAGGCCCCCGAGCTTGTCGATCAACACCTCGGTATCGACATTCGTCAGGTCGGTATCCATGATCTCGCCGAGTCCGCCGACGAACTGGCGCAACGTGTCAGTCCACACCACCGGAAACTCATGCGCAGCGACACGCGCTACCGCTGCAGCGAGCTTCGTCACCGCGTTGTCACGGTGCACCATGGACCCGTGACCGGGGGCGCCAGTCGCGGTGATCTTCATCCAGGCCAGGCTCTTCTCGCCGGTCATGATTGGGTACACGTGAGTGGCGTCGTCGACGGTGAAGGAAAATCCGCCAACCTCACCAACCGCCTCGGTGCAGCCGTCGAATAACTCGGGGTGATGTTCGACGAGCCAATGCGCGCCGTGTACGCCGCCATGTTCTTCATCAGCGACGAACAGAAAGACCATCGGGCGATCCGGCTGTTCACCCGACCTCTTCCAGTGACGTAGGACCGCGATCATCATCGCGACCATGTCCTTCATGTCGACCGCTCCGCGGCCCCAGATAAATCCGTCCTTGACGACGCCACCGAACGGATCAACGGACCATTCCTCGGCGATCGCCGGTACGACGTCCAGGTGCCCGTGAACGAGTAGCGCGGGTTTGCTCGGGTCGCGCCCGGGTACATTCACGATCACGCTGGCGCGACGTTCTATGGACTCGAGCAAGGTAGTTTCGTAGCCGACCTCGGAAAGTACCTTTACGACCCACTCGGCTGCCTCCCGCTCGCCGACGATGGTCGCGGGGTCACCGGTGTTAGTCGTGTCGATAGTGATGAGCTCCGAGCAAAGGTCCACTACCTCGGAGAAATCGGGCTGGGTTGAGGGTGTCGAAGTCACACCCCATTCATACCTCACCGTTGGGTGCATCACAGCGGGTGGAGACCCCAGTCACGACGCACCCGATTCGAACGCCTGGTGATCTATTCTTTAATCCATACGGCATGTGCGCAGTACATGACGCGCGGGACGACTCCCCCGCCGTCAACGGATGGTGAGCGCTCAGCCTGGCATCGCAAGCAACCGCTTGCTGGTGTACGCGAGCGCAGATCGCACTGCGTCAGATTCTCTCCCGCCGACGATCGAGTTGGTAGTCGCCGCCCTTGTGGGCTCGCGGCGGGTTTTGCGGTGCGCCCATCTGCCTCACAGCAACGTGAGGAACTTTCACGATGGTAAAGAACTTCTCCGGTAACCCCGGAAAACAGAACCGCACAACAGGTGCGCGCAAGTCCGAATTTTCCGCGGGCGGACGTAAGCCGCGCCACGGTCAGGTCAATCGCGCCGAACGACGCGCTGAGCGCTATGCCGGGCAGGATCGCCCGCGCCGCTATGAGCGCGATCATGCGAACGAGTCGCGTGCGGACCGCTTCGAACGCGGCGACGCTCGAGGCGATCGAGGGCGATTCAATCGCGCAGAGCGCTCCGACGGGGCCGATAACTCGCGCCATGCGCAGAACTACTCCCGTGATGATCGCCGTGGCGGACGTCCCGAGCGGTTCGGGACTCGCCCAGAACGCAATAGCGGTCGGTACGAACGGTCGGAGCGCTTCGACTCGCGCGGTGGTCGTTCGGATCGCTTTGAGCACGGCGATCGCAGCGGCCACTCTGATCGCTCCGATCGTTTTCCGCGATCGGAGCGCGGTGGGCGTTTCGAGCGCGACAACGACCGCTTCGAGCGCCCGAATCGGCGTCCGGCTGGAGCCGATACTCGGTACGACCGTCGGGATGCGCGTTCAGGCCATCGCCACACCGATGGCGGACAGTTCGATCGTGGCGATCGCGGTGGGCGTTTCGAGCGCCGCGACGATGCCCGCTACAGCGATCGGCCTCGTCGCCGGTTCGATGACCGCGGCAGCGCGCCGAACCATGGTCACCACGTCGCTGGTCACGCCGACCACCGTCGCCAGGATCGGGATGATCGCGCGCGCAGCAACTACTTCAGCCGCGCCGACGAAGAGGCCGCTCTCGAGGGCAACTTCGACGAGTTGGTCCCGGTCGAGACGAAAGCCGCCGTGGACGTCGACGAGGCTAACGGTTTCGCCGCGATGGGGATCCCTGCACCGCTGGTCGCCGCACTCGCCGAACGAGGGATCGGTGCTCCGTTCGCGATCCAGGTCGAGGCGATCCCGTCGGCGCTTGGCGGAGCGGACGTATTGGCTCGGGCCGCCACCGGATCGGGCAAGACGCTGGCGTTCGGCCTACCGACCCTCACTCGGCTCACCGGCGGCACGCGCGAACCTAAGCGTCCTCGCGCGCTCGTCCTCACGCCCACGCGTGAACTAGCGATGCAGGTCGTCGACGCGCTGGCTCCGCTGGGTAAGGCTCTGGACCTGCGCACGCTGTTGGTCGCCGGTGGGATGCCGTACAAGAAGCAACTTGATTCCCTCGATCGCGGTATTGATCTGCTCATCGCGACGCCGGGCCGCTTGATCGACCTGATCGAGCGCGGTGCCGCGGACCTCTCCGGCATCGAAATGAGCGTGCTGGACGAGGCCGATCAGATGTGCGATATGGGGTTCGCCCCCGAGGTGCGTCGGATCCTCGAAGAGACACCCGCCGACAGCCAGCGGATGCTGTTCTCGGCCACCCTCGATGGTGACGTCGACGTACTCGTCAAGCGCTTCTTGACCGATCCCGTTCTGCACTCCACGGCGGACGTCGGCGCCTCAGTCGAGTCGATGGAACACCACCTATTCGTCGTCCACCCCGCCCGTAAGGCCGCAGTCGCTGCTGAATTGGCTTCGCGGCCAGGTCGCTCGATCGTGTTCGTACGGACGAAGTTGGGCGCGGACCGCGTTGCTGAAAAGATGCGCGAGGTCGGCGTGAACGCTCTGGCGATCCACGGTGGGTTGAGTCAGGGCCAGCGCACCCGTGCGCTCAACGCGTTCCGCGGCAACCACGTCCCGGTGCTCGTCGCGACCGACGTCGCCGCCCGTGGCATCCATATCGACGACGTCGAGCTTGTTATCCAGGCTGATCCGCCACAGGAGCACAAGACCTACCTGCACCGTGCCGGTCGCACTGCGCGTGCCGGCGAGGATGGCACCGTCGTCATGTTGGCCATGCCGCGCGAGCGTCGCGGCGCCGAACGGCTCATCGGTCGCGCCGGGGTCGAGCTGCGCGGCGTGTACGTCGAGCCAGGTGACTCGGCTATCACTGACATCACCGGCGGCGCGCAGCCGTCCGGCGAGCCGGTCGAGGAGTACCGTCCGCCGGTGAAGGCGCGTCCGGCGCGCGGCCCACGTCAGGGTGGCGGCTACCGCGGTCGCTCGGGCGGGTTCCGCGGCGACCGACGCGGCGGTGATCGCCGTTCGTTCGGAGACCGCCGACATGATGGCGGGGACCGTCGCGGTGGTGGTTACCGACGCGATAGCCGCGATTCGCGAGGACGCCGTCCGGACCGTCACGAGGCGTAAATCGGCCCCTTTCCTGCCGGTCGCGACCGCTGCTCGTGTGGTCGCGACCGGACGGAGGAAATAGGGGTACCCGCGCGGCAGAGGCGTTACCAGTGCTGTAACATTCTCTGCGCACCTTGTCCAGGTGGCGGAATGGCAGACGCGCTAGCTTGAGGTGCTAGTGTCCTTTATCGGACGTGGGGGTTCAAGTCCCCCTCTGGACACCAAAACGTAGGATGACCTGCATAAACATGACGAAACCCCGGCCCGGTTGGCCGGGGTTTCGTCGGTACCGCGCCTCACGTACGGCGGGACGTACAACGCAATCCCGCCGGCAGATCAGCGGCGGAAACTGCTGATGCTGCGCAGCAGTTACCCATCGTGCGAGTCCAATCGTGCTCAGCGCTGGCTGCGGCTGAACGGCAGCGACTCCTGCTGAATCAACAAGGTCGGGACGCCGGTGCGGCGATCGCGGATGGTGCACACCTGGGTGCCGGGCTTGCGGCCATCGCGTATCTCGCTGATCTCGATCCCAGCGGCCTTCAGCCGCTGAGCGGTGGCGTTGAGGTCGGCAACGCGCCACGTCACGCCGTAGAGCTGGTCGCCACCGGTGTGCTGCTCATCGCCGATGGGTTGCACGATCTCCAGGATGTCCTCGCCGCAGCGGAAGAACAGCATGTGCATCCCCCACTGCGGTGCGTGTCGTTCCAGCCGCAGTTCGATGCCCAAGCGCCCGCCGTAGTTAGCGATCGCGCGTTCTGCGTCGGCGGTACGCAACACCACGTGATCGAGTTCGACCTCCGGGTTGGGTACGGGAATAGGCGTTGAATCGGTGAGCCCGAAGCTGAGGCCGTTCACGACGAATCCTTCGTCGTCCAACTCAATCCCCCGTCGCCGGATCCGTTCGGCGGTCTTCGCCGGGTTCGCGGTGGCAAATACGGCTCGCGTCGTTTCAGCGGCCACCACCCTCAGGTTCCCGGCGGTGTGAGCGGGACCGAGCAAAATGTCGTACAGCGACTCGTCCGCTCCGGCGATGTCAATGCGGGCGATTCGATCGATCATGTCGGTGGGTCCTCTGCGTCGTGGCGGCGCCGCTGCTACGCGGCCGGTTTCTGCCGAAGTATCCACGACGACGCGATCCACCAGGTGAGAGTGGTTCGACGGCGCCCTGTCGTTGCGGCAAAATAGACACTCATGTCAAATGGCTTGGAGGTTGCTAGTGAACGTCGATGACTACCTGGCTGAGGCCGAGCGACGCCGGGCCAGTGTGCGCCCTGCCGACGTGCCCACTGAGGTTCGGTATCCACTGGGTGAGATTCCCATCGGCGATCAGGTTCGCGAGTGGGCGAAGCGCCGCGGGGATGCTGTGGCTGTGGCGTTCTACGGCCGCGAGATCACCTGGGCTGAGCTCGATGAGCTGACCGACCGCGCCGCCGGGTGGCTGGAGTCGCACGGCGTTCGCGCCGGGGACAGGGTCGGCGTGCTGCTGCCGAACTCGCCCCAGTTCATGATCGCGTTCCTCGGCATCCTGAAGCTCGGAGCGGTACACGTACCGATCAACACGATGTTCCGCGAGCACGAACTGCGCCACGAGTTGACTGACGCCGACGTTCAGGTCCTGTTCGCGGTCGACTCCATGCTTGAGGTGCTCGGCAATGTCATCGAGGAGACGTCCGTCAGGACCGTGTTGGTGACGTCCGCCTACGAGATGGCCGGGGACGAAGCACCGCCACCGGCACCACCGGCGACCACCAGCGCAAAGGTCCCCGAATACGACACGTGGGCGGATGTGCTGGCTGCCGACCGCGCAGCGTCGCGCGAGGTCGACCTCGACGCCCTCGCGGCGCTGAACTACACCGGCGGCACCACAGGGCTGCCCAAGGGGTGTGAGCACACCCAGCGGCACATGGTGTACGCCGTGGCCGCGTGGATGACCGCGAGCAACATCACAGCTCACCCGGTCCTGTTGTGTCACGTACCCGTGTTCTGGATTGCCGGCGAGGACATGGGACTGTTGTCCCCGGTCATCACCGGCGGAACCGTGGTGATCCTCGCCCGCTGGGACGCCGAGACCGTGATGCGCACGATCGATAAGTACAAGGTCGAGGTATGGATCGCTACCGTCGATAACTACATCGAGATCATCGAACACCCGCGGGTCGGCGACTACGACTTCCGCAGCCTGCACACCCCCTTGGCGATGTCATTCGTAGCTCGCGTCGATCCCGAGGTGCGCACCCGATGGCGTGCGGCCAGCCGCAGCGACGGAATCCTGCGGGAAGCCGCGTTTGGGATGACTGAAACCCACACGATGGACACCTCGACGTACGGGTTACAGGACGAGGATTGGGACATCTTGAACGAACCCGGTCAGTGTGGTCTTCCAGTGCCAGGAACCGAATTTATGGTCGTGGATCCGGCGACCGGCCAACCGCTGCCATTCGGCGAACGGGGCGAAATCATCGAGCGCAGCCCGTCGATTCTCACTGGATACTGGCGGAAGCCCGAGGCGACTGCAGAAGCGATTCGGGACGGATGGCTGTACACCGGCGATACGGGGTTCATCGACGAGGCCGGGTGCCTGCATTACCTGGTGCGAAACAAGGACATGATCAAGGTCAACGGCATGAGCGTTTTTCCGGCGGAGGTCGAAGCGTTCCTGTGCCGGCACGATGACGTCGAGACAGCTGCCGTCGTACCGCGCCCGGACGCCGACAAGGGACAAATTCCGGTCGCGTTCGTGAAACCGATCCAAGGACGCAGCATTGACGCCGACGAGTTGCGGGCTTGGGCAAAAACGCAGATGGCGACCTACAAGGTGCCGGAGGTGCGGATCGTGACCGAGTATCCGATGACGACCACCGGCAAGATCAAGAAGGCCGAACTCGCGATTGCCCTTCAGCAGCGATAGCACCGATCGGGCCCTTCTGAGCACCAGCGGGTCGGCCCGCGTCACGCAGGTGCCCAATGATCTGCGTTGGCGAAACTCACTCGCGGTAACGGTGCTGACTGGCATAGGCTGAATCGCCATGTCTCGACGTCCCCGTAACCGCCGCACCCCGCCGCGACGTACGCCGCACCAACTCGAGGCACGCCGTGCTGGGGTTCCCGCGCTCACCTATCCGGATCAACTTCCAGTCACTGCCCGCAAGGACGAGATCGCCGAAGCGATCCGCGACAATCAGGTCGTGGTGATCGCCGGCGAAACGGGGTCCGGCAAGACCACACAGATCCCGAAGATCTGCTTAGAGATCGGCCGCGGTATCGAGGGCCAGATCGGCCATACCCAGCCGCGCAGACTCGCGGCTCGCACCGTGGCCGAACGCATCGCCTCGGAGCTCGACGTCGCGATCGGTGCCGAAGTCGGCTATGCCGTGCGGTTCACCGACAAGGTGAGCCGGGACAGCTACGTGAAGGTAATGACCGACGGCATCCTGCTCGCCGAGATTCAGCGCGATCGCATGCTGCGCCGCTATGACACGATCATCATCGATGAGGCACACGAGCGAAGCCTCAACATCGACTTTTTACTGGGGTACCTCAAATCCCTGCTGCCCAAGCGCCCAGACCTCAAACTCATCATCACCTCGGCGACGATCGATCCCGAAGCATTTAGCGAGCACTTCGACCACGCGCCGATCATCGAGGTATCCGGCCGCACCTACCCGGTCGAGATCCGCTACCGGCCACTGGTCGACCCGGACAACACCGCTGCCCCGGAGCGTGACCTCGTCACCGGAATTATCGACGCGTGCGCCGAATTGGCCGCCGAACCTCCTGGTGACGTGCTGGTATTTCTGTCCGGCGAACGCGAGATCCGGGATGCCGCTGATGCGCTGCGGGAGCTGGATTTGCCGCGGACCGAAATCCTGCCACTGTATGCGCGACTATCAGCTGCCGACCAACACCGAGTGTTCAGTTCCCACCGCGGACGGCGGATTGTCTTAGCCACCAACGTCGCGGAGACATCACTGACGGTGCCCGGCATCAAGTACGTCGTCGATGCCGGCACCGCCCGGATATCGCGATACTCGCTATCTACGAAGGTGCAACGCCTGCCCATAGAGCGGATTTCACAGGCTTCGGCGATGCAGCGCAGCGGACGATGCGGCCGCACGTCCGATGGCATCGCCGTCCGGCTGTACTCCGAGGACGACTTCGATTCTCGCCCACAGTTCACCGATCCGGAGATCACCCGTACGAATCTCGGATCGGTCATTCTGCAGATGACCGCGGCACGGCTCGGCGACATCGAGACCTTCGGGTTCATCCAGCCGCCGGATAAACGCAACATCGCCGACGGAATGGCGCTGTTGCAGGAAATCGACGCGCTCAGGCGGGTCGACGGACGCGTGGAGCTGACGCAGACTGGTCGCACCATCGCAGCACTGCCGATTGATCCGCGGTTAGCCCGGATGATCGTGGAGGGCGGCAAACGCGATGCCGCCCTCGCGGTGATCGTCGTTGCTGCCGCACTGGCGATTCAAGACCCTCGTGAGCGGCCCGCGGAGCACGAAGCGCACGCGGATCAGCTACATGCCCGCTTCGTCGATAAGACATCGGACTTCCTGGGAATCCTTAATCTGTGGCGATACCTACGCGAGCAGCAGAAGTCATTGTCGTCCTCGCAGTTCCGCAAACGATGCAAGACCGAGTACATCAACTACTTGCGGGTGCGTGAGTGGCAGGACCTCGTCGCACAGTTACGAGAGGTCGCTGGCGCCGCCGGCATCCACACCTCCGCCGCTCGCCCGTCGGACGACGACGTTCATAAATCGGTGCTCACCGGGCTGCTCTCCCAAATTGGCCTGCAGGATGTCCGCAATAAGCGGGAGTACGTCGGTGCGCGCGGCGCTCGGTTCGCTATTTTCCCTGGATCGTCGTTATTCAAGAAGAATCCGCCGTACGTTATGGCCGCTGAACTCGTTGAGACGTCGCGGCTGTGGGCGCGCGACGTCGCGCGGTTAGACCCCGCGTGGGTTGAGGAAGTAGCGTCGCACGCCCTCAAACGTACATATAGCGAACCGCATTGGGAACGTAAGCGGGCCGCGGTCGTCGCGACCGAAAAAGCCACGCTGTACGGCGTGCCGATCATCGCCGACCGGCGAGTGAATTATGGGCGCATCGATCCCGTCGCGTCGCGGGAGATCTTTATCCGGCAGGCTCTCGTCGAGGGCGATTGGGACACCCGGCACCACTTCTTCAGACACAATCAAGATCTACTCGGTGAGATCGTCGAGTTGGAGGACAAGGCACGCCGACGCGATCTCATCGCCGATGACGAGTCTCTGTACGCGTTCTATGACGCACGTGTCCCATCCGAGGTCGTCTCGGGGCGCCATTTCGATAAGTGGTGGAAGCACCAGCGTCATGAGACTCCCGAACTGCTCAACTTCGGTGCCGATGACGTACTGCGTGATGGCGCGCAGCGCCCGGATGACGATGCGTTTCCTAATGTGTGGCGCGACGGAGACCGTCCGCTAGAGCTTGTATATACATTCGATCCGAGCGTAGTTCCGGCGGCCCGTGATGCCGAAGCTGACGGGGTCAGTGTTGACCTTCCATTGGTATCGCTGTCGCAGACCGATCCAGAGGAGTTCCGGTGGTTGGTACCCGGCCGTCGCGAGGAACTCGTCACCGCTTTGATCAAGTCCCTCCCGAAGGTGATCCGTCGTAATGTGGTTCCCGCTCCGGATCGAGCCCGCGCGGCGTTGAAAACCATCAGCCCACAGAAGGGCGCCCTGCTGCCTCAGCTTGCTGACGAGTTGCGCAGGCTCACTGGCGCGGCAGTCACGGAGTTCGATTTCGACTGGTCCAAAGTTCCCGACCACCTGCGGATGACCTTCCGAATCGTCGACGAGACGGGGAAGGTTGTCGCCTCGGGAAAGGACCTCGCTGTGCTGCGGGAGCACCTCGGTAGCGCACAGCGCGCACAAGTTGCGAAAGTTGCCGTAGCCAACGAACAGCGCGGCATTACTTCCTGGTCGATCGGCACACTCGATCAGGTGGTGGCGCTGCAGACCACGCACGGGCCGGTCGATGGCTTTCCGGCGCTGGTTCGTGAAGGCGACTCACTCGCGGTACGAATCCAGACCACGCAATTCGCTCAACTCAACGCGATGCGCGAGGGGGTCGCATGGCTCCTGGTCCATCAGTTGCCGCCGGTCGGCAGCCAAGTCACGCGCGCGCTCAGCGCCGCACAGAAGGTATCCCTCACGCAGACGCCGCACGCCAACCCCGCGGCACTGCGCGATGACGTACAACACGCGGTGGCCCTTCAGGAGATCGATACTGTCGGGATTCCTTGGTCCGAATCCGAGTACCTTGCGTTGCTGCAGACTGCCCGCGAGCGGCAGGTCGCGGGCACGCTCGGTGCGTTCGAAAAGGTGGCCGCCGTGCTCGAGCAGAAAATGGCGGCGGACCGCTCGATCGCGGACCTACCGCCCAAACCATTTGCCGTGCAACTGGCTGACATTCGAACGCAACTAGCTTTCCTGGTGCCGCCCGGATTCGTCAGTCTGCACGGCGTCGCGCGTCTGAACGACATCGCCCGGTATCTACGCGGTATCGCTGTACGCGCGGATCGGCTTCGCGCAAACCACCAACGCGATCGCCTGTCGATGCTGGAAGTGCACGACCTCAGCGCAGAGTACGACGACTTCGTGGCGACCTTCCGCAGCGATGAAGAGCTACCGGCAGAGTTGCGCGAGGTCCGCTGGATGATCGAGGAGTTACGGCTCTCCTTGTTCGCCCAAGCGGTGAAACCGCGTTACTCGGTCTCGACCGCACGGATCCGCAAGATTATGGACAAGTACTAGTCCGCTGGCGATCTAACGATGGCTGCCCGCGCAGGATGGGCGGCTGATTCTCGATACCGATCAGCGTCGACATCACGACGAACCCGCTGCTCCGGCCGCCCGCAAACCTCGCTTCAGGATCTTGCCGGAGGCATTCTTCGGCAATGCGTCCACCATTCGGTAGATGCGAGGCCGCTTGTATCGCGCCAGGTTGCTGATACACAACTCATCGAGTTCGGCTTCGAGCGGTTGCTGGGCCCCAGAGACGACGTAGGCGCAGACGACTTCACCCCACTTCTCGTCCGCGACCCCGACAACTGCACACTCGACGACCGCGGGATGCGCGGATATTACCTCCTCAATTTCGGTCGGGAAGATGTTCACGCCGCCAGAGATGATCATGTCCTTAGCCCGGTCCACGACATAGAGGTATCCCTCGTCATCGAGGTAGCCCAGATCGCCGCTGGTGACCCATTCCCCACGGAACGCCTCGGCTGTTGCCGCTGGGTTCTTGTAGTAGCGCACTCCTAGAGCCAGGCCCCGTTTGAAGATCATTCCGACCTCGTTTGGTGGAAGCTCGACGCCTTCGGCATCGAGGATTCGAAGCTCGCAGCCGAACCATGCTTGTCCGACACTTCGCGTTTTCCGCCGCTGGTCTATTGGCTTGAGTATCGAGTAGAAACCGGCTTCCGTTGCGCCGTAATACTCGTACAGTCCGGCGGAGGTGAAATAGTCGAGCAAGCCTTCCTTGGTGACGGTCAGCAGCGGGGCTCCTGCCGATACCAACACCCGCATCGATCTGACGTCGTAGTCCTGCCGGTCGGGCACCGAGAGCATCATCGTGTATAGCGTCGGCGCTGCTGGGGTGACGCTCACGCGCTCGCGTTCGATGAGTTGCAATGCCTCCTGCGGGTCGAAGGTCCGCTGCATTACGACAGTTCCGCCGACCATCAGCTGCTGCAGGCCCCACATGAATCCGAGCCCGTGATAGAAAGCGCCCGAAATCAGCATCACGTCGTCTTCTCGGATGCCGGTCTCGACCGTGATGTCGTACCAGTTTTGCCTAGCCATCCGCTGTGGGACTTCACATGCCTTCGGATAGCCGGTCGTTCCACCGGTAAAGGCCAGGTGGTAGATATCCATTTCCTCGGCGGTGAGACCATCCTGAACGGCGGGGGCCTCCGCCAACGAGACCTCGTAGTCTCCATACGGATGTGCGCGGACCGCCTCGCCGATAACGAGCACTCGATCAGCGCCGATCGGCAAATCCTTCAGCGCCTCCTCGAGAGTGTCCAGTACATCGGCGTCGACGATGACGATCGATGAATCACTGTGCTCGATCGCGTAGACGATCTCGCGCGCGACGAACCGATAACTGATCGGCACGATCGCTGCACCCAGCGCGGCAACTCCGTAAATGAGCTCCGGAAACTCGGCACGGTTCTGCAGGATCACCGACACCTTGTCCCCACGCTCAATACCAAGACCGCGCAGCATTCCCGCTACCCGCGCGCTGCGCTCGCTCAGCGCGGCCCAGGTGATTCGCTTCTCCCCCTCGATTACCGCAGGCTTATCCCGCAAGTGGTGCTTCTCGGCATGCCGATGTGGGATGTCACCAATCGTCAGCTGCTCGCGGTAGATCGACATTGGGCTCCTTCGCATTCCTGTGGGCGCCGGTCGGGACGATGAGGCGATCTTCCGGAACGGGCTCGAGATCCGTCACAAGCGAGTCCTCGAGCCAGTCAACCGCGCCCACTTTACAACTGTGTTAGGCACGGTAGTTCAAGCTTGTCTCGTTTGTAAAGTCGCGCCTCGCCCCCCACAAGACGCAGCAGGGTACTACTCGATCAGGTTTGCCAGTTTCAGCATGAGATCCGCAAGGTCGTTTGCGCACTCGACCCGAACAAGACGACCAGCGACGATCCCCTGAGCAAACTGACGTGTTGCCCCGGTGATCACCTCGGCCACGACCGTCGGGGCCAACAGCGGCGTCGCCCGACCCGAGTGACGCAGGCGCTCCAGATAACGCTCGTGGCGGCGGTGTAGCCGAAATTGCACATCGTCCAGCAAGTCCGAAAAACTCGGGTCCGACATCGACCGGTGCTCGATCAACGACAGAATCCCATAGTGCTGGGTCCAGCCCTCCAGGTATGCCCGTACGGCGCCGGTGAGCACATCGCGATCGTCCGTCGCCTCGCGTTCTTGAAGGGCCAAGAATGAATCGCGAACACCGTGGACAACGCCGCGCAGCAGGTCCTCCTTTGACGGAAAGTGCGTATAAATCGTGGGCCGCGAGACCCGGGCGCGGGCGGCAACGTCCGACACGCTGGCACCATCGAATCCGCGTTCGGCGAAGACCTCTTCCGCGGCGGCAAGGATGCGACTGACGGTTGACCCCGGTGGTGGTGCGCCGCTTGGCGACCTTTCCGTCGTGAGCCCCAGAAGTCGTTCATATATAGCGACCAGTTCTTCTACGGTCAGCGCACGGCGTTCGCGGTGCGCGGCGAACCCCGCATGGATCAGATTCGCGACCGCCGCCTCGCTCAGTGCTTCAGCGCTGGCGGCAGGGAGGGCTTTTCCCTCGCGCGCGAGGCCATCGATGAACGCCCGCCCCGACCGTACAGGCGTCGAAACGATCTCGTCCCACGCCTCACTGACGTGGGGATCGACTAGCGCTTGGTGCTGGATCACGGTCAGTATGCCGGCATTGCGGGTATAGACGTCCAAAGCTGCCGTGATCGACGATCTGATGACGGTTTTCGGATCCGTTCCCTTGGCTGCCTCGTGCTGTGCCAGCGACACCTCGGACCGTACGCGGTTTGCAAGTTCTCGCAGGACGTCCTCTCGCGAGGAGAAGTACACGTAGAACGTCGGCCGAGCCACCCCTGCATGATCAGCGATATCTGAGATAGGTGTGCCTTTGAAGCCCTGACGCGAGAAGAGTTCACCGGCTGAATCCAGTAGCCGCTGGCGCGTCGCATCATCGCCTCGAGGCTGCGTACTCCGAGATCGATTCGGCCTCATTGATCCACCTTCCCAGTCGGATAACGCTCGATCGATCCCAATCGCTCTACACGTCGGGCCTCGAAGGCTTAAGGAGGGCTCAGCTCGCCGCGCCTGATTGACAGTATCGTCAACATCAAGAACACTGGCGATCCCACACCATGACATTTTAGTCATCACCTCGTGTGCTCTGACCAACTCTGAAAGGGGCGTCTACGTGGGCCCTACCCACTCCGAATTGCTCGCGGAACTCGAACGACGGACATACCTGGCTTCCGATGAGGCGCGTGCGGAGCAGATTCAGCGGCAGCACGATCGAGGTAAGTACTCGGCGCGTGAACGAATCTCGATGTTGGTGGACAAAGATTCCTTCTGGGAATTCGGCGGACTGGTAGATGCAGCCCGTGGGACCCCCGACCAGCAGGACCTCCTCGCGCCCGCCGATGGAGTAGTGACCGGGATCGGTCGTATTGATGGGCGACCAGCGGCAATTATGTCGTTCGACTTCACCGTGTTCGGCGGCAGCAATGGAGTCGCCGGCGGATTAAAAGTCACCCGCTGCTGTGAACGGGCACTTCAAGATGGGATACCACTGGTGATGCTGCTCGATGGCGGCGGTCACCGGATCCAGGAAGGATTGGACAGTCACCACTTCGCCTGGGGATTCGAGACATTCAAGGAGTTCGTCGAGCTGTCGGGCTATGTGCCCATCGTCGCGGCAATGCTCGGTCCCGGTTTTGCGGGCCCGTCGAACTTCGCCGCATTCGCGGACTATGTGGTGATGGTACGGGGAATTTCCACCATGGGCATCGCCGGTCCCGCACTGGTCGAGGCAGCTACCGGCGAGCAGACCACCAATGAAGAACTTGGCGGCGCGGACCTGCAAGCGACTCTAGGCGTCACCGACCTCGCAGTGGACTCCGAACAGGAGGCGATGGATTCGGTCCGCTTGTACCTGAGCTATCTACCTTCATCAGCCGACCTGGCGCCGCCGCGGGACGCGTCGTACGAGCCAGGAGTCACTGGTCGACTTCGCACGATCGTGCCCACCAACCCCATGACCGGGTACGACGTCACGGAGGTGATCGAGGCAATCGTGGACGAGGCAACAGCGTTCGAATTGAAACCGACGTACGCCCCTAATCTCGTCACCGCGCTCGCGCGACTCGACGGGCGACCGATCATGGTCGTCGCGAACCAGCCGCTGCACATGGGTGGATCGTTGGACAGCCCAGCGTGCGAGAAGGCCGCCCATGCCGTCAGCGTTGCGGACGCATTCGGGTTGCCGCTGCTGTTCCTGATCGACATTCCTGGATTCCTTGTCGGCACGCGATCAGCCACAACGCAGTTGGCCAGACGTAGCGGCCGGCTGATGTTCGAGCTTGGTCAGGCGACGGTCCCACGATTCAGTGTCGTGCTGCGCAAGGGCTACGGCGCCGGCTACATCGCCATGGCCGGCGGACGAAGTTATCAGGCCGACGTCGCGCTCGCCTGGCCGACCGCGGAGATCTGTGCAATGTCGATCGAGGGCGCAGTCGATGTTGCGTTCCGCAAGGCGGTACTTCAGGCCGACGACCCCGCACAAGAGCGCCGCAATCTGATCGATAAGTTCCGCCGGCAGGTAGACCCGTTCCTCGCGGCCCAAGGCTTCGGCGTCGATGACGTCATCGACCCGGACGCGACGCGAGACATTCTCATCGGCGCACTCGATCGCGCACCGGCTCGCCACAAGCGTGTACCGGTGCCCAAACACCATGGCATCTCGCCGATCTAGGAGACTCATGCGTTTCGAAAGACTGATGATCGCGAATCGCGGCGAGATCGCGGTGCGGATCGCTCGCACCTGTGCCGAGATGGGTGTCACCTCGATCGCCGTGCACTCCCCCGCTGACCGCGGCGCGCTACATGTCCGAGAATGCGATGAGGCGGTGCAGCTCACGGCCGACGACGGAATCGAGCCATACCTGGACATCGAGCAGATTGTGCAGCGCGCCGTGGCCGCGCGCGCCGACGCTATCCACCCTGGTTACGGATTTCTTTCCGAGAACGCCTCCTTCGCAGCAGCCGTCCGCGCAGCTGGCATCGAATTCGTGGGTCCAAGCGCTGCAGCAATCGAACTGCTTGGCGACAAGGTGCGTGCCCGGGCTGTTGCTCAGCGGACGCAGGTTCCGGTGGTCCCCGCGCTCACCGGCGACTTGAGCCCGGATCAGGTTGCGGCGTTCGGCAACGAGGTTGGTTGGCCGGTGCTGGTGAAGGCCGCGAACGGCGGCGGCGGCCGAGGGATGCGGGTGGTGCATGGTCCCGATGAAGCTGCACGAGCCGTGGAGATCGCCCGTGCAGAAGCGCTCGCGGCGTTCGGGCGATCGGAGGTGTTCTGCGAAAAGTATCTGGTGAATGCTCGGCACATTGAGGTCCAGGTGCTCGGCGACCGATCCGGTCAGGTCATCACCCTTGGCACCCGTGATTGCTCCATTCAGCGTCGGCACCAGAAGCTCCTCGAGGAGGCTCCGGCCGCAGGGCTAACCCCTGACTTAGTGGAGGCGCTCAGCGCAGCTGCGCAACAGATCGCCCTAGAGGTCGACTACCAGAACGCCGGCACAGTCGAGTTTCTGGTGTCGACTGACGGCTTCTTCTTCCTCGAAATGAACACTAGGTTGCAGGTCGAACACCCGGTCACTGAACAGGTGTACGGACTGGATCTCGTGCGGCTCCAACTCGCGATCGCCCAAGGCGATGAGTTGTCTGAGGATCTGCCGCGCTCCCCCACGGGTCATGCAATCGAGTTCCGGATTACCGCTGAAGACGCGCACCGGGAGTTTGTGCCTCGGCCCGGACCTCTCGGGACGATCCGCTTCCCCCGGTCCCCAGGGGTGCGTGTCGACGCCGGGTACGACGCTCAGGATGACGTCTCCGCTCGATACGACAGTCTGATTGCCAAACTCATCGTGCATGCCCCCGACCGGGCGTCAGCAATCGCGCGGCTACGGGAAGCGATCCGCGCGACGGACATCTCCAGCACGAGCACGCTATCGATTGCCGCCGCGATCTGCGATGATCCCGAATTCCGCGACGGTCCGGTGAACACCACGTGGTTCGAGAACTGGATTACGCAGGCTCTCGATACGATTCCTGCCGCCGGCGAAACGGTCGGTCCAGCTACTCAACCCGCTGAGGGTCCCGGGGTCTGGATCAATGGTCGTTACTTTCGCGTGCCGGCATTCGGCACCACCGCGAAACCGCGCGCGCAGGTGAGCGCAATCGCCGGCTCCCCAGCAGAGAGTCGCTTGACCAACCGCGAGCGTGTGCCAACAGCACGCGGATCCGGCGAGGTGATTAGCCCCATGCAAGGGACCGTCGTAGAACGACTCGTGGAGCCCGGCCACGAGGTCGCAGCCGGTGAGGTGGTGGCGACGATCGAAGCTATGAAGATGCAGAACCACATTCGCGCGCCGAGGACAGGTCGCGTCACCGAAGTCCTGGTCGATGTTGGGGACTCGATCACGGCCGGACAGACCGTCGCTCGTATTACTTCACCCGGGAACGCGGATGCCTAGTCGAGCATATGGCGCCTGCGATGCCGACTATGAAAGGAAACCATGAACGCATCAGCACAGGCACTGCCCACCGTCATCGCCCAACGAGCTGCCCAGACACCCGACGCGCCCTACGTGATTAGTGCCGAGAACGGATCGATCTGGACGTATCGCGATGCGCACCAGGACATCCAACGGTGGGCGCGCGCATTGCGTCGAGCAGGTATTCGCGCCGGAGATACGGTGCTGACGATGATGCCGCCGCAGGTGGATGCCGTGGCCGCGTGGCTAGGAATCGCGCAATTGCGCGCGCTCGAAGTCCCGGTAAACGTTGAATACATCGGAAGCATGCTCACGTACATCATCGAGGACTCATCGGCCTCCATCATGGTCGTGCATGAGAACTACCTTCCCGCCGTTCTACAGGCAAGCTCCGATCAGCTACGCACGATCGTTGTCGTCGGGTCCAGTCCCATTGACACGGCTACGTCCGTCGAACTTGTCAGTTCTGCTGACTTCCTCGCACGCGCCGAGGGCGATGTGGACAGTTTCGAGGATCCGCAGGGGCGCGATACAGCCGCCATTATCTACACCTCCGGGACGACCGGACCTTCCAAAGGCGTGCTGGTCACCTGGCGGCAGGCCGAACTCACCGCCACCGGCATCATGCCGTCAGAACTATTCGACTCCGCGGATGCGTTCTACTCACCTTTCCCGATCTTCCACATGAGCGGTAAAGGCCCCTTGTTCGCGTGCGCGTTGGTCGGTGCCCGCGTCATCATGCGGCAACGCTTCAACACAACCGAATTCTGGAGCGATGTCGCCGAGTACGGCGCTACCACGACGATTCTGCTGGGCGCGATGGCGAACTTCCTGTACCAACAGCCCGCCGCTCCGGGTGACCGCACGACTCCACTGCGAGATGCAATGTTCCTTCCGCTGATTGACGACCTGGACGGGTTCAGTGAGCGGTTCGGGGTACGCGCTCGTACCACCTTCAACATGACCGAGACCGCGTGCTGCATTCTCAGCGACGGGTACAACCTGGCGAACACGACGAGTTGCGGGCGGATACGCCCTGGATTCGACGCTCGCGTGGTCGACCCGGACGATCGCGAGGTCGCGCCGGGTGAACTCGGTGAGCTGGTCCTGCGCAGTGATGAGCCTTGGACCCTCATGAACGGATACTGGGGCAAACCCGAGGCTACGGTCGACGCGTGGCGCAATCAGTGGCTCCATACCGGCGATGGGTTCACCCGCGACGCCGAGGGCAACTTCTACTTCGTCGACCGGATCAAGGATGCAATCCGTCGGCGCGGAGAGAACATATCTTCGGCCGAGGTAGAGGCACTCGTACTCACTCATCCCGATGTACTCGAATGTGCGGCGATCGCGGTTCCAGCCGATGTCGGAGAGGATGAGGTCAAGATTGTCCTCGTCCTGCAGCCGGATCGAGAACTGGCCCCGGAGACCTTGGATGAGTACCTCGCCGCTCGGATGCCGCGCTTCATGATCCCGAGGTATATCGAGATCGTCGACGAGTTGCCGAAAACGCCGACACAAAAGATTCGCAAGGTCGAACTGCGAAAGGTCGGGGTCAGCCCCTCAACCTGGGACCGTCGATCGACCGCTCCCTCCACATGGGATCAGCGCAAGCCCGGCTCCCGCGGCGCGGAACCCCGTTAGCCCGACCCAACGGCTAGGCGCCTACGCAGAGCGAGCAGGATCGCGACTGCTGTGGTCCTCCAGAGGGTTCAGCCCAGCGAGTCCATGAAAAGTTTGACCGCCAGACCAAGCCCAAGCAGACCGATGACCAAACGCATCGGCCTTTCGGGGATCTTGCGCAACACCTTCGGTCCAACGTATGCACCGACGATCCCACCTACCGCGATACACGCGGCCGCGCCCCAGTGGATATCGCTGATGAAGATGAACCCGATCGCTGCCGCCAGGTTCGAGGCACCCAGCAGCACGTTCTTCTCAGCCGCGCAGTACGCGAGATCATCATCGGTGGTGAGCATGAGCCACGCCAGCAGAATCACGCCCGCCGCGGCACCGAAGTAACCGCCGTACGTCGCGATCAACGCCAGCACGATCCAGAATCCAACGCCGGCCGAGCGCAGTTGCTTTCCGGCCCGCATCGATGCGTTCTGCACCTGCTCGCGGAAGATCAGCAGCACTGATGCAAAAGCGATGAGCCAGGGAACGACTGCTTCGAAACTGCCCGGCGGGCTGTGTACCAGCAGCCACGCACCTAGGGCACCAAACACGAGGAACAGGGCAATGCGTGGCCACAGCCGCCGCCACGTGCCGCCCAATTCCGGCCGGGTGGACACCACCGAGCCGATGGTAAAGAACGTAATCCCGGTAGTATTCGTCACGTTAGCGAGCACCGGCGGTAGACCGAAGGCAAGCAGTGCAGGGTAGCTGACCAGCGACGCGAGGCCCGCGGTCGAGCCGATGAGTCCCGCGCCGAAACCTGCAACGATCAGCGCGAGCACCGATAGCACCGTCACCTGCAGGTCCCCCTCTCCGCTGCGCCACGCGGCGCCGTCCTGGCCAGATCGATGCGTTGCTACCGATTCATACGCCGTCCCCATAAGTTAGCGTCACTAACCATCTGAACTGAATCGGGATGCGCAGGGCGCTGCGCCGTGTGCCGGCAAACGCCTGAATCGCGAGCGATGGCTGGGTCTACTGAGCCTGCTCACATTGGCCGGGCGCGTGATCGCGTGCTGCGGTCCGCTGCGGTGTTGAGCCTGCAGGACGCGGCACCACCATCGGTGTTCCGGTCAATGGGTCGGGAACGACCTCAGCCGACAGCCCGAACACCTCACGGAGCATTCGTTCGCGCATCACCTCGGCTGGTGATCCGGTCTGCCAGATCCGGCCCTCGCGCAATACGACGAGTTCGGAGGCGAACCTGGCCGCCTGGTTGAGATCGTGCAAGACGACGACGATCGTGCGTCCTTCTCGATTGAGCTGCATGCACAACTCAAGCAATTCGTACTGATGGGCGATGTCCAGGAAGGTCGTGGGCTCATCCAACAGGATGATCTGCGTGTCTTGGGCCAGCACCATGGCCACCCAGGCGCGTTGACGCTGCCCTCCTGATAACGCCGCTACTCGCCGTGATGCCAGTTCGGTCAACCCGGTGCGGTCCAACGCGTCATCGATTGCCCGCTCATCCTCGTGGCTCCACTGCCGCAGCAGGGTGTGGTGTGGATGACGGCCACGAGCAACCAGGTCTCGCACGGTGATTCCGTCCGGTGCGATGGGGCTTTGCGGCAACAACGACATGCGCCGGGCAACAGCGCGGCTGCGCATCGAGTTGACGCGCTCCCCTTCCAGCAATACCTGCCCCGCGCTGGGGCGGATCACCCGCGCGAAGGTCTTCAGCAGAGTTGACTTGCCACATCCGTTGGGGCCGATGATCGCGGTGAATGATTGTGACGCGATCTGCAGAGAGAGGTCTTCGATCACGGGCTTATCGCCGTAGTCCACGCGCAAGGATTCGGCGCTCAGCGCACTCATGCCGTGCCTTTCTTCCATTCGCGAACCAGCAGGAAGCCAAGGTAAGCTCCGCCGATCCCGAGCGTGAGGATGCCGACCGGCAGCCCCTCGAACCAACTCACCTGCTCAGCGACCACGTCCGCGGTACACAGCAACAACGCACCGGCTAGCGCGGACAGGGTGAGCTGAGGTACTGCGCTGTGCGCTAGGCGACGAGCAATATGCGGTGCGGTCAGCGCTACAAACGCGATCGGCCCCGCCACCGTCACGGCGGCGGCTGCCAACAACACACTGATCGCCACAGCCCACCGCCGCGTGCTTCGCGGATGCACGCCGAGTGATTGAGCGACCTCGTCACCCATCTCGGTTGCGGCCAGACGCTGGCTGATCACGATCAGGGGTACGACGCACACGGCCAGCACGATCCAGATCGTCAGCGCATGAGTCCACGAGCGCGCGTTCAGACTGCCATTGATGTATGACTGCAGCACCGAGGCTCGGTCCCGTGCCACAACGAAGGTGACGTACTGTGTGAAGGCAACGGCCATCGCCGAGACGCCAATCCCTGCGAGGATCATCCTGCCTGGATTGGCGAATCCGGATCCGGTTGCCGCCGCGACCAGCACGATCGCCGCGGTCGCGCCGATCAGCGCGCCGGTCCACACCGGTAATGCGCCCGGCATCAGTAGCCCAAAGAGCGCGGCACCCGCTCCTGCCCCGGCCGCAATCCCGATGACGTCGGGGCTCCCGAGCGGATTGCGCGTCACTGATTGGAACAACGCACCTGAGATACCGAGCGCGGCTCCGGTGCCGGCAGCGACCACGAGCCGGGGTCCTCGTAGCACCTCCAGTACAAATCCCGCTTTTCCGTCGGCACCGGTAAGCACCGCACTGGGCAGTTCCGGTAACGGAATTCCCAGGCGCCCCAAGCTCAACGTCAAGACCGCGACGACGAGCAACATGACGACGAATACGCCGCCGACAACGAGGCTTCTGGTGCGCACCGGCATCGCCACCCGGCGTCCAGCGCGGATCACAACCTCGCCGCTACGGGCGGGAGTTGACTTCTTCATGCGGCGTGCAACTTTCGCACCGCGAGCAGCAGGAATGGTGCCCCGACGAAGGCGGTCACCACGCCGACCATGAGTTCTTGCGGCCGGACGATCGTCCGGGCTAGCACATCGGCCAACAATAAGATCGTCGGGCCGACCAGTATCGCGACTGGCACCTGAGCCCGGAAGTCCAGACCGGCGAGGTAGCGCACAAGGTGCGGGACGGCGAGCCCGATGAACGCGATCGGTCCCACGGCCGCGGTCGCTGCCGCGGCCAGGACAGTCCCGGTCAGCAGCGCCGCGGCACGAACGAAGGTGGTGTTCACGCCTAGCCCGACCGCTGCCTCCGAGCCAAGTGCGAGAGCGTTCAACTGTGATGACAGCAGCAGCGCGATGACCAGACCGATCACGATGAACGGCAGGATCGCCAGCACCGTGGACATCTGCGAGCCCGATAACGAACCGACCACCCAGAACCGATAACTGTCGAAAGCGTCCGGGTTCGACAGCGTGACGGCTTGGGTATACGCGTGCAGTACGGCGGACACCACGGCGCCACCAAGCAGTAACCGCACTATCCCGGCGCCCGTATTGCCCGCCGCGCCAAGCGCATACACCACCAGCCCGGCCAGTAGCGCTCCCGGGATCGCGATCCACACCGCCGCCGTCGTGCCGGTGACACCGAAGAACGCGGACGCCGTTACCAATGCTGCTGCCGCGCCCGCGTTGATACCGAGCAACCCTGGATCGGCCAACGGATTGCGCGTTACGCCTTGCATGAGTAGGCCGGCTATGGCCAGCGCCGCACCGGCCAGGATGCCCACGAGGGTGCGGTTGATTCGGCTGTCCAGCACTAACCGCAGATAGTTGTCCGCGCCGGCGCCCAGCGCATCGGTCAGCTCCCCCAGCGACGTGACTTTGGTGCCAAGCACGAGGCTCGCGATAACTGTGACGGCGAGGGCCGCCAGTGCTCCAATGAGCACGGCGGCCGTACGCGCCACGGACACTAGGCCGGGATCTTCGCGATCGCTGCGTCGATCATCTCCGTGTATTTATCGAGTACCCACGGAACCGTCAGCGGGTTCACGATCGACGACCCGGTGACGAATGGGTTCTCCGTCGGCGCCACAACCGCGTCCGACTCAATCGCCGGAATCGACGCATACAACGGGTTCGACAGTGCGTCCTCCTTGGCAGCCGCGTCCGAATAGAAGGTGAAGATCACGTCACTGTTATCGAGTTGGTCGGCGTTTTCGTACCCGATGATTGCCGAGTCGGTGCCCTCGGCCTCTTCGAGCGTCTCGACGACGGGATCGACCTGCAGGCCCATATTGCTCAGCATCGCTACCCGCTGCTCATTGGGCATGAAGACGCCGAGCGTCTCGGGTGTGGAATAGATGAACGAGAACGTGGTGTCGGCGTACTCGGGATGCGCTTGCGCCACCTCCGCGAACTGTGCGTCGATCTCGTCGATCAACTTCTCGGCGTCCTCGGGCTGCCCTACCGCCTCGCCGATGATCTGGATCTGCTCGTCCCAGTCCGTGCTCCACGCGAGGTCGGGATACGCCACAACAGGTGCCAATTGGCTGAGGGTGTCAAACTGCTCCTGGCTGATTCCGGACCACGGGGCCAAAATGACGTCCGGATCGAGCTCGACGATCGCGTCGATGTCTAGATCCTCGCCACCGGTGAACTGCTCCGGCAGTTCGTCGCCAGACTCCTGCACGGCCTCATACACCCACGGCAGGTAACCCGTGTCGTCCGAGCCCCACGCGTACTCTTCGATCCCGACCGGGGTAATCCCCAGCGCGATCGCGGTCTCGGTGGACCCCTGGCCTAAGGTGACGATCCGTTTGGGCTTCGACTCAATGGTGGCCTCGCCCAGCGAACTTTCGATGGTCACCGGAAACACGCCCGCGCCGTCGCCGCCATCGGCGCTGCCCTCGTCACCCGAGCCGCAGGCGGCCAACATCGTGACCGCCAGCAGACTTGCCGCGGCCGTCGCGACTGCACGGTGCCAGACTCGTCTCATGTATCCCCCAACTGTCCTGCGCGCCATCGCAGCGCTGCCGAGTTAGGGTAGCCACAGTTAACTCGAAAATGGACCCCAGACACCCGTGAGTTACCTCTCGGTGGTCACGTCTGATCCGGCGGCGGGTTGGGCATGGATCATGCGGCCATCATCGACGGCGGACCGGTACCCAACCCGTTCAGGGGCTCCTCGAACTAGTCGACCAGGCTCTGGTAAACCAGCCCCTTGAGTTCGGTGCGAATCGGGTACGTGCTCGAGGGCAGCAATTGGGTCATGAAGATCAACGTCAGGTCCTCCAGCGGATCAACCCAGAACGCAGTACTTGCTGCACCGCCCCAGCCGATCTCGCCGACCGAGGTCAGCGTCCCGTACTTTATGGGGTCCATCACCACGCTGAATCCGAGCCCGAAACCGACGCCGTCGAACTTCGTCTCGGCGAATAGCGGGATACCGACCTCGGTCAGGTCCTTGTCATCCGGCAATGAGTTCTGCGACATGTAATCGACCGTGCGATTGCCGAGCAGTCGCGCCCCATCCAGTTCGCCGCCGCGGCGAATCATCTCGGTGAACCGTGAGTAGTCCGCCGTCGTCGCGGCCATCCCACCTCCGCCAGACAGCATGGTCGGCGGGTTCTTAATCCCATCACCAAAGGCATCCAGACGCATTGTCTTACCTTCCGGGGTCGGCGCATAGAGCGCCGCGAGCCGATCCTGCTTGTCGGCGCCAACCTGGAACGACGCATCCTTCATGCCCAGCGGCGCGAAGATCCGTTCCGCCATGAACTTGTCCAACGACATCCCCGACGCAACCTCCACAACGCGCCCGAGTACGTCGGTGGACACGCCGTAGTTCCACTGCGTGCCCGGATCGAAACGCAGCGGCAGCGACGCCCACGTATCGCACGCGGCAGCAAGGTCCGTGCCCGGCGGTGGGCCCCATTCATGCCCCGCGTTTCGGTAGATCTCGTCCTGTACGTGGATGTGGTGGAATCCGTAGGTCAGCCCCGAGGTGTGGTTCATCAGATGACGGATCTCCATCGGATTCGCCGCGGGGCGAGTCACCGGCCTCGCCGCCATCCCTTTCTCATAGACGGTGAGGTCCTTGAAGGACGGAATCAGCTCGCTGACCGGCGTCGTCAACTCGAAGGCGCCCTCTTCGAACAGCATCATCGCGGCGACCGTGGTGATCGGCTTCGTCATCGAGTAGATCCGGAAAATCGTGTCATCCTCGACCGGCAGCCCGGCCTCGATATCTCGCTGGCCGTACGACGAAAAGTGCGCGACTTCGCCGTGGCGGGCGATCTGGATCTGCCATCCAGGGAGCCGACCGTCGTCGACGTACTGCTTCAGGTAGTCGTCGATGCGCTGCAGGCGCGAAGGGTCGAAACCGAGATCGAGGGCGTCGCTGGTGGGCATTCTTCCTCCAGATTGGTGAGAAGTGCGAAGGAGCTTTGTCGATACTGTCAGGCGACGTAATGTGAGGCAAATGACTCGACGTGATTGCTTCCTAGCGGCCGGGGTCGCCGCGATTTGGGGAATCAACTTTGTCGTGTCCGCGGTGATCCTGCGCGATCTGCCACCGTTCCTGTTCACCGCACTGCGCTTCTTCTTGGTGGCTTTCCCCGCAGTGTTCTTCGTGCCCCGACCTTCGTCCGGCTGGAAACCAGCGGTCGGTATGGGGATATGCATCGGATGCATCCAGTTCGGCCTCATGTTCTGGGCCATCGACCTGGGCATGCCGGCCGGGCTCGCCGCCCTGCTCATCCAATTCGTCACGATCTTCACGCTCATTCTCGGCGTGGTGCTACTGAAGGAGCGACCATCGCGGATCCAAGTGATCGGCGTACTCGTTGGCCTCGTCGGGCTCGCCGTCATCGGCATTGGCCGAGACGGAGCGGCCCAACTCATTCCGTTCTTCATGATGTTGGTGGCTGCATTGGGTTGGGCCTGCTCGAACATCATCGTGCGCAAGTCAGGCGAACAGTCCGGATTGTCGATCTCGGTCTGGTCGGCGTTGGTGCCGATTCTGCCAATGCTGATCGTCTCGTTCTTCGTGGACGGTCCGCGTGTCATGGGCGATGCACTCGCCACCATCGATGTACAGATGGTCTTGCTATTCATCTTCGCCTCGCCGGTCGCCTCGCTGCTCGGCTTTGCGATCTGGATGAACCTCCTGAAGAAGTACCCAGCGTCGACCGTGTCCCCGTGGTCGCTGTGGACTCCACCATTCGGCATGATCGCCGGCGTGATATTCCTCGGCCAGAATCCGCAACCAATCGAATGGGTCGGAGCCGCTGTTGTGCTGTTCGGCATCCTGATCTCGGTGGGCGGAACCGCTCGGCCACTGCGCGTCACCAACCCGCAGAGCGAGAATCGCGCCGTCGCGGAGCGCGGCGGATGATCGGCGCCGGGAGATTCGCCCCGAGCCCTTCTGGCGATCTGCATATCGGGAACCTGCGCACCGCCGCGTTGGCCTGGCTCACCGCACGCTCCTCGAGACGCAGATTCCTGCTGCGCATCGAAGACCTCGATGCGCAGCGCAGCCGTGCGTCGTATGCCGACCGGCAGTTGGCCGACCTGCACGCCATCGGTATCGACTGGGACGGCGAGGTAGTGCGCCAATCGCAGCGAACGAGCCTGTATCGCGAGGCACTGGACGTTTTGGTGCGCGGCGGGCACACGTTCGAGTGCTATTGCTCGCGCAAAGACATTCGCGAGGCACAGTCGGCGCCGCACGCCGACGCCGCGCGCTACCCCGGGACGTGTCGCGAACTAAGCGAGGGTGAACGCGCAGACCGACGAAACTCCGGCCGCCCGCCCACCATTCGGTTGCGCAGCCCGCGCGGTGAGTATGCCTGGGAGGACCTCGTTCTCGGCCCGAGCGCATCAACGCCAGATGATGTTGTACTCGCGCGATGGGATGGCGAATTTGCGTACAACCTCGCCGTTGTCGTTGACGACCTGGACCAAGGCGTGGACCAGATCGTGCGTGGTGACGATCTCGCCGACCAGACGGCCACCCAGATCCACCTCATCGAACTGCTCAGTGGTACGACGCCCGAGTACGCACACGTGCCACTCGTACTCAACCGCCACGGCCAACGATTGTCCAAACGCGATGGCGCTGTGACGCTGGCGGACTGCGCCGTGCAGGGAATCAGCCGCGAACGTGTCGTGGCGCAGATCCTCGAGTCGCTCGGCAGCGTCGGGCAACGCACACTGCGCGAGAGTGTCGCGGACTTTGCTCTCGCCGACTTACCGACCGCGCCATGGATCTTCGTGTCACCCGCCGATTGCTAACATCTGCGATGGCAGAAACGCGTTGGGGCAGCAACGCGATCCGGATCTAGACAAAGGAACGCACCATGGGTGCCCCGATCGCGAATGAGGTAAACGCCTCGCGCAGTGCGTCATCCGCCTCGCACTATGTCACTGTCGTCGCAGTGTTCTGCGGACTGCTGCTGATCTCGAATGTTGCAGCGGTCAAGCCGATAGAAATCGGCTCACTGATCTTCGACGGAGGGGCGATCCTCTTCCCGTTGACGTACGTTCTCGGCGACGTGCTGGCCGAGGTGTACGGATTCCGCCGCGCAAAACGCGCGATCTGGATTGGGTTCTTCCTCGGCGCTGTGGCTTCGTTGTGCTTCTTCGCCGTCGATTCGTTACCCGCACCCGATTGGGCCGCCGAGAACGCGGAGGCGTTCAGTATGGCGCTCGGGTTCGTGCCGGCCATCGTGCTGGCATCCCTCTGCGGTTACCTCGCTGGCCAGTTACTGAACGCCCGAGTGCTGGTGTCGATGAAGAGGCGCTCCGGCGAGAATGCGCTGTGGAGCCGGCTGCTCGGCTCCACTCTCGTCGGCGAGTTCGCCGACACTCTCATCTTCTGCATGATCGCCACCGCGATCGGCCCATTCATCTGGGCAGACTTCTGGAACTACTTCCTCGTCGGCTACATCTTCAAATGCGCCGTAGAAGTGATCATGCTGCCGATCACGTACCGCGTCATCGCGTTCATGAAGGCACGCGAGCCGTCGTACAGCAGCGCGTCGGCATGAACCGGGACGCATTCGGATTCGCCGTAGCGGATCGCCTCGAGAACGGCCTGGGCCGCACCGGTGAGATCCGTACGCCGCACGGCACGATCAGCACCCCCGCGTTCGTCGCCGTCGGCACGAAGGCGACGGTCAAGACCGTGACCCCGGAGCAGGTCGCGGCCACCGGCGCGCAGACGGTGCTGGCTAATGCATACCACCTATACCTGCAACCCGGACCCGACATCATAGATGAGGCGGGCGGCCTGGGAGCGTTCATGGGGTGGCCCGGACCCACCTTCACCGACTCAGGTGGGTTTCAAGTGATGTCGCTGGGCGTCGGGTTCAAGAAGGTCCTCGCGATGGATGCCAAGGGCATCGCCAACGATGACGTGATTGCCGAGGGCAAGGAGCGACTCGCGCATGTCGACGATGACGGGGTGACCTTCAAGTCGCACCTCGACGGCGCGATGCACCGTTTCACCCCAGAAATCTCGATGCAGATCCAACACAAAATCGGCGCCGACATCATCTTCGCGTTCGACGAACTGACCACCTTGATGAACACCCGCGGGTATCAGGAACGTTCGCTGCGCCGTACGACGGATTGGGCACGACGTTGCGTAGCCGAACACGAACGTCTCACCGCCGAACGGTCCAATCGGCCGTATCAGGCGCTATTCGGCGTGGTCCAGGGCGCACAGTACGAGGATCTGCGTCGGCTGGCCGCCGGTTCGCTGGCGGATATGGACTTCGACGGCTTCGGTATCGGCGGAGCGTTGGAGAAAGAAAACCTCGGCACGATCGTCCGGTGGGTCAATGAGGAACTCCCCGAGGACAAGCCGCGGCACCTACTTGGCATCAGCGAACCCGATGACTTGTTTGCGGCGATCGAAAACGGCGCGGACACGTTCGATTGCGTCTCGCCGTCGCGGGTAGCGCGCAACGCTGCTGTCTACTCCCCCGACGGGCGCTTCAACATCAATACCGCTCGGCACCGCAGCGCCTTCGAACCGATCTACGACGGGTGCGATTGCTACACCTGCCAGCGGTACACCCGCGCCTACATCCACCACCTATTCAAAGCGAAGGAGATGTTGGCGTTCACCCTGTGCACCATTCACAATGAGCGGTTCATCTGCCGCCTGGTCGATGACATCCGCGCCAGCATCACCGATCGCACGTACGCCGCGTTCAAGGCCGAGACGCTCGGACGCTACTACAGCGCGTAGCGCCCGAGGCCCGAACTATCGGGCCGGCGGCGGTGGCGGTGCGGACGGACCGGCCCCACTGCCCGGTTGCCGTGGCGCTGGAGGTTCCGGATCGGCTGCATGCGCCGGCGGACGGAAGGCCGGATTATTCGACAAATCCGGCGTTTGCGGGACACTCGGCGCAACCTTCTCGACGGGCTCCAACTTGACGTCGGCGGCCTCAGTCGCATGCGCTACCTGTTCCTTGAGTTGGGACTCGAACCAATCACCGGTATCGATCCTCGATGCGGTACGGCTGCCCTCGCTCTCGGAGAGATTCGCGAAGGTCGATAGTTCTTCCTCATCGACCCCGGTCAGCTTGCCCAAGCCCTTGAGCGCGTTGGAGAACTCGCTCGGCACGATCCACACCTTGTTCGCGTCGCCCTGCGCGATCTGCGGCAACGTCTGAAGGTACTGGTATGCCAACAGGCGCGGGTCGGGGTTCCCGTCGTGAATAGCCTGGAACACCGTCTCGATCGCCTTCGCTTGCCCTTGCGCCTGCAAGAACTTGGCGGCGCGATCGCCTTCGGCACGCAGAATCTGTGACTGCCGCTCCGCCTCTGCCGACAAGATCGCGGCCTGCTTCTGCCCCTCCGCTGACAAGATCGCGGCCTGCTTCTGTCCCTCCGCCGTGCGGATCTGCGACTCACGATTCGCCTCAGCGCCCAGGATCATCGCCCGCTTGTCGCGGTCGGCGCGCATCTGCTTCTCCATCGAATCCTGGATCGAGGGTGGCGGATCGATAGCCTTGATCTCGACTCGAGCGACCCGCACACCCCACGTTCCCGTGGTTCCGTCGAGGACCGCTCGCAGTTGGCCGTTGATCGAGTCGCGCGAGACCAGCGCTTCCTCGAGTGTCATCATGCCGACCAGGTTGCGCAGCGTCGTCGCTGTCAACTGCTCCAACGCGCCGGCGAGGTCGGAAATCCCGTACGTGGCCATCCGCGGCTCGGTGATCTGGTAGTAGATCACCGTATCGATGCCGACCATCAGGTTGTCCTTGGTGATAACCGGCTGCGGCGGGAACGGGACAACTTGCTCGCGCAGATCAATCGTCGAGCGGGTGCGGTCGACGAATGGCACGAGGAAGTGCATGCCCGGCGACAACGTGCGACTGTATCGGCCCAGGCGCTCGATGACCGCGGCACGAGCCTGCGGAATCACCTTGATCGCACGCGCGATGATCAGCACGATGAGCACCGCCACCACGATGAGGACGATTACTCCGGTACTCATATCTCCTACAGCTCCTTATAGTTCGTCGCGTCGGTTGCCACGACGGCGTGCGCACCGCGGATCTGCACGATGATCACCGCAGTGTCGACGTCGTACACCTCGTACGGCAGCTGAGCGACGGCGGACCATTCTTCGCCGTTGACGAGGATCCGGCCGCCGTGCGTGTCAACGGTCTGCGTCACGGTGCCCGACATACCGATGAATGCCCCGGCACCATCCACAACGTCGGACTGTCCACGCAGCAACATCCTCCTCGCCCACGGACGCACACCCAGTACCAGCAGCACCGAGACCACGCCGAACAGGACGAGTTGTAGCCACACCGGCGCACCGAGCGCCGCACCGAGGGCCGCGGCAGCTGCGCCACCGCCCACCATCAGCAAGAAGAAATCGCCACTGAGGACCTCGGCACCCGCAGCAACGGCAGCCAAGATCAGCCAGATAGCCCACGCAGACATGACACCATCCTGCCCGTCGATACGCCTGCGTGCACGTTTCCGCGCCCCGTCAGCGTTCCAAGTGTGCGCCGCCGGTCTCGAAAATGAAGTCGATCAGCCGTTCCACGGACGAAATCAGCGGCGTCTCGATGTCCTTGTACGTCGACACCGACCCGAGAATTCGCTTCCACAGCAGGTACTCCTCCGAGACGCCAAGCGCCGCACACACGCCCGCTTTCCACGGGGTGCCCTTTGGAATGACCGGCCATTCCTTAATCCCGACGATCCGCGGTTTCACCGTCTGCCAGATGTCTACGAATGGGTGGCCGAGGATCAGCACGTTCGGATCATGGATGCGTTCCACGATCCGCGACTCTTTGGAGCCCGGCACGAGATGATCGACAAGTACGCCGAGTCGTCGCCGCGGCGTCGGCGCGAACTCCCGGATAACGGCTTCCAGGTCGTCCACACCGTGTAGTGGTTCAACCACGATTCCTTCGGCGCGTAGATCGGCGCCCCACACCTTCTCGACGAGGGCGGCATCATGCACGCCTTCGACGTAGATGCGGCCGGCCTGCGCCACCTTGGCTCGCTGGTCTGCGGCGGCGCGCGACCCAGACGCCGTACGCGCGGCGGCCGGAGCACTGGGCGCTTGTGGACGTCGCAGCATGATCGCCGCTCCCTCAAGCATGAACCCGTTGTGTTTCAGCGGAAACACGCGTCGTTTACCGACGCGGTCTTCCAACGTGACGGTGTCCTTGCTGAACTCGATTATCGCGCCACAGAACTCGCTCATCCGATCCTCCAGCACGAGATCGATCTCGGCCGGCACCGACAGATGCGAGGTCTTGGCTTGCTTCTGCGTGATGTCGCGAGAGTAGGAGTGTGAGCGCACCCGCAGAGGGTACGTTCCGCGTGACGGAGACTGGGCTAGGCTCGCCGTCGTGCCAGGTTCTACGACAGGTTTGCTCGCCGCCTGGGCGAGCGCCTACCTCCAGCATCGGGCGTCGGTGGACGACGTCATCGAACACGTGCTCGGTCACAAGTCATCGGCAGTCGCCCAATCCACGGACCGTGCTGAGCGGGCTCCGTGGGATGACCCGCTGCCGGAGGTACGGCTTGTCGCCTCGGGTGAGGTCGCGACGCTGGTCGAATTGCTGATCGCGTTACGCGATCGCGGCGTTCGCAGGCTGTACGCCGCCTTCCCCATCGAGGGGGACGCCGCGGGAATCGGCCCGGGCCCGGCATTGGCACCGGCGTACGCCGCCGGGAGCGCCGTACTCATCGACGGCCTGCCTCTGGTATTGGTCGTGAGTGCAGAAGACGAGGACCAGGTCGAGTTCACGATCTTCACCAGCGGATCGCGGCTGCAGTATGTGTCGGTGACCGAAGCGACGGTGGAACTCACCGAGGCCATTCACCGATCGACCTCGATCTTGACGGATCTCGATGTGGGATCGTGGAACCCCCGCCTCGGCAGCGTCTCGCGTAAGGCACTTGACGACGTCGATGCGCACACCCTCCCGCGAGACTGCCCACCTCGCGCGACGCACCTGCTGGTACGCGCGCATCAACTTCGCACGATCCTGCTCAGTGCTGCCGCGGATCCCGGCGGCGGTGCGGTGAACACTCATCAGGCCGCCGCGCGCGATGCGGCACTGGCCCCATTGCGTCGGCAGGTCGCCCGAGCACTGACCGCGGCGTACAACAGCTTCCCGTACCCGTAACGGTTACAACGAACGCGCTCGGCAGCAACCCACCGTGCACGGTGCGCCGTCGACACCCACACCGTTCACGCCCTGCAGCACCTCGCAGTAGGTAGCTGGGGCAGGGCCGCCACTCACCCGAGCGATAATGAGGTCGGCGTACAGGTCGATGAACCGCGGATCATCGCTCGCGGTGCGTGCCCTCGCCATCCGTAACCCGAGTTCGTCTGCCTTGGCCTGGGCTTCGGTATCCAGATCCCAGATCACTTCCATGTGGTCACTGACGAAGCCGACCGGGGCGATCACGACATGGGTGACACCAGCCGAGGACAGAGTTTCAAGATGGTCGCAAATATCAGGCTCGAGCCACGGGATGTGCGGAGCCCCGGAACGGCTCTGCCACGCGACGTCCCACGTTCGAGCGCCCACCCGCATGGCCACCTCGGCCGCGACGGTCTCGACCTGTTGCTGATAGAGCCTGCCCGCCGGTCCGCTCTCCTCGTTCGCTTTAGTCGGCACCGAATGCGCCGTGAGTACGAGGCGCACGTCATCGGTGAAAGTATCTCGCCCGAGGTCCCGCAGCGCGCGCCGCACAGCGTCAGCATTGATCTGTGCGAAAGCTTCGGTGTGGTACGTCTGAGGCAGCTTCTCCAAACTCACCCTGCCGCCTCCCGCACGCACGGCGCGCGAAATGTCCTCGTGGTACTGACAGCAAGCCGAATACCCGCCGTACGCGCTGGTGGCCAGTACTAGCGCGCGTCGTACGCCGTCCTCAGCCATCTGCGTCGCGACGTCTTCGATCAACGGACTCCAGTTGCGATTTCCCCAGTACACCGGCAATGCGAGGCCACGTTCACGCAGCGCCGCACGCAAGCGCTGCTGGATTCCTCGGTTGATCTCGTTGATCGGTGACACGCCACCGAAGTGGTAGTAGTGCTCGCCTACGACCTCGAGGCGCTCATCGGGGATATTGCGTCCGGCGGTCACTCGGCGCAGGAATGGAACGACATCCTCGACTCCTTCCGGCCCACCGAACGAGGCTAGGAGGATCGCATCAAAACTCTCGGACACGTCAGGCGCCGACTGCGTGATACCCGCCGTCAACATGAACCAGTTCGCCAGTGGTTGCCGGGAACCAGTCCGAAAGCAGTGCCACACAGGCGCGTCCGGACGGCTCGGTATCCGTCACGCTCCAGCCGAGCGGCGCGCGCTGCTCCCACGCGTCCTCGAATGCCTTCGAGCCGGGGATCGACTTCATCGCCATACTCCGCAGCGGGCCGGCCGCGACGAGGTTGACCCGCACGCCATGTGGGCCGAGCTCGCGCGCGAGGTAGCGAGAAGCGCTTTCCAGACCAGCCTTCGCCACGCCCATCCAGCCGTACACCGGCCAGGCCGTGGTGGAGTTGTCGAAGTCCAGACCAACCACACTGGCTTTCTCACCGAATAGCGGCAGGCACGCCTTCGTCAGCGCCGCAAACGACCACGTAGACACGTGGAACGCGGTCTGCACGTGTTCCCAACTCGTCTGAGCGAAGTCATCGCCGAGCGCTTCCTGCGGCGCGAACCCGATGGCATGGAGTACGCCGTCGAGACCATCGAGATGCTCGCCCACCCGGGCCGCGAGCGTGGCCAACTGCTCGTCGTTGGTCACGTCAAGTTCGATCACTGGTGGTTCCTGCGGCAGCCGCTTGGCGATCCTCTTCGTCAGGTTCAGCCCGCGACCGAAGTTGGACAGCACGATCTGCGCGCCCTCCTCCTGCGCGATCCGAGCGGCAGCGAAGGCAATCGACGCCTCGGTCAGCACACCCGTGATGAGCAGTCGTTTTCCCTCGAGCAGTCCGGGCATGGTGGCGTCTCCTTCGCGGTTCAGGACATGGTTCGGCGCAGTGGTTAAGCCTACGGCAGAGCCTAATGACCCATACCGAGCCCGCCATCAATCGGGATGACTGCGCCAGTGATGTAGCCGGCCGCGTCACCGCCCAGGAACACCGCCGTGCCAGCGATCTCCTCAACCTCGGCATAGCGACCCAACGGCACCTGCGAGAGGATCTGCGTCTGCTGCTCAGGTGACAATTCCGCGGTCATGTCGGTGTTCACAAATCCCGGCGCGATGACGTTCGCGGTAATTCCGCGGGATCCCAACTCCCGCGCGATGGAGCGGGCCAGCCCCACCAGGCCAGCCTTGCTGGCGGCATAGTTCGCCTGTCCAGGATTACCCATCAGCCCAACGACCGAACCGATGAAGATGATCCGCCCGAACCGGGCGCGCAACATCTTCGATGCCGCGCGCTTGGCCACCCGGTATGCCCCGGCGAGATTCGCGTCGATCACCGATGCGAATTGCTCGTCCTTCATCCGCAGCAACAGCGTGTCCTCGGTGATGCCGGCGTTGCTAATCAGGATTTCGACCGGGCCGTGCGCCTGCTCAACCTCTTTGAATGCGGCATCGACCGACTCAGTGTCGGTAACGTCGCACCGCACTCCCAGTAATCCGTCCGGCGCGCCCGATCCGCGGTGGGTCACCGCCACCTTGTGACCGGCCTCGGCAAATGCCTGTGCCACGGCGAGACCAATTCCTCGGTTTCCTCCCGTGACCAACACGGAACGGGCCACAAACTGATCAGACACACTGCACCTCGGGTCGTTTCGGCGACATTTCCATCGTCACCAAACCTAAGGCCTGCACCGTGTGGGTCAACGGATGCCTCGCCGCACGGCGCGACTTACAGCAGCCGATTCGACCACAGCAGGCTCGCGGCCGCCGAAGCGAACGCCAGCAATAGCCCCCAGCCGACGAACCGGGTCGGGACTTCCTGGAACTCCTCGGTGTAACCAATCTGCTCACCGATGTCTTGCCACACCTTGGCGATTTCAGATTTGGACTCCGCGTCGAAGTAACTGCCGCCGGTCTTGTCCGCGATCTCTTTCATCTTTTCGATGTCGACCGGGACCGGGATTTGCTGTCCGTCATTCTCGATCGTCCCGCCGTTACTGCCGAAGGCGATCGTCGATACCGGGATCTCCGCCTCGACCGCCGCATCGATCGCGGTGTCAACGTCCGTACCCACCGTTTGGTAACCGTCCGACAGCAAGATGATCCGCGCGGCCGGTACGTCCTGTTCGTTGCTTTCTAGGGTCTCTTGGAAAGTCTTGATCGATTGCAGACACGCGAATATCGCGTCGCCGGTGGCTGTCGCCTGGTCGAGTTGGAGCCCGTCGATCGCTGCGTTCACCGAGTTGCGATCGATCGTCGGCGGCTGCACCACCTGAGCGGTCCCGGCGAACGAAACCAGACCGAGGTTGATGCCCTGCGGAAGCTCGTTGACGAACTGCGTGGCCGATTCCTTCATCGCCGTGAAGCGGTCCGGTTCGATATCGGTCGCCTGCATCGACAACGAGACGTCGAGCGCCATACACACTGTCGCTTCGTTGCGCGGCACCTTGACCTTGGTGGCAGGCTTCGCCATGGCCGTCGTGAATGCGATCAGTGCCAACGCCATCAACGCGAACGCGATGTGCCGTCGCCAACCGGGACGCTTCGGCGCGACCTTGTCCAGCAGCGACACGTTAGTGAACTTGGCGGCGTATCGCTTACGGCGCAGTTGCATCACCAGGTACAGCGCAATCAACGCCAGCACACCGACGAGAACCAGCAGCCATAGCGGTTCCAGGAACTTCATCGCACTACTCCTCCGACGGCGCCTCGGCGGCGGTCCGCCACAAAACGCATGATGTCGTGCAGCCAATCTCCATCGGTGCGTAATCGCAGGTGCGCGGCGCCGGAGTGCCGCAACCCGGATGCGATCTGCGCACGTTGTGCCGCAGCTTCAGCGGCGAACTTCTCCCGGGTTCGCGCGTGCGAGGTCTGCACCTCGATCTGCTGGCTCGATTCGGGATCGGTCAGCATGACGAGACCGATATTCGGCAACTCGACCTCGCGCGGATCAAGCACCTCTACCCCGATGATGTCGTGTCGGGCCTGCAATCCGGTCAACGGACGCACCCACGAGTCGTCGCCAAGAAAGTCACTGACGACGACGATCAAGCCACGCTTACGCTCCGGACGGCGCAGCTGCTCGAGCGCCGCACCCAGGTCTCCGCGGACGCCCTGCGGCGCGCGCGGTGTAGCGATCAACTTTCGGATGATCCAGTCGCCATGGGCCTTCCCGGGCAACGCCGGAATCCGAATCACGTCCTGACCTGTGGTGATGATAGCGCCGATCCGGTTTCCGCCGTGCTGGGTCAAATACACGAACGCGGACGCTGCAGCGACAGCGAGATCTCGCTTTTCGCACAGCGCCGTGCCGAAGTCCAGCGACGCCGATAGATCAATGACCAACCACGTTTCCAACTCGCGGTCGGCGATCGTCTCTCGCACGTGCGGGGTCGTGGTGCGTGCGGTGACGAACCAATCCATGCGTCGTACGTCGTCGCCTGGGTAGTACACGCGAGATTCGCCGGCCTCGCTGCCTGGGCCGGGAACAAGACCCAGGTGATTGCCGAACAACAAGCCGTCGAGCTTGCGACGAACGGTCAACTCCAGCTTGCGTAACACGACCTCGGCCTTGTCGTCACGCAGGCTGGGCGGGGGGCTGGAGCGACGGCTCATCCGGCCGCCGGACTGCTCGGAGGCTGCGGCGCAGAGCCGCCGGGCGCGCTGAATCCTGCCGGACGAGGTGCGCCGTTACCCGGCGCCGAACCATACGTGCCACTAGCCGGAGGCCGCTGCGGACCGGCCGCGCCGGCGCGAGTGGGCCGCGCGCTGACTTGCGGCACCGGCACCGCCGACAACACTCGTCGCACGATGTGGTCGGCGGGGACGGAGTCGGCGAGTGCGTCGTACGACAGCACCAGTCGGTGCCGTAGTACGTCGCCGGAGACATCGAGGATGTCTTGCGGCAGCATGTAGTCGCGCCCACGAACCAGCGCCAGGGCGCGGCCCGCGGCGATGATTCCCAATGACGCTCGAGGGCTCGCCCCGTAGGTGATCCAACTCGCCACGTCCTTGAGGCCGAGTTCCGAGGGCGTACGCGTCGCGAACACCAGCCGCACTACGTAATCGACGAGCGCGTGATGTACGAACACCTTGCCGGCCTGCTGCTGCAGCTCGGCAAGTCGCTCAACGCTCAGCACGGGCTCAGCGACCGGCGACTCGACGCCCATCCGGTAAATGATCTCTCGTTCTTCCTCGACGCTCGGGTAATCGACGTTCACCTTCATCAAGAACCGGTCGCGTTGCGCCTCGGGAAGCGGGTACACGCCTTCGGACTCAATCGGGTTCTGCGTCGCCATCACCAGGAACGGCTGCGGCATCTCATGCGTCACGCCGCCAATCGACACCTGCTTCTCCGCCATCACTTCCAGCAGCGCCGACTGCACCTTGGCCGGAGCGCGGTTGATCTCGTCGGTCAGCACGAAGTTCGCGAAGATCGGGCCCAGTTCAGTCTGGAACTCCTCGCTGCCCGGACGATAGATCCGGGTACCGACGATGTCGGCGGGCACCAGGTCGGGGGTGAACTGCAGGCGAGCGTACGTCCCGCCCACGCTGCGTGCGAGCGATTCCACGGCGAGGGTCTTGGCCACGCCGGGAACACCCTCGAGCAAGATGTGTCCCTTGGCGAGCAGGCTGACGAGCATGCGCTCGATCAGCCTGTCCTGGCCGACGATCACCTTCTTGACCTCGAGTAAGACCCGCTCGAGGTCGGTTGTCGGGCCTTCGGTCGTGGGATGTGGGTTGCTCACCCATCCTCCTAGGAGCTGGCGGTTGCGGCCTGCGGCTGAACATGAGCCGCGACATCGAACAGTATCGCGCGTCCCGTTGGTTCACGGTGGGCGCTGTTAGGTGGACGAACGGCCGCGGTGCACGGTTCCTGTACTCGTTCACCACATGCGCATGGCAACGAATCGGGGGCGGGTCGACATTCTGCCGAACCGCCCCCGTCTACTGACCACTTAGTTCACCTGGCGGTCGCGACCCTCCCAGTACGGCTGACGAAGCTTGAACTTTTGGATCTTGCCGGTCGCCGTACGCGGGATCTCCTCGCGGAACTCCACGGAGGTCGGCGACTTGTATCCGGCGAGCTTCTCCTTGCACAGCGCAATAATCGCCTCGCTGGTTACCTCGACGCCAGGCTTTGCGACAACTAGCGCCTTGATCGTCTCTCCCCACTTCTCGTCGGGTACGCCGATCACTGCGACTTCAGCAACTCCCGGGTGGTTGAAGATGGTGTCCTCGACCTCAATCGACGACACGTTCTCACCGCCGGTGATGATGATGTCCTTCTTGCGGTCTGCGATCGTGAGGTAGCCGTGCTCGTCAATCGAGCCGCCATCACCGGTGTGGAACCAGCCGCCCTCCAGGGCTTCGCTGGTCGCATCCGGGTTGTTCCAGTACCGATCGAGTACGACGTTCGCTCGCGTCAGCACCTCGCCATCATCGTTGGTGGCGATATCGACGCCGAGCGCGGGGACGCCGGCCATCGAGAGCAACTGCGCCTTCTCCTCCGATGATTTCTCGAGGTCCTCCTTGCGCAACCGGTTGATGGTCACTAGTGGTGCAGTCTCGGTGAGGCCATAGATCTGGTTGAACTCCCAACCGAGGTCGTCATTGATTCGCTGGATCGTGCGGGTGGGAGGAGCAGCACCGGCGACGGCCAGCCGCATCGTGCCCTTACCGGGCACGTCACCGCCACGCTCACTCGCCGCATCCAACACCATGTTCCACACGGCCGGGGCACCACACGCGAGGGTGATCGAATGTTGCTCAATGCGATTGAGGATTTCGTCCCCGTCGATCTTGCGGATCATCACCTGCGGTACGCCGAACGCGGTGGTGGAGAAACCCATCCCCCAGCCGTTGCAGTGGAATAGCGGAAGCGTGTGCAGGTAACTGTCGCGGTCGTTGACGCCCATGTGCATGGCGAAGGTGGTCGCGTTCACCCACAACGCGCGGTGCGTCTGTACGACGCCCTTGGGGTTGGACGTCGTCCCCGACGTGTAGTTCAAAACAGCGGCTGCGTCTTCGTCCTGCTCCCACGGCTTCGCCTCGCGCTCGAAGCGCAGCAGCGCCTCGTCCGATTCCTTGCCGATCACGAACTTGTGCTTCGCGTATACCCCACGCAGCGACTGTTCGAGTTCTTCATCGACCAGCAGGACCGTGCACCCAGCGTGCTCGACGATGAATTGAACTTCCTCGGGACGCAACCGGAAGTTGATCGGCACGTAGATACGCCCGGACGTCGGCACCGAATAGAACAGCTCGAACATGCGCCCCGCATTGTGCGACACGATGCCAACGCGCTCACCCTGAGCAATGCCAAGCTCGTCCAATCCAGCCTTGATAGCGCGCGCACGCCGAGCTAACTCGCCATACGTGATGTTCAGCGGCGGTGCGGGCTGGTCCGGTTCGTCGATGATCGCGGGCCGGTCGTGATAGACCGCTTCGGCCCGGTCGATGAAATGTTGCAATGTCAACGGCACGCGCATGGTGATACCTCCACACCTCTGGGACTCGACGTACGACATGGGGTTTGCCCTGCGGCGATTATGTCGCTCGACACGAAACTCTTCCAGTCCGGGCATGGCACAGCGCACTAACCCGGAGTAAACCAGACACTAGCGATACGGAATGATGAGTGGTTGGACGCGCGACTGCGGCCGTCGAACTCAGATGTGAGGAGATCGGTGTGACGGACCCGAGCAAGAATAGCTTCGGCGCCAGGACAAACCTGAGCGTCGGAGGGACTGACTATGAGATTTTCGACCTCACAAAGGTCGAGGGATCGTCCAAGCTGCCATACAGCTTGAAGGTCCTGCTCGAGAACCTACTGCGCACGGAAGACGGGGCCAACGTCACCGCCGCACAGATTGAAGCCCTGGGTAAGTGGGATGCGGACGCTGAGCCGTCGACTGAAATCCAGTTCACCCCCGCCCGCGTGATTATGCAGGACTTCACCGGTGTGCCCTGCGTGGTCGACCTGGCCACGATGCGTGAGGCGATGACCAGCCTCGGCGGTGACGCGTCAAAGATCAACCCGCTCGCCCCGGCCGAGTTGGTTATCGACCACTCCGTCATCGCCGACGTATTCGGACGCGCTGACGCTTTCGAGCGCAACGTCGATATCGAGTACGAACGGAACCAGGAGCGCTACCAGTTCCTGCGCTGGGGCCAGACGGCGTTCGACGAGTTCAAGGTCGTCCCGCCGGGCACCGGCATCGTGCACCAGGTCAACATCGAGCACCTTGCTCGCGGAGTGTTCGCCCGTGGCGGCCAGGCCTACCCGGACACTCTCGTGGGCACCGATTCGCACACCACCATGGTTAACGGCCTGGGCGTGCTGGGTTGGGGTGTCGGCGGTATCGAGGCCGAAGCCGCCATGCTCGGTCAGCCCGTCTCGATGCTCATCCCGCGCGTCGTCGGCTTCAAGCTTTCCGGTGCGCTACCTGACGGCGCTACCGCAACCGACCTCGTCCTGACGATCACCGAAATGCTGCGCGATCACGGTGTCGTCGGCAAGTTCGTCGAGTTCTACGGCCAGGGCGTCGCGTCCGTGCCGTTGGCCAACCGCGCCACCATCGGCAACATGTCCCCCGAGTTCGGATCGACCGCTGCGGTCTTCCCGATCGATGAAGAGACGATCCGGTACATGCGGTTCACCGGTCGCTCCGAGGAACACATCAGCCTCGTCGAGGCGTACGCCAAGGCGCAGGGGCTGTGGCACGACCCGGCCAACGAGGCGAAGTACTCCGAGTACCTCGAACTCGACTTGGCCACCATCAAGCCGTCGATCGCCGGCCCGAAGCGCCCGCAGGATCGCATCGAACTGAGCAACGCGAAGAACGCGTTCCGCGAGGCGCTGCCGGCGTACGTCGAAGACCGCGAGGGAGAAGCCGAGCAGAACGGCTCGTTCCCCGCCTCCGATCCGCCCTCGCCCGACGACAACCACGAGATCGCCGGTGCGCCGCGCGATGGCGCACACGACAGCCGCCCCAGCCGTCCCACCAAGGTGACGCTGGCCGATGGCACCGAGACCGAGATCGATCACGGTGCGGTGGTGATCGCGTCGATCACCTCGTGCACGAACACATCGAACCCATCGGTGATGGTCGGTGCCGCTCTGCTGGCGAAGAAGGCCGTCGAACGCGGCCTTAACCGCAAGCCGTGGGTGAAGACCACCCTCGCGCCCGGGTCGAAGGTCGTCATGGACTACTACGACCGCGCGGGACTCACCCCGTATCTGGAGAAGGTCGGGTTCTACCTGGTCGGATACGGCTGCACGACCTGCATCGGAAACTCCGGTCCGCTACCCGACGAAATCTCGGCTGCTGTCAACGAGCAGGATCTGACGGCCGTATCGGTGCTGTCCGGTAACCGCAACTTCGAGGGCCGGATCAACCCGGACGTGAAGATGAACTACCTGGCATCGCCGCCGCTGGTGGTCGCGTACGCGATCGCCGGAACGATGGACTTCGACTTCGAGTCCGACTCGCTCGGCACCGACACCGACGGTAACCCGGTCTTCCTCAGCGACATCTGGCCATCGCCGCAGGAGATTGAAGAAGTCATCGACGGCGCAATGTCCTCGGAGATGTTCACCCGCGACTACGCCGACGTATTCGCCGGTGACGACCGCTGGCGCGGTCTGGATACGCCCGAGGGCAACGTCTTCGAGTGGGACGAGCAGTCGACCTACGTGCGTCGTCCTCCGTACTTCGACGGGATGCCGGCCGATCCGACACCGGTGCAGGACATCGCCGGTGCCCGCGTGCTGCTGAAGCTCGGCGACTCGGTGACCACCGACCACATCTCGCCGGCCGGCGCCATCAAGGCCGACTCCCCCGCGGGTAAGTACCTACAGGAGAACGGCGTCAAGCGGCTTGACTTCAATAGCTACGGTTCACGCCGCGGCAACCACGAGGTCATGATCCGCGGCACGTTCGCCAACATTCGGCTGCGCAATGAATTGCTGGACGGCGTCCAGGGCGGGTTCACCCGCAACTGGCTTGCGGACGGCGAACAGACCACCGTGTACGACGCATCGGTCGCGTACCAGGAAGCCGGGCTGCCGCTCGTCGTGCTGGCCGGTAAGGAATACGGTTCGGGTTCGTCGCGCGACTGGGCCGCGAAGGGTACGGCGCTGCTGGGCGTCAAGGCCGTGATTGCCGAGTCGTACGAACGGATTCACCGCTCGAACCTGATCGGCATGGGCGTACTTCCGCTGCAGTTCCCAGAGGGCGAATCGGCCGCGAGTCTGGGCCTATCGGGCACCGAAACGTTCGACATCGTCGGCATCGATGCCCTGAACGACGGCGGCATCCCCAGCACGGTGACCGTGAAGGTATCGGGCGAGGGCTCCACTGGCTCGGAATTCCAGGCAGTGGTCCGCATCGACACCCCTGGTGAGGCCGAGTACTACCGCCACGGCGGCATCATGCAGTACGTACTTCGCTCGCTGCGCGACAAGTAACCGCGCGCCGCGTGCCATCGATCGCCCAGCGGCTCATTAATCCCCCGGCGGGGACGCGATGAGTCTCTGGGCGATCATCGCTATTACCGGGACCGCGATCTTCCTCGGTTCGATCGTGCAGGGCCTGATCGGGCTCGGCGTCGGACTGGTGGCTGCGCCGGTCCTGGTCCTGGTGGACCCGCACCTCATGCCCGGTGCCATGATCCTCTGCGGAGCCGTCCTGCCGATCATGACGCTGGTGCGCGAACACGACGACATCGACTGGCGCGGATTGGCCTGGGCCTTCCCGTGGCGAATCATTGGATCGGTCGTCGGCGGATGGCTCATCGCGGTCGCCAATCCGGATTCGCTCAGCATCATGGTGGGTGTCTTCGTCCTCGTCGCGGTCGGCCTGAGCATGCTGAGTTGGCGTCCGCGACCAAGCCCAGTGGCGCTGAGTATCGGCGCACTCACCAGCGGCATCGGCGGCACGGCGACGTCGATCGGCGGGCCGCCGATGGCGCTGGTGTATCAGCACCAGCACCCGTCGATGCTGCGCAGCACCCTGGCTGTCTTCTTCTTCGTCAGCAGCACGATCTCGCTGCTCACCCTCGCCATCTACGGTGAACTCGGCTGGTACCAAATCAAGGCCGGACTGCTGTTACTGCCCTTCGTGTTCCTCGGCTTCCTATGCTCACTGTGGGTACGTCGCCACCTCGATGCCCAGAAGGTTCGTCCCGCGGTGTTGCTCGTGTCCGCGGTCTCCTCGGTCATCCTCATCATTCGCGCGCTCCTCTGACGCACGCTGGTCCGCGGATCAGATCGGCTCTGGCGCGGGTGCGTACTGAGTCCGGTACAGATCGGCGTACAGCCCGCCCTCAGCGATCAGTTCGTCGTGGCTGCCGCGCTGCACCACTCGCCCACCGTCGAGCACGACGATCAGGTCCGCCTGGCGGACCGTGGACAGACGGTGTGCGATCACCAGGGATGTCCGTCCTACTAGCGCGTGGGCCAGCGCGGCCTGGACAGCCGATTCCGACTCGCTATCCAGATGCGCGGTGGCCTCGTCTAATAGAACGACCGCCGGCGCCTTCAGCAATAGCCGTGCAATCGCGAAGCGTTGCTTTTCGCCGCCCGATAGTCGGTAGCCGCGATCACCCACGACCGTGTCGAGGCCGTTCGGTAGCGAGTTCACCAGCTGGTCGATGTGCGCCGCCCGCAGAGCGTCGTACAACTGCGCCTCGCTGGCATCCTCGCGGGCGTAAAGCAGATTCGCGCGAATCGTGTCGTGAAACAGGTGCGCGTCCTGCGAAACGACCCCGACACTGTCGCGCAGAGATCGCAACTGTAGATCGCGTACATCCATGCCACCCACGCGAACAGCGCCGCTCGAGGCGTCGTACACCCGTGGGATGAGGTGCGAGATCGTCGTCTTACCTGCACCCGATGGGCCGACGAGCGCCACGAGTTGGCCTGGTTCTACGACGAAACTGACATCGTGCAGCACTCCTTGCGCGGGCGCATCGTCATGGACGTCGACTTCCTGCAGGGAGGCGATGGAGGCCTCTCTGGCGGACGGGTATTCGAAGCCGACCGAGTCAAACTCGATGGAAAGCGGGCCGCGCGGGAGCGTAGCGGCGTCCGAGCGCTCGGTAATCGCTGGAGGCAGGTCCAGTACTTCAAACACGCGCTCAAAGGATACGAGTGCGCTCATCACGTCCACCCGCACATTCGATAACGCCGTCAAGGGGCCGTAGAGCCGGGTCAGCAGCAACGCCAGCGAGACGACCGCTCCGGCATCCAGGACACCGTCCGCAGCCAGGACGCCGCCCAACCCGTACGTGAGTGCCTGGGCGAGGGCCGCGACCAGCGTCAAGGCGACGAGGAATGCCGTGCTGTACATCGCCGATGTCACGCCGATATCGCGCACCCTACCGGCGCGAGATCGGAACTGTTCGTTCTCTCGCTCCGGACGCCCGAACAAGGTCACCAGCAGCGCACCGGCCACGTTGAACCGCTCGGTCATCGTGGTATTCATGCTCGCGTTCAGCCGGTAGCCCTCCCTTGTTAGGTCGGCGATCCGGTTGCCGACGCGACGCGCGGGCAAGACGAAGATCGGCAGCAGCACCAGCGAGAGCAGCGTGATCTGCCAGGACAGCGTGAGCATGACCGCGATCGTCAGCGCCAGGCCAATGCCGTTGGACACCACGCCTGCGAGCGTGGACGTGAATGCCTGCTGAGCGCCATTAATGTCGTTGTTCAACCGCGTGACGAGCGCGCCCGTCTGCGCGCGCGTAAAGAACGAGAGCGACATGCGCTGGATGTGCTGGAAGACCAAAGCGCGCATCGCAAAGATGATCCCCTCACCGATGCGCGCAGATAGTAATCGGCTCAGCAACGACAGTCCGGCATCGAGGATGGCGAGGACGCCGATCGCAACCGCGATCCAGACGATCGTCGTGCGGCGATGCGGGTCCTCACCGGTGATCTCGTTGACGACCTCGCCGGCGAGCAGCGGCGTCGCCACCGCGATCATCGCCGCCAGCACGGTGAGCAGCATGAACCACAGCAGGTCCCTGCGGAATGGCCGCGCGAAGCCGATGATCCGTCGCCAGGACCCGGGCCGTAATCGGGCGCCGCCCGAGGTGTCCTCGCTGCCTCGAAAGGACTGCATGGTGCGCCAACTGCTATCTGACATGGAGTGCATGACTAGACTCTCGTTCATCAAGTGGACTTGATGTCAAGGAGTGAAATGTCGAACGATTCCGCCATCACGACGTGGCTCAAGCCGGGTGAACTCGCGCACCGCGCTGGAGTGGCTGTGTCGACGCTGCACTACTACGAGGAACTGGGCCTGATTACCTCTCGCCGCACCTCAGGGAACAGACGCGAATATCGGCGCGACACGTTACGTCTGGTCGCGTTTATCCGGGCGTCGCAAACATGCGGGATTAGCCTGGCGCGGATCCGGTCGGCATTGGACGAACTGCCGCACGAGCGGCCGCCGTCGAAACGCGACTGGGCACGCCTGGCTCGGCTCTGGCGCGCCGACCTCGATGAGCGCATCGCGCGACTCGTCGGCTTACGCGACAACCTCGCCAACTGCATCGGCTGCGGTTGTCTCTCGCTGACCGCCTGCCCGTATACGAATCCTGGTGATGCGTTGGCGGCCGAGGGGGCGGGAGCGCGGCGCCTGGTGGCGCGCGGGCGTGACTGATCTGTCGCGGTCACCTACCCCCACCCGAACCGCGGCTCCCATACGATAATCGGCGCCGCCGAGCACCGCGACGACGCAAGACGCCGCGGCCGGACCAGAGAAGAGGTTGCACCATGCGCGGGCGGGTACGTGCCGATATCGTCGTGTGGTCCACCTTGCTGCTGTTTACGGTGGCCGGGCTCGTCCTACTGTCTGAGGACGCGGAGCTTTCCGCCGACGCGCTCAGGTTGGTCGGGGCCAACGGCCGACCGTGGCTCGTGCTGCCGGCGGCTGCCATCGCGTGCGGCGCGTTGGCGGCGCGCGATTGGCTGATGCGGTGTTCCTGGCCGGTTCTTCAAATCGCGTGTGCGGCCACCGCAACGACCTGGACGGCGTGCCTGCTGAGCACTCGCGGCGTGGTCTATGACGGCACCGAAGTGGGCACCTCGCTCGGCAACGCGCTCAGTACCTGGCTGCACGACGTTAACGACCTCGCCGGCTGGCTAGCCCCGCTGATTGTCGGCGCGTGTGCTGCGGCCGCATGCGTACTGTTGAACGCTGCGGTGCAGTCATTGTCCGGAGGAATTCAGGCCCGCCGCCTCGCCCCGGTCCTCGCGCTCAGTCCCGTTGCCAGCTTTGTCGCTGACGGCGCTCTCGTACTATCCGTGCTATCTGTCAGCGGCGTCCTCGCGTTGAGCGCGATGGCGAGCGAACGCGGCCGTGGATTGCTGTGGTCGACGGGACTCGGCCTGGCCTCCGGTGTATTGCTGGTTGCCAGTGCGCTCGCCGGATTCGCGGGGACAGCCGCGGGGGTCGGCATGTTGTGTGTGTACTTCTTGCGACGCAGGTCGTTGATGATTCTGGTCGCCGGACTCGGCGCATTGGCGACGCTGTTGTTGACGTGGGGCGTACTCGGCTGGTCATGGCCCCAAGAGTTCGGAGAGGCATCCGCATTCCGCTTAGATCGAAGTGAGGCACTCGCGGCGGGCGCGGTCGCGGCCGCCGTGATCGTGGCCGCGATCGGCGGCCCCAGCCTGCGTGAGTCGCTGCGAAAAGTACGCGGCACACCGTCATGGCCCATCATGATCACTGGCGTTGTCGCCGCTGTGCTGGCCATGATCACCCGGCCGGTCGCGCTCGGGATACTGCCGGCGGCCGCCGTGTGGGTTCCGCTGCTCAGTGTCGCCGCCTCAGCGCCGCCCCGTGCCGCAGAGACCCCCGACGGTCCCGCCACGGTATCGATGGTGCTCACTGCCGGGTGCGGACTCGGTGTGGCGCTGGCGGCTGCACTTCTGGTGTAGTTGCAGCGTCCCGACCGCCCTCAGCGCAGCGGCGGATGCGCGCTGGACGGTGTCCGGCCTAGGCCAGCGAGATGAGGTCCGCCAGGTCCTCGGACCAGTTGTCCTCGACGCCGTCCGGCAGCAGGATCACCTTCTCCGGGTTCAACGCGCGTACGGCCCCTTCATCGTGCGAGACCAAGATGATCGCGCCGGCATAACTGCGCAGCGCATCCAGAACCTGCTCCCGGGAAGCCGGATCCAGGTTGTTGGTCGGTTCGTCCAGCAGCAGCACGTTAGCGCCGCTGGAGACGAGGCTGGCTAGAACGAGACGAGTCTTCTCGCCGCCGGACAAGGTGCCCGCCGGTTGATCGACGGAATCGCCGGAGAAGAGGAAGGCACCGAGAATCTTGCGGAGATCGGTGCTCACGGCGTCGGGCGCGGCGCGGGTGATGTTCTCCAGCACGCTCGCCGTTGGATCCAGCGTGTCGTGCTCCTGCGCGAAGTAGCCGAGGCGCAACCCGTGACCGTGCAGCACTTCTCCGGTATCGGGTTGCTCAATTCCGAACAACAACTTCAACAGAGTCGTCTTACCGGCACCGTTCAGCCCGAGGATCACCACGCGCGCACCACGGTCGACCGCGAGGTCCACATCCGTGAAGATCTCCAGCGATCCGTAGCTTTTGGAGAGTTCCTTCGCGGTCAGCGGCGTACGACCGGCCGGTGCCGGATCGGGGAACCGGACGCGCGCAACACGATCGTGCACGATCTCATCCTCGAGCCCGGCCAGCATCGCCTCCGCACGGCGGATCATGTTCTGAGCGGCGACAGCTTTCGTCGCCTTGGCACGCATCTTGTCGGCCTGTGACAGCAGCGCACCGGCCTTCTTCTCCGCATTCGCGCGCTCGCGCTTACGACGCTTTTCGTCGACCTCGCGCTGCTTGAGGTATTCCTTCCAGCCCACGTTGTAGATATCCATCACCGCGCGGTTGGCATCCAGCAGCCATACCTTGTTCACGACGGCGTCGAGCAATTCGACATCGTGACTGATCACGATCAGCCCGCCGTCGTGCCGACGTAGAAAATCACGCAGCCAGCCGATCGAGTCAGCGTCAAGGTGGTTGGTCGGTTCGTCCAGCAGCAGGGTGTCCGCTCCGGAGAACAGGATTCGCGCGAGCTCGACGCGGCGGCGCTGACCACCGGACAGCGTGCTGAGTTCCTGTCCTAAAACCCGATCGGGCAGACCAAGGTTGGAACAGATCTGCGCGGCTTCGCTCTCAGCGGCGTATCCACCGTTGGCCGCGAACTGATCCTCGAGGCGCGAATACCGATTGATCATCCGGTCCCGCTCATCGCCGTCGGCCTCGCCCATTTTTTCGGACAACTCCGCCATCTTGCGCATGAGTTCGTCCAGGCCCCGAGCTGACAGCACCCGGTCGCGCGCGGTAACCGTCAGGTCGCCGCTCTTAGGGTCCTGCGGTAAGTAGCCCAAAGTCCCCTTGCGTTGCACCTGGCCCGCGCCGGGCAATGACTCGCCGGACAACATGCGTAGCGTCGTGGTCTTTCCCGCCCCGTTGCGTCCCACGAGCCCGATCCGGTCGCCAGGTAGCACCCGCATAGTCGCGTCCGAGATCAATACGCGTGCGCCGGCGCGCAGTTCGATCTTCTCGGCATTGATCACGGCAAGGCTCACTCATTTCGGCACCAGGGGAACCAATCCATTCTAGGTGGTTCGTCCACCGACTTTCCGGGTACGCGCGGTGCTTCGCGACACGATCCGGACGCCTGCTGCAGGACCATCCGGGCCAGTCGACAGGTCAGTCGGTCCATGGCGAGGCGCCAGGCCATTGAATTGTTGGCAAGCGCGGCGTCGTTAGTCGCGGAGGGATTTGGGCAGTCGCACCAGCGGCTGATTCAAGCCAGGGCCCACCGCGCGGGTCGCGCCCTCACGCTCGTGCGCGGCTGGAGCATCCGGATCGACTTGAGTGACGCCGCGCACCGCGATGGCCGTCAGTAGCCCAATGAGGATCGCCGCGAGCACGATGCGCACCATCAGGTTGTCCAGGAACATCCAGGTGATACCGCATGCAGCCGCCCCCGCCGCGCACAAGTGCACGAAGTACGGGTTCAGTTCATCGGGGTTCGGGTCCCCGGCAGCATACGGATCAAGGAAGGACATCGCACCGAGTGTAAAGTGCCGCACGGAGCTTAGGGAGGTGGCATGCTGATCAATCGATGGCTCGCACCGCGATCGGCCGGATTCGGACTGCTGATCGGGGTCGCGGTGTTTCTCTCGCTGCATATCGCGTATGACGCCAACCTGGCCGTCACGCTGATCACGCTCCTCGCCGGCGCCGCTGTTGCCGCGGCGTTGCTGTGGCGGGTACGTCGCACGCAATTGCTACGGACTCGTCAAGCGCAGGGTTACTTCGCCGCGGCGATGATCATCGCCGCGATAGTGCTCGTCATGTTGCCACCGGGCCTTGTGTTGAGCGCATTCTGAGACAGCGGCTCGGCGATCACCGAGCCGTCATTGGCTCTGGCCGCCCGCTATTCGGGCGGGGGCCGGTGCCGTGAACCGTCGCGGACGACGATGAGCGTGTCGTTCGGCAGCAACGAGGCGACCTCATCGTCGTAGAACCGGTATCGCTGACCGCCACGTAGGACGGCCATCACCTGATCCGAACACCACTTCGGCGAACGTCCTACCTCGTCCGGATGCACCGGGCGGCCGGTAACTTCGAGGCCTTCGCCGGGGCTGAGCAAGTCATCGAGAACATCCGCCAGGCCGGGATTTATCGACGCGATGGCCAACATCCGGCCGATCGAATCCGAGGATGTCACCACATTGTCCGCGCCGCTCTGCCGCAACAGGTGAACGTTGCTCTGCTCGCGTACAGCCGCAATGATGTGCGCGTCCGCATTGAGTTGGCGTGCGGTCAACGTGACCAGCACAGCGGTGTCGTCGCGGTTGGCGGTGATGATGATTTTCTCGGCGTCCGCTACGTGCGCACGCTCGAGTACTTCGCGCCGCGAGCCATCACCGACGATCGATGCGACACCATCGGCCTGCGCCTGACGGGTCGCTTGATCGGAAGGATCAATCACCAAGATGTGATCGGCATCCTTGCCGGTGCTCAGCAAGGTGGAGACGGCGGAGCGGCCTTTCGTGCCGTATCCGACCACGACGACGTGCTTGTGCATGTGCTTCCTCCAGCGAGCCAGACGAACACGCTCGCGTCCCTGACTAGCCAACACTTCCAACGTGGTCCCGACCAGCAGGATCAGGAACATGACGCGCAGCGGGGTAATCAGCACGATATTCACCATGCGCGCGGAGTCCGACACCGGCGTGATGTCGCCGTATCCGGTGGTCGTCATCGTCACTGTCGTGTAATACACCGCATCCAGCAGGTCCACGCCCGCATCATCGACGTCTCGATATCCATCTCGATCGATGTATACCGCGAAGACCACGATAGCCACCAACAGCAGCGCGATTCCGATGCGAACCGCGAGCGAGCGAACGGGCGACAGGATCTTCTCGGGCAGCCGAAGGAATGACCTGTCGGACGAACGGAACGCCACCTCGGGTTAGATGTTGAAACCGAGTGCGCGTAATTGCTCGCGACCATCGTCAGTGATCTTGTCCATCGACCACGGCGGCATCCAGACCCAGTTGATCTTGACGTCAGCACACAACCCAGGGCCGGGACCGCCGGTGACGGCCTGGTTGACCTGCTCTTCGATCACGTCAGTCAGCGGACAGGCAGCGGACGTCAGGGTCATATCGACCGTCGCGACGTCACTGTCGTCGATGTCCATGCCGTAGACCAGGCCGAGGTCGACCACGTTGATCCCGAGCTCAGGATCAACTACGTCGCGCAGTGCCTCTTCCAGATCGTCGAGCTTCGCTGTTTTCGTATCCTCGGACATGTCTTACTTCCCCTCTGGTACGGCAGCACCCGCGCGCGCTGCGGCGTCTTTGAAAGCCATCCAACCCAGCAACGCACATTTGATTCTGGATGGGAACTTCGCGACGCCGACGAACGCCACGCCGTCCTCCAGCACATCCTCGTCCGGTTCGGCCGCTCCCTTGCTCTGCATGAGTTCGGTAAATGCCGACATCTTCTCAAACGCATCGTCGACGGAGCGGCCGGTGACGAGTTCGTGCAGTACCGACACCGACGCTTGGCTGATGGAGCAGCCGACCCCGTCGTACGACACATCATCGACGACAGTGCCGTCATCCGATAGCTGCACACGCAACGTCACCTCGTCGCCACACGACGGGTTGACGTGATGAGCCTCGCCGCCAAAAGGCTCGCGCAGCCCTTTGCCCTGCGGGTTCTTGTAGTGATCCAGGATGATTTCCTGGTACATCGACTCAACCTGCACCAAATGCTCCTAGTAGCTCACGCGGAAGAAGGCCTTGACCTTCTCTAACCCCTCGATGAGCACATCTATTTCCGCGGTCGTCGAATAAAGATAGGGCGACACGCGATTCGACGCGGCCACACCGTATCGTTCGTGCACCGGTCGCGCGCAGTGATGCCCACCACGGATAGCGACCCCGTGTGAATCGAGGATCTGCCCGACGTCGTGCGGGTGCACCTCGGCGAGTTCGAAACTCACCGCTCCCCCACGATCTTCAGTCGTGGTCGGGCCCAGAATGCGCACGCCCTTCACCGTCTGCAGCGCATCAAGCGTGTACGCCGTCAACTCACGCTCGTGCTCAGCAACCGCGTTCATCCCCAGATTCTCGAGGTAGTCCACCGCAGCACCGAGCCCAATGATCTGCACGATCGGCGGAGTCCCCGCTTCGAATCGTGCCGGCGGAGGTGCGTACGTCGATCCGCTCATCTTCACGATTTCGATCATTTCGCCGCCGCCGAGGAACGGCGGGAGCTGATCGAGCAGGTCGTACCGGGCCCAGAGCACGCCGATACCGGTCGGTCCCAGCATCTTGTGACCAGTGAACGCGACAGCATCCGCGCCGAGCGAGGCCACGTCGTACGGCATTTGCGGTACGGCCTGCGACGCGTCAACGAACATCAGCGCACCGACGGAGTGCGCCTTGTCAGCGATCGCGCGGATCGGGTTGATCGTGCCCAACATGTTGGACACGTGAGTGATCGACACGATCTTGGTGCGCTCATTGATCAACTCGTCGATACCGCTGAGGTCAAGACGACCCTCGTCGGTGATCTCGAACCACCGCAACACCGCACCGGTACGTTCGGCCAGCAATTGCCAGGGCACGATATTCGAGTGATGTTCCATCTCGGAAATCACGATCTCATCGCCGGCGCGTAGTTCGAGATCGCCTCGCACATCGCCCATCGTGCGAGCGAGCAGGTTCAGCGCCTCGGACGCGTTCTTGGTGAACACGATTTCCTCGGGCCGCGCCGCACCGATGAACTGAGCGAGCCGCGCCCGCGCGCCTTCCATCGCCTCGGTGGACTCCGCACCGAGGCGATGCATGGCGCGCGCCACATTGGCGTTGTGATGAGCGAAATGATCACTCATCACATCGATCACCGACTGCGGCTTCTGCGAGGTGTTCGCCGAATCCAGATATACCAGCGGCACGCCGTCGTCGAAGACGCGCGAGAAGATCGGAAAATCCTTACGGACCTCCGTCACGTCGTACGACGCCGGTGTGTTCACGCCTCGGCGCCCACGTTCACGAAACGCTCGTAACCGTTGGCCTCAAGCTCTTCAGCCAGTTCCGGACCACCGGACTCGACGACCTTGCCGCCGGCAAACACGTGCACGTAGTCCGGCTTCACGTAGCGCAGGATTCGCGTGTAGTGCGTGATCAGCACGGTCGCCGTGTCACCGGCTGCGTGTACCCGATTGACTCCCTCGGACACGACACGCAGCGCGTCGATATCCAGACCCGAGTCCGTCTCGTCGAGGATCGCGACCTTCGGCTTCAGCAGTTCCATCTGCAGAATCTCGTGACGCTTCTTCTCACCGCCGGAGAAGCCTTCATTCACCGACCGCTCGCTGAACTCGGGGTCCATCTTGAGGTCAGTCATCGCTTCCTTGACTTCCTTGACCCAGGTGCGCAGCTTCGGCGCCTCACCGCGTACGGCGGTGGCTGCGGTGCGCAGGAAGTTGGCCACCGACACGCCTGGCACCTCGACCGGGTACTGCATCGCCAGGAACATGCCTGCCCGGGCACGCTCATCGACCGTCATGCCCAGGACGTCCTCTCCGTCCAGCAGCACTTCACCTGAGGTGATCGTGTACTTCGGGTGGCCCGCGACGCTGTAGGCCAGCGTCGACTTGCCCGAGCCGTTCGGGCCCATGATGGCGTGCGTTTCGCCCTGCTTAATCGTGAGATTGACGCCCTTAAGAATGGGCTTGGCACCGGTTTCGGTGTTGACACTGACGTGCAGATCGCGGATCTCAAGCGTTGCCACGGTTGCTGTTCTCCTGAAAATTTCGATGTATGGCTGGAATGTCTTAGGCGTTCGATCGGGCGAGCTCGACCTCGACGGCCTCGATGAGCTTCTCCTCGATCGACGGGATGCCGATTTTCCGAATGATGTCGGCGAAGAATCCGCGTACGACGAGTCGGCGGGCCTCCTCGGCCGGAATACCGCGCGACTGCAGGTAGAACAACTGCTCGTCGTCAAACCGGCCAGTGGTCGAGGCGTGCCCGGCGCCCTCGATCTCACCGGTCTCGATCTCCAGGTTCGGTACCGAATCGGCGCGGCATCCCTCGGTGAGCACCAGGTTGCGGTTTGCCTCGTAGGTCTCGATACCTTCGGCGACCTTGCGGATCAGAACGTCACCGATCCACACGGTGTGCGCGTCCTTACCCTGTAGTGCGCCCTTGTAGTCGACGTTGCTCTTGGTCTTTGGCGCGTCGTGATCGACGAACAGACGGTGTTCGATGTGCTGCCCGGCATCGGCGAAATAGATGCCCAGCAGTTCTGCCTGGCCACCTGGTCCGGCGTACGACACGGACGTGTTCGCGCGGACGAGATCCCCGCCGAAGGTCACCGCGATGTGCTTGAACTGGGCGTCACGACCGATCCGCGCGTGCTGCGCAGAGTGGTGGAAACCGTCGTCCGCCCAATCGTCGACAACGACGACGGTTAGTTGTGAGCCGTCCTCAACCAGGAACTCGACGGTGTCGGCCAAGGTGCTCGAGCCCTGAAAGTCGAACACGATCGTCGATTTGCTGAACTTGCCGGCGACCACGACGGTGTGCGCCGCGACCGCGGCACCGGCATCGCTGCCGGTGTGCCGCACGACTACTGGCTCATCCAGGACGACGTCGCTGGGCACGGTGATGGTGCGTACCTCGTCGGCGGCATGCCACGCGCGCGCGGTCACTCGATCTGTCGGCAGGAACCCGGTGACACCTTGCTGGTCAGTAGCCGCCGCAGAGACCTCCGCAGCAACCTCGGCAGGCTTTTCGATCGACACCTCGATCTGTCCGCCGAACGCCGCATCTTTGTGCAGATCGCGCATCCGGCGCATCGGGGTGAATCGCCAGATCTCCTCGTGCCCTGACGGAATCGCGTGATCGGCGACGTCGGTGGAGCCTTCGGGGTGCAGGTGGGACAGGACCTTGTCGGTCGTCTCGATCGCCTGCGCCACGGCAGGGATATCGGTAGCAGTCATTCTCTTCTTCTCTCGTGTGGTGGCCGCTGGTAACTACTGCTGTGCGGCGCGGCAACCCTCCGCGCCACGCGGGCAGTTAGCCCACCGCGCCTTCCATCTGCAGTTCGATGAGGCGGTTCAGCTCGAGCGCGTATTCCATCGGCAGTTCCTTCGCGATCGGCTCGACGAACCCACGCACGATCATCGCCATCGCTTCGTCCTCCTCCATGCCACGCGACATGAGGTAGAACAGCTGGTCTTCGCTGACCTTCGTCACCGTCGCCTCGTGACCCATCGACACGTCGTCGTTTCGAATATCGACGTACGGATAGGTGTCCGAACGGCTGATCTGATCGACCAGCAACGCATCACACTTCACGACCGACGACGAACCGGCCGCGCGAGCGTTGACCCGGACCAATCCGCGGTACGACGCACGACCGCCACCACGCGCGACCGACTTCGAGATGATCGAGGACGAGGTGTGCGGCGCGAGGTGCACCATCTTCGAACCGGCGTCCTGGTGCTGCCCTTCACCGGCGAACGCCACCGACAACACCTCACCGCGCGCGTGCTCGCCGAGCATGAACACGGCCGGGTACTTCATGGTGACCTTGGAGCCGATATTGCCGTCGATCCATTCCATGGTCGCCCCCTCGTGCGCGTTGGCACGCTTGGTGACGAGGTTGTACACGTTGTTCGACCAGTTCTGGATAGTCGTGTAGCGGCAGCGTGCGCCCTTCTTCACGACGATCTCCACGACCGCAGAGTGCAGCGAGTCCGACGAGTAGATCGGCGCGGTGCATCCTTCGACGTAATGCACGTAGGCGTCCTCATCGACGATGATCAAGGTCCGCTCGAACTGCCCCATGTTCTCGGTGTTGATCCGGAAGTAGGCCTGCAGCGGAATCTCGACGTGTACGCCCTTCGGCACATAGATGAACGAGCCACCGGACCATACGGCCGTGTTCAGCGCGGAGAACTTGTTATCCCCGGCGGGGATGACCGAGCCGAAGTACTCCTGGAACAGTTCTGGGTAATCGCGCAGTCCGGTGTCGGTGTCAACGAAGATGACGCCCTGCTCCTCCAGGTCCTCACGGATCTGGTGGTAGACGACCTCCGACTCGTACTGCGCCGCGACACCGGCAACGAGGCGCTGCTTTTCCGCCTCCGGGATGCCGAGCTTGTCGTAGGTGTTCTTGATGTCCTCGGGCAGGTCGTCCCAGCTCGCCGCCTGCTTCTCGGTCGAGCGGACGAAGTACTTGATGTTGTCGAAGTCGATTCCGGACAGGTCGGCGCCCCACTGTGGCATCGGCTTTTTGTCGAACAAGGACAGCGCCTTGAGCCGCGTATTCAGCATCCACTCGGGCTCATTCTTCAACGCGGAAATCTCGCGAACTACCTGCTCGGACAGTCCACGCTTCGCGATCGCGCCCGCGTCATCGGAATCGTGCCAGCCGTAGTTGTACCGACTCAGGGCCTCAATGTGCTCATCCTGAGTGATCTGCACGCCTTCGGTGGTGGTCATCAGAGAACCTCGTGTTCCTTCGCTATCGAATGCTCGAGAATTACGTGTGGATAGTTTGTTGTGCTGTTTAGGTGGTCGAGGATCGCTCACGCGCGCTAAGCGTGAGCGGCCCGGTACCTGGTACGTGTGTGGTGCAGACCCCGTCGCCGCGCGCGATGGTGGCTAGCCGTTGCACGTGACTGCCGACCAAACGCGCGATGACCTCAGTCTCGGCCTCACACAGTTCGGGGAACTCGGAGGCGACGTGCGCCACGGGGCAATGTCGTTGGCACAATTGCCCCCCAGAAGCCAGCGATTCCGCCGACGCAGCGTAGCCCTCTGCCGATAAGGCGCGCGCAAGTGCCTCCGCACGAGCGAGCGGATCGTCGCCAGCTCCGTCCATCGCGGTACGACACCGTTGTTCCAGACCCACGACCTGTTCGTCCGCGAACGCACGAACGGACTGACGACCAGCGACCGCCGCGATGTGTCGTAACGCCGATACGGCGAGATCGTCATAGGTGTGCGGTAGGTCGTCTCTCGCCGCGTCGGTGAGCGCGTAGCGCCGTGCTGGACGCCCGCGCCGACCGGCCTCGATCGACGTTTCGGCGACCAGGCCATCGTTGAGCATCACGTCCAGATGTCGCCGTACGCCGGCCGCTGTCAGTTGCAGCGCCGCCGCGAGTTCGGAGACGGTCTGCGAGCCGTGATTCAGCAGCAGCCCGATGATGCGCTCGCGCGTGCCACCATCGCCGGACGCCGGAACGGCGACGGCTTCGGTAGCGGCTGGAGCGATTTTCACAACACCCATGTTACCTAATTAGTGGGGTGTCGCGATTCCATCGACTTCGTGACCTCACCGACACAGGCATGCCTAACTAATAGCGAGGCTCGCCTTACCTAAGCGAGAGCCGGGTGCGCCGATGCCGACGTCAACTACTGACTGACGTACTTCGAGAGTTGATCGCGTTCGAACTCAAGTTCGTCGATCGACGACTTCACGACGTCACCAATGCTCACGATGCCGACCATACGGCCGTCCTCGATCACCGGGACGTGCCTCACGCGCGCATCAGTCATTTGCCGCCGCAGCCCATCGACCGAATTTCCGAGCGTGGTGGTCTGTACGACCGCGGTCATGATGGCGCGCACCGGCGTGCCCTCGAGCGACGGAATGTCGCTCAAGTGGCGCACGACGTCGCGTTCAGAAACGATGCCTTCGATTACCTCGCCGTCGGCACTGACGATGACCGCTCCGATGTTGTGCTGGGCCATCACGTCGACGAGGTCCCGAATAGTCGCATCCGGCGCCATCGTGACAACCTCGGCGCCCTTTGTGCTGAGTATCTCGCTGATCTTCATGGTGCGCTCCCAGGTCGGGGACGGTGGAGGTAATGGTAGGCCTGGCGTGGCGCGCGACACAAGATTCCACTTCACAGGCCGCATACTCTAGGGGCGTGCGCATTCCTCTTCCCGCTGCCTCCGCGACCAATGTGCGTCGGCTGGCTCTGGCCAACCTGACCGCAAACATCGTCCTCGTCATCACCGGCGGCGTCGTACGACTGACCGGCAGCGGACTCGGGTGCGCACAGTGGCCAACCTGCAACGACGGCAACATCGTGCCGCACGCCGCAGCACCGGTACATACCTACATCGAATTCCTCAATCGCACTCTCTTCTTCGTCCTGGCACTGATTGCGCTCACAGCATGGCTGGTGATCCGTCGCCTGGAGCCCCGCCGCAAGGACATGTCTCGCCTGGCATTCCTGATCGGGCTCGGCATTCCGGCGCAAGCCGTGATCGGCGGAATCACCGTGCTCACCGGCCTCAACCCGTACACGGTGATGGCGCACTTGATGGCGACGATGGTGATCATCTACTGGTGCGGCGTGCTGTACAACCGCGCCCGCAATCTCGACCGAGTGGTGCCGGAGTACGCCAGTAAACCGATGCATTGGCTGGCCCGAATCCTGCTGGGTAGCACGTACCTCACGCTCGCCGCCGGCACCGTCGTCACTGGCTCCGGTCCGCATTCCGGTGATCCCGAAGCCGGCCGTACCGGATTCGACCCGGCATTCGTATCTCAGTTGCACGCCGACGCCGTCTTCCTGCTGATCGGCATCAGCATCACGGTGCTGGTCATCAGCTACATCGTGCGAGCCGACAGGCTGCGACGCGCCGCCTGGGCAATGGTGGGTGTCGAACTAGCTCAAGGTGTCGTGGGCTATGTCCAGTACTTCACGAACCTGCCTGAAGCACTTGTAGCCATACATCTTTTGCTCGCGGCAGTGCTGATGGCCTGCGTTACCTATGTCGCCGAAGAAATTCGGTACGTCCGCCTCGGCGGCGCTCGACAGGCCGAGCGCTCCGAGATGGCGCAGCCGGCGGAGTCGCTCTAGCCGGCGATCCTCAGACGGTCGCGCGCTTCACCGATACTGCCGTCGAGCGGATGCTGCACTTCACGATCCGCCCGCGCCATCGAGTGCCGCGACGCAGTCGGTTCGTTCAGGTTTTCTGATTCGCGCCCGATAGCGGCCATCCGCGCGTGCGCGAGGGTCAGATCGACCGCGAGATCATCGAGCACCTCTGCGTTGCGCCTGGCGGACGCCGAGACGACATCGAAGCCGTCCAGCACGTCGGTTAATGCCGCCTGCGCGGCGATCGCGTCGGCGTCCGTACCGAGGTGGTGCTCGTACTCATCGACCAGCACGTCGAGCAGATCGGCCAACCGCTCCCAACCGTGCGCGGCAGCCTCGGTATCGCCTACAGCATCCGAAGCGTCGCACCACGAACTGCGGCTCGCCGTCGGTCGGACCCGGGTGTACGCGCTCACGTCGCTCTCCTAGCGTCCCGAACCCCGTGACAGGGGCTGTACTGAACAGGCTAGGCGCTGACCTGCCACTCAGAGACGGTTCGGCCAGGAGTTCACGTGGAATCCGCGATCTGTTTGCTCGCCGACTGCAGCGCCTTACTTGCCGGCGGTGCGCCCGCGGCCCATCAAGCCCCACTCGTAACCGGTGGTGCGCACCGCACCCACGGCGTCGCGATCCCATTCGCCCTCGAGAACGTCAAAACCCGCGCTCGCACATGCCGTCATCGCAGTCTCGTGCGAACCAACGACCTGATCGCCATAGCGCCCGTCCTCGGCAACGACGACGATGCGACTGCGGAAGGCCGAAATGTGCTCGACGTAGACGAACTTCGCACCGCCGTGCGCCGATGCAAACCGACCGAGCCGCTTTGCGGCCGTCGAAGCTTCCTCGGACTCGTGAGCGGGGACGATGGCCGATTCGTCGGCGGCGGTTGCGTCGGTCATAGCACCAGAATAGCGTTCGGCCTGCACGACGGGCACGCCGTGTCGAGACCCGCTAGCGGCGACGTACGCCGGTGCGAGACTCGATCGCCGCGAGCCGCTCCAGCAGTAGCTCCACCCGTCGGCGGGCCGCGAGGACGGCCTCCTCGTGTCTACTGACCAACGATGGCGCGGATGGCACGCTCGGTAACCGCATCGGCGCTGCCGACAACGCTGCGAGGGCATCGCGGATCGCCGAAATGTGTTGGGACGTCGCCTCGCCGCGCACCACACTGCCCCCTCACGTCAATTGCCGTGGCGACGATGATGCTCCTTTACGCTATGCACACGGTGAATGGCACGTGGCCGACACGTGACGGATGCGCCACGAGTGAAAGGTGCAGATCCGTCTATAGAACGGCGTCGACGGCGATCAGCACGAAGACCAAGGTCAGGTAGGTGTTCGACATGTGGAACACCCGCATAGGACGGATCTGCGCACCGCGGACAGTCTGCACGTGCAGTTTGATGGTTTCCAGCAAGAACCACGCGCCCAGCACAGTGACTGTCACGCCGTACACCGGCCCGGTAGCGATCGGCCACAGCAGCACCGAACACGCCACCATCGCGATCGCGTGCCCCAGCATCTGCGCCGTAACGGTCTGGGGCTTCGCAACAACCGGGAGCATCGGTACACCCGCGGCCGCGTAATCGTCCTTGTACTTGATCGCCAACGCCCAGAAGTGTGGCGGCGTCCAGAAGAAGATCACCAAGAACATCATGACCGGAGCTAACGCGATATCTCCAGTCACCGCGGCCCAGCCGATCAACACCGGCATACAGCCCGCCGCACCGCCCCACACGATGTTCTGCGACGTACGCCGCTTGAGAATCATGGTGTACAGGACCACGTACAGCAGGATCGCCACCACGTTGAGCACGGTGGCCATCGGCGTCGTGTAGTACCAGAAGACTGCCGTTGAGAGCACACCCAGCACGACACCGAACACCAACGCATTGCGTGGCGCCACCACGTGCCGCACCAGCGGTCGGCGGCGAGTTCGGTGCATCACCGAATCGATATCGCGATCGACGTAACAGTTCAACGAGTTGGCCGAACCGGCCGACAACATGCCGCCGACCAACGTTTGCACGATCAGCCAGACACTGCCCACTCCCCCGGCGGCCAACATCATCGCGGGCACCGTCGTAATCAACAGCTGCTCGATGATGCGTGGTTTCGTCAGCGCAACGTATGCCCGCACTACATCCAGAGCGCTCCCACGCGGTTCGGATTGGGGCGCTGCACCGATCGTCTTCGTGCTCATGCGGTCGCCTCGCATGCGAGCGCACAAGGGCGCTGCCTGGCCGAGACGATGAGTTGCACGGGGGTTCGCTCTTCTACTAGAGGTTCGTAGATCGCGCGCAACAAGAAAAATAGCGCGCCAGCGTGCAAGTCTAGCCCGTACCACTCGCCAACAGCACCGACCGGCACAGTGTGACCCCTCACGCGGAGCACATTCCTGTGAGGCGAATCGCGTTCGATTCACCGAACCGAAGCCGATCGGTTCGGGAACGCCCACGTCGCCGGACTAGGCTGGGAGCGGCGCCGCGGAAATCTGCGCCCGCTGACCAGAGATGAACAAAGGAGCCCAGCTGTGACCGACCGCAGCGTCCCGCCCATGGTCTTGCCGGAGGGCTGGTCCGACCTCGACCGGCGGGCCATTGATACCGCCCGTGCCCTCGCGATGGACGCGGTCCAGAAGGTCGGCAACGGGCACCCTGGCACCGCGATGAGCCTCGCGCCCGCCGCTTACTACCTGTTCCAGCGCGCGATGCGACACGACCCCAGCGATCCCGACTGGATGGGGCGTGACAGGTTCGTGCTCTCGGCCGGTCACTCCAGCCTCACGCTCTACGTGCAGCTCTACCTCGCGGGATTCGGCCTTGAACTGGCCGACCTTGAGGCTCTGCGCACCTGGGGTTCACTCACGCCTGGCCACCCCGAACATGGGCACACCAGCGGTGTGGAGATCACCACCGGGCCGCTCGGATCCGGGCTCGCCGCATCGGTGGGAATGGCGATGGCGGCGCGTCGCGAGCGCGGTCTGCTCGACCCCGATACCGCGCCCGGGCAAAGCCCGTTCGATCACCACATTTTCGTGATTGCCTCCGACGGCGACGTCCAGGAGGGCGTGACCAACGAGGCGTGCTCGATCGCCGGAACGCAGCGGTTGGGCAACCTCGTCGTGCTCTACGACGACAACCACATCTCGATCGAGGACGACACGTCGATCGCGTTCACCGAAGACGTCTCCGCCCGGTACGAGGCGCTGGGGTGGCACGTGCTGAACGTGGACTGGACGACCGCAGACGGGTACCAGGAAAATCTGCAATCGCTCGAGGACGCGATCAACGAGGCCAAGCGGGTCACCGATCGCCCTTCGTTCATCAAGTTACGCACGATCATCGCGTGGCCGGCACCGACGATGCAGAACACCGGCGCCTCGCACGGCGCCGCGCTGGGCGCTGAAGAGGTCGCCGCGACGAAAACCGTGCTGGGTCTGGATCCGCAAAAGTCGTTCGATGTACCGGAGGACGTGCTGGCGCACGCCCGTGGCGCCGTTGATCGCGGTCGTGCCGCACACGAGGCGTGGGAGCGCGAATTCGACGCATGGCGCACCGCGAACCCGGAACGCGCTGAACTGTTGCAGCGCCTGCGCACCCGCTCCCTACCGGCGGGCTGGAGCGATGCGCTCCCGACGTTCGATGCGGATCCCAAGGGCTTGGCCACCCGTGCCGCATCCGGCAAGGTGCTGGGCGCGCTGGCTCCCGTACTGCCCGAACTGTGGGGCGGTTCGGCCGACCTCGCGGGTTCGAACAACACCACGATGGACGGCGAACCGTCGTTCCTGCCAGAGGATCGGCAGTCCACCGCGTTCCCGGGGAATCCGTTCGGCCGTACGCTGCACTTCGGCGTCCGCGAGCACGCGATGGGCAACATCCTCAACGGCATCGCGCTACACGGCGGCACCCGTCCGTATGGCGGCACCTTCCTGGTGTTCTCCGACTACATGCGACCCGCGGTCCGCCTCGCGGCCCTGATGCAACTGCCGGTGACCTACGTGTGGACGCATGACTCGGTCGGACTCGGCGAGGACGGTCCGACCCACCAGCCGATCGAGCACCTCGCTGCGCTACGCGCGATCCCCGGGCTGGACGTCGTACGCCCCGGTGACGCTAACGAGACCGCGGCCGCATGGCGCGCAGTGCTCGAGCACACCGACCGCCCCGCGGGTCTGGCCCTATCACGCCAGGCCGTGCCAACCCTCGACCGCTCGGTCCTCGCCTCGGCAGACCTCGTCTCGCGGGGCGGCTACGTCCTGAAGGACACCGAGGGCACCCCCGATGTCATCCTGATCGGGACTGGCTCAGAGTTACACCTGGCTGTCCAGGCGGCTGAGGCACTCGCCGCCGAGGGTGTAGCCGCTCGCGTGGTCTCGATGCCCTGCCTGGAGTGGTTTGATGCGCAGGATGTCGAGTACCGCGATGCCGTATTGCCACCGGCCATCCGGGCTCGCGTCAGCGTTGAGGCCGGCACGGCGATGCCCTGGTACCGCCTGCTCGGCGAGGCCGGCCGTGCCGTCGCGATCGAGCACTTTGGTGCGTCGGCCGCCGCGGGCGTGCTGTTCGAGAAGTTCGGATTCACCACCGAAGCCGTCGTCAGCGCGGCGCGCGACAGCATTCGCGCCGCCGGCGCGGACGCATCCTAGACAGAGTTTGGAGAAGCGAGGCCGATGAGCACGAACGCGAACCTGAAAGACCTGTCCGAACGTGGGGTCGCCGTATGGTTCGACGACCTGTCGCGAGAGCGAATCACCGGAGGCGGTCTGAAGGCGCTGGCCGAGGAACGGTCAGTCGTCGGCGTGACCACGAACCCGTCGATCTTCCAGGCTGCGATCAGCGGATCTGACCAGTACGACGAACAGCTCTCCGACAGCGCCACGTTAGGGCTCACCGTCGACGAGACCGTCCGCTCCATCACCACGCGAGATGTGCGGGCGGCGTGCGATGTGCTCCGGCCGATCGCCGACGCGACGGGTGGGACAGACGGCCGCGTTTCGATCGAGGTCGATCCTCGCTCCGCACATGACGAAGCGAAAACTGTCGCAGAGGCGAAGTTGCTGTGGTGGATGGTGGACCGGCCGAACCTGTTCATCAAGATCCCGGCCACGGATGAAGGAATCCCCGCGATCACGGCGACGATCGCAGCGGGTATCAGCGTCAACGTCACGCTGATCTTCTCGATCGAGCGTTACCGGCAGGTGATCGAGGCCTACCTCGCCGGCCTGGAGCAGAGGATTGCCGCCGGCGGCTCACTCGATGGCCTGGAGTCGGTCGCGTCGTTCTTCGTCAGCCGGGTCGATACCGAGATCGACGCGCGGCTCGGTGACTCGGCTGCGGCGCTGCGGGGCAAGGCCGGTGTCGCGAACGCCCAGCTTGCCTATGAGGAGTTCGAGAAGGTGTTCACCTCAGAGCGTTGGGCCGCGCTGGAGGCCAAGGGCGCACGCAAGCAGCGCCCGCTATGGGCATCTACCGGGGTGAAGAACCCCGACTACCCCGACACGCTCTACATCGCCGAGCTCATCGCTGCGGACACCGTCAACACGATGCCCGAGAAGACCATGGAGGCGTACGCCGACCACGGTGCCCCCGGGACGGCAGTGACCGAATCCTACGAATCTGCCCGTCAGGTCCTCGCCGACGTCGTTGCCTCGGGCGTCGACCTCAACGACGTGTTCGCCGTCCTCGAGCGTGAGGGTGTCGAGAAGTTCGAGACCGCGTGGGCCGAGCTGTACCAGACCGTGACCGCCGCGTTGGAGAAGAAGTAAGGAACGAACCCGCATGCACCTCGACTGCCGAGCGCCATCCGATCTATCGACGACCATCGCCGACCTCGTTCGGGACAAGATTGCCTCGGCAGTCATGGCGCAGGATCCCACGCTGTGGGGTGCGGCCGCCGAGAGCGAGGCCGCTCAGCGCCTGGGCTGGGTGGACCTGGCGGAGACCTCACGTCCACTCCTCGCTGCGATCGAGGCCCTGGCAGCCGAGTTGCGCGAGGAGGGCCTGGACCGAATCGTGCTTTCCGGCATGGGTGGTAGTTCGCTAGCGCCCGAGGTGATCTGCGCAACCGACGGGGTACCGCTGATAACCCTCGATTCGACCGATCCGCACCAGGTCGCCGCGGCGTTCGAGGCCGATCTCGAACGCACCGTGCTGGTCGTCTCATCGAAGTCAGGCACGACGGTCGAAACCGATTCGCATCGCCGGTACGCCATCGAACGCTTCAACGAGGCCGGGATCGACCCCGCATCGCGGATCGTGATCGTGACGGATCCGGGATCGCCGCTGCAAACGCAGGCCGTAGAGTCCGGCTATCGGCGCGTGTTCGAAGCCAACCCGCACGTGGGCGGCCGCTACAGTGCGCTGACCGCGTTCGGGCTCGTCCCCGCCGGCCTCGCCGGGGCCGATATCTCCAGCTTGCTGGACGACGCGGCCGAGGTGACCGAGCTACTTGGCTCCGATAACGCCGAGAACCCGGCCGTACAGCTGGGTGCGCTGCTGGGCGCAGCCGAGCGTTCCGGGTCCGAGAAATTGGTGCTCGCCTCCCGCGGGTCGGCGAACGTCGATTTCGGGGCGTGGGCCGAACAGTTGATCGCCGAATCCACTGGAAAAGACGGACGCGGAATCCTGCCTGTCGTCGTCGAGGACGCTGCTGCGCCCGGCTTCGCGCGCGCGGGATCGGACGCCGTACTCGGCCTCCTTGGACCCGGTGAGGCGCCGGTCGCTGCCAGTGGATACGCCCTGGCCACGGACGGCCCGCTCGGCGCGCAGTTCCTGTTGTGGGAGATGGCTATCGCGATCGCCAGTCGCGTCATCGGGGTAAATCCGTTCGACCAGCCCAACGTCGAGGAGGCCAAACGAATGGCCCGCGCGCTGCTGGACGAGCCGGCGGCAGAGCAGGTTTCTCCCGCGCTGGAGCAAGATTGCCTGTCGGTGACGGTGCTGGGCGGTGCCCTAGGCACCCCGACCACGCTGACGAGCGCACTATCAGCACTGTTCAGTGCCGCCGCGGATGACGGGTACGTCGCTGTGATGGCGTACCTCGATCGGCACGCTGACGTCGCGCTGCGCGCATCGCGTCCACTGATCGCGCAACGTAGCGGCCGGCAGACGACGTTCGGGTGGGGCCCACGCTTCCTGCACTCCACCGGTCAGTACCACAAGGGTGGACACCCCAACGGCGTGTTCCTGCAGATCACCGCTGACAGCTCCGAAGATGCCGCGGTCCCCGACCGGCCGTACACCTTCGGATCGCTTCAGCGCGCGCAAGCCGCCGGAGATGCGCAGGTGCTCGCCGACCAAGGCCGGCCGGTATTGCACGTGCACCTGAGCGATCGGGCAGCGGGGATCACCGCGCTGCTCGCCGCCCTGAACGCCGAAGTCGCCTAACTCCACAGCCGCACTCGAGGAGGGAGCCGCGCATGACGCCACCTGCCGCATCCGGGAAGAAAACAGCGGGCAAATCTGCCAAGAAGGATCCGAAGCGCAAAGCGTCCCGCGCGAAGTCGGCGCCGGTGAACCTCGTTGTCCCCCCGGCTGAACCGGAGCCGGAGTACATCGCCGCCACTCCGGTCGCCACCACCCTCAATCCGCTGCGCGACCCGCGCGACCGACGTCTCCCCCGCGTCCCGGAGCCTTGTGCTCTCGTCGTATTCGGCATCACCGGCGACCTCGCCCGTAAGAAACTACTGCCGGCAATCTACGACATTGCGCACCGCGGCCTCCTGCCGGCCAACTTCGTGCTGCTGGGATTCGCACGACGCGATTGGGCGGACGGCGATTTCGCGCAACTCGCTCGCGAGGCTGCCCAGCAGCACGCCCGCACGCCGTGGGATGAAAGCGTCTGGGAGCGGTTGGCCGACAACATCAAGTTCGTGCCGGGCGAGTTCGACGACGACCGGGCCTTCGACCTACTCAGCGCCACCCTCGACGCGTTGAGTTCGACGCACGGCATCAAGGGAAACGCCGCGTTCTACCTATCCGTGCCGCCGTCCTTCTTCGAGACCGTACTGCAGCAGTTACACCGCACGGGCATGGCCGACAATGAGCGCTCCGGCGGATGGCGCCGCGTGGTCGTCGAGAAACCCTTCGGCCATGACCTGGAGTCCGGAAAGCGTCTCAACGAACTCGTCGACAGAGTCTTCGGCTGGCGCGACGTATACCGGATCGACCATTACCTCGGCAAAGAGACCGTGCAGAATCTGTTTGCCTTCCGGTTCGCAAACACCATGTTTGAGCCGATCTGGAATTCGCACTATGTCGATTCGGTCCAGATCACCATGGCCGAAGAAGTCGGCATCGCGGGCCGCGCAGCGTTCTACGATCACACCGGCGCCGCGCGCGACGTCCTGCAGAATCACCTGTTGCAGTTACTCGCACTCACGGCGATGGAAGAACCCGTCCGGTTCATTCCGTCGGCGATCCGCACCGAGAAACTCAAAGTACTGCGAGCCATCACGCTGCCGACCAACTTGGAAGGGCACGCGGTCCGCGGGCAGTACCAGCCAGGATGGCTCGCCGGTGAGCGTGCCGTCGGGTACCGCGAGGAAGACGGAATCCCGGCCGACTCCACGACCGAGACGTATGCGGCCGTGACATTGCACGTGGAGACCCGACGGTGGGCCGGAGTGCCGTTCTACCTGCGTACCGGTAAACGTCTACCCCGCCGCGTCACCGAGATCGCGCTGAACTTTAAGCGGGCCCCACACCTGCCGTTCGCGCCGACGGACACTGAGGATCTCGGGCATAACCAATTGGTCATCCGGGTGCAGCCGGACGAAGGCGTGACATTGCGATTTGGGTCGAAGGTGCCCGGAACCGTGATGGAGGTCCGCGATGTAGCGATGGACTTCTTGTACGGCGAAACCTTCACCGAGTCCAGCCCGGAAGCCTACGAACGATTGCTGCTGGACGTGCTGCTCGGCGATGCGACACTCTTCCCACTCAATGAAGAGGTGGAGGCATCCTGGGCAGTGATCGACCCGCTGGAAAAGTTCTGGGACTCAACCGAACCGGCGCCCTACCGCGCGGGTGAGTGGGGACCCGCCGAAGCCGATGACATGCTGGCCCGCGACGGACGCGTCTGGCGTCGTCCCTGATGCAGAAGGGCGTAAGTCAATGACGACATTATGGGACACCACCGGAACGGCCGTTGTGCAGGCATTGGCCGCCGAACGGCGTATGGGCGGAGCGGTCACGTCCGGAAATGCGCTCACGCTGGTCGTGATGGTCGACGAGCGCTACGTCACCGACGCCGAAAAAGCCGCCGCGAAGGCTGCGGCAATGAACCCGTGTCGGCTGCTCATCGTCGTCCGCCGCGAGTTAGATGCCCCGCAGCCGAGGCTGGACGCCGAGGTCCTGGTCGGTGGCCGGCTCGGGCCGGGCGAGGCCATCGTGATGCGGATGTACGGGCGATTGGCCCTGCACGCCGAGTCGGTCACGCTACCGCTGCTGGCGCCCGACGCGCCTGTGGTGGCGTGGTGGCACGGTCCACCGCCGAGCGTCATCGCCACCGATGCTGTCGGCGTGTACGCCGACCGTCGGATCACCGACTGCGGATGGCTACGCACTGGTACCGACGCGCTACATGACCGCGCGATCGATTACGCCCCCGGCGATACAGACCTGGGTTGGACCCGCACGACCCAGTGGCGCTCAGCGTTGGCGTCCTCGTTCGATTCGATCACCGATACGCCGACCGCGCTGAAGGTGCACGGCTCGACCGATTCCCCCGCGATGTTGCTGCTGGCCGGGTGGCTGGAGAGCCGACTCGGACTGCCGTGCAAGATCCGCCCCTCACGTCAGAATGTCGGTGCTTCCGGGATTACGGGGGTGTCGATCGCATTGGCGGGTAAGCGCCGATTGAAGTTGGTCCGCGAAGGCGGCGATTTGGTGATCACTCGCACCGGACAGCGCGAGCAGCGGATGCCTATCCGTGAGCGCGATCTGGGCGACCTGCTGACGGAGGAACTGCGCCGACAAGGAGCCGACGAAACCTACGCGGACGCCCTCTCCGCCGCCGGCGGCGTGCCAGAGCTGGCTCAGCGGCGGCACCGCCGCACGCATATCTGGATTGACCCCGAACGCCCGCGCACGAAAGCCGTCACGGCCGAAATACGCCACGCGGCAGCCGCGCAAATTCGCAATGGAACTACCACGACCACCTGAGGAGAACCATTCCGTTGACTACCAGTATCGACGTCCTCGGTGACCTGCCGACCACCGCTGCGCACGCCGCAGACCTGTTCATCGCCACGACCCGGCGCCAACCCGAGGGCCCCGTACATGTCGTGCTGACCGGTGGAAGCACAGGCATCGCCGTGTTGCGGGCCATCGGCGCACGCTCGAGCGAGATCGACTGGTCACGACTGCACGTGTGGTGGGGTGATGAACGGTTCGTCCCTGCGGCGGATGCCGATCGTAACGACCGACAGGCCGACGAAGCGCTCCTCGCACACGTGCCAATCGATGCTGCCAACATCCATCGCGTGGCGGCGGCAGATGGTCCGCTCGGCGATGATCCGGACGCAGCTGCCGCGGCGTACGCCGACGAGCTGGCCCGTCATGCACCACCGGGCGAGTCGTGTCCTCGGTTCGCCGTCCTGATGCTTGGCGTAGGCGAAGAGGGGCACACGGCGTCGATCTTCCCGCAGTCGCCAGCCGCGACGGACCCGAACGTGGCCTGCGCGGTGCGGGACTGCCCGAAACCGCCGCCAACCCGGGTGTCGTTGACGTTCCCGACGCTGTCTGCCGCCAATGAGGTGTGGCTGATGACCACCGGTGCCGGTAAGGCACCGGCGGTCGCTCAGGCGATCAACGGGGCCGATCCGCTGGACATTCCCGCGGCCGGGCCCCGCGGCCGGGTACTCACCCGCTGGCTGCTCGACGAAGCCGCAGCCTCGGCACTTCCTGCCCGCGACTAACTCAGTACGGAGTCGATCGCGGCCACCAGTCGCTCATCGTCCGGGGTGACCTTCGGGCCAAATCTGGCGACGACACTGCCATCGGCGCGGACGACGAACTTTTCAAAGTTCCACTGGATGTCACCACTCGTGCCGCGCTCGTCGGAGGAGGCAGTGAGTTCAGCATAGATAGGGTGCCGGTCATCGCCGTTGACGTCGATCTTCTCGCTCATCGGGAACGTCACGCCGTACGTCGCACTGCAGAACTCGGCGATCTCCTCGGCGCTGCCTGGCTCCTGGCCGGCGAACTGGTTGCACGGGAACCCCACGACAGTGAACCCGCGACCGGCGAAGTCCTTCTGCAGTTGTTCCAGTCCCGCGTATTGAGGTGTCAGCCCGCATTTGCTGGCGACGTTGACCAGTAGCGCGGGCGCGCCACCAGTGAGGTCAGCGAGGGTCCCTCTCGTACCGTCGAGTCGGGCTATCGATTCGTCAAGAATGCTCATACCGATAATCTACGTCGGCTTCCGCTGGTGTATTGGCAGCGGGGACCGCGCGCGCCGCAGCAGAACCGGCGGTGCGGGCAGATGCCTAGGACTCGCCTCGTCGAGCCCGAAGCTTCTGCAAGGCTTCATCGAGCAACGCGGCGCCGTCCTCGTCAGTGCGGCGCTCGCGCACGTACGCGATGTGAGTCTTGTACGGCTCGGCGGTACGGGCCCCGGGAGGATTCGCAGCATCTTGCCCGGCAGGCAATCCGCACTTGGGGCAGTCCCACTCCTCGGGTATCTCTGCTTCGATGGCGAAGGCTGGTCGACAGGTATGCCCGTTCACGCAGAAAAAATCCACGCGTACCCGTGGTACCGCCTGACCGCGCTCGTTCTCCCCGCTCGGCCCGGCGCCTACGCGGCTACCCCGGATGACATTTCCGTTCGCCATGGTTATCTCATTCTCCCGTCGATCGTCGTGACGAAACGAGACCCGGCCGTCTGGCCGGGTCTCGCGACGAAGTCCTAAGGCCTGTAGAGCAGGCCGAGTACCACAATGCAGCCGACCCAGATGATCGCGCACACGACCGTAACGTAGTTCAGGTTCTTCTCGACCACGGAAGACCCGGACAACTGGGAGGTCATCGACCCGCCGAACATGGACGACAGCCCGCCGCCGCGCCCACGATGGAACAGCACCAGGACGATGAGCGCAATGCTCGAGACGATTAGGCCGATCTCGAAGAGCAGCTTCACAGACGTCGCTCCAGACGAAGTAGGTAATGCATCAAACGCAGCCCACAGGATACCCCCGCGGGCGCGTGCGGCGCGGTGCGGCTCGCTCGGAGGTGCCCGGCGAGCCGCACTGCAGGGACTACTCGGCCGATGCTCCGAAGCCGCGGCAGATCGCAGCGAACTGCTCGCCGTCGAGGCTAGCGCCGCCCACCAGGGCGCCATCGACGTCAACCTCAGCAGCCAGCGCGGCAGCATTGTCGGGCTTGACCGAACCGCCGTACAGGATGCGGACACGGTCGGCGAGGTCACCGGAGTACAGGTCGGCGAGCTTGTCGCGGATCGCCGCACATACCTCCTGGGCATCCTGCGGCGTCGCGGTCTTACCCGTCCCGATCGCCCAGACCGGCTCGTATGCGATCACGATGTCTTTCGCCTCGTCGGCGCTGATTCCCGCCAGCGATCCTTCGACCTGCGCCACGACGTACGCGACGTGCTCGCCGGCTTCACGGACATCGAGCCCCTCACCAACACACACGATCGGTGCGATGCCGTGCTTGATGGCGGCGGCCGCCTTCGCGGCGACGGTGGCGTCGTCCTCATAGTGATACTCGCGGCGTTCAGAGTGCCCGACCGCGACATAACGGCAGCCAAGTTTCGCCAGCATTGCAGCGCTGATCTCACCGGTGTACGCGCCAGAGTCGTGCTGGGACACGTCCTGGGCGCCGTACCCGACCTCGAGCTTGTCGCCGTCGACCAGGGTCTGCACTCCACGCAGGGACACGAACGGTGGCAGGACCACGGTTTCGACCGCTTCCAGGCCACGGTCATCCACGCTGAACGCAACCTTCTGTACCAGCGCGATCGCCTCGAGGTGAGTGAGGTTCATCTTCCAGTTGCCGGCGACCAGCGGTCGACGTCCGTTGTTGCTCATGCGGACTCCTCCAGAGCGGTGATACCGGGGAGTTGCTTACCCTCGAGGAACTCCAGGGAAGCACCACCGCCGGTGGAGATGTGCGAGAACCGATCCTCGCCGATACCGAGTTGACGCACGGCAGCCGCGGAGTCGCCGCCGCCCACTACCGAATAACTGTCTCCGGCGGCGATCGCCTCAGCGACACCTCGGGTGCCGTGGGCGAACGGCGCCATCTCGAAGACGCCCATTGGCCCATTCCAGAACACAGTCTTTGCGCCATTCAGCGCTGAGGCGAACAATTCGACGGATTTCGGGCCGATGTCCAACCCCATCTGCTCGGCCGGAATCGCATCGACGGGGTGCACGCTGGCCGGTGAGTCGGCGTTGAATTCCGCCGCGCACACGACGTCGACGGGCAGCACGATCTTCGCGCCGTTCTTGGCCAACAACTCCTTGCAGGTATCGATCTGGTCCTGTTCCAGCAGCGAGGTGCCGACGGTGTGGCCTTGCGCGGCGAGGAAGGTGAAACACATCCCGCCGCCAACGACGAGGGTGTCGACCTTCGGCAATAGTGACTCGATGACAGCCAACTTGTCGCTGACCTTGCTGCCGCCAAGCACTACGCCGTACGGCCGCGCGGGGTTCTCAGTGAGCCGCTTGAGTACGCGTACCTCGGCCTCGACCAACCCGCCGGCGTACGCCGGGAGAGCCTTGGCGATGTCGTACACCGAGGTCTGGGCTCGATGTACCACGCCGAATCCGTCCGAGACGTACGCAGCGTCCTCGCCGACCAATGCGACTAACTCGGCAGCGAGCGCCGCACGTTCGGCCTCGTCCTCACTCGTCTCCCGCGGGTCGAACCGCACGTTCTGAAGCAACACGACATCGCTATCGGACATGTGCTCGACGTCCGCGTGGGCCGAGGGCCCGACGAGATCAGCGGCGAGCACGACATCGCGTCCAAGCAATTCGCCGAGTTTCTCGGCAACGGGTGCCAGTGAGTACTGCGGATCGGGAGCGCCCTTCGGGCGGCCCAAGTGAGCCATCACGATCACGCGGGCGTTGCCTTCGATCAGGGCGGTCAGCGTCGGGAGCGTCGCCTCGATACGTCCAGGATCGGTGATCCGGTCGCCATCCAGCGGCACGTTGAGGTCGGCGCGGACCAGCACATTGCGCCCCACGACCCCCTCGGCCAGCAGGTCCTGAAGGTCTTTCATCTCTCTCCTTGTGTTCCGAGCCGGTTGTGTTCCGGGCCAGTGATGAGAAAAGCCCCACCCCAATCGGGGTGAGGCATCCTCAGCGACTTAGAGGGACGCGCCGACGAGTGCGACGAGGTCGACGAGGCGGTTCGAGTAGCCCCACTCGTTGTCGTACCAGCCAACGACCTTGACCTGGTTACCGATCACCTTGGTCAGTCCGGAGTCGAAGATGCAGGAGGCCGGATCGGTCTCAATGTCCTTGGATACGATTTCGTCCTCGGTGTAGACCAGCTTGCCTGCCATCGGGCCGGACGCGGCAGCCTTCTTGATGATCTCGTTGACCTCCTCGACAGAGGTCTCACGGGCAGCCTCGAACGTCAGGTCGGTGGCCGAACCGGTGGGGGTCGGCACGCGCAGTGCGTATCCGTCCAGTTTGCCCTTGAGCTCGGGCAGTACGAGCGCGACGGCCTTGGCCGCACCAGTCGAGGTCGGAACGATGTTCAGTGCCGCGGCGCGGGCGCGACGCAGGTCCTTGTGCGGCCCGTCCTGCAGGTTCTGGTCCTGCGTGTAAGCGTGGATGGTGGTCATCAGACCTTTGACGATGCCTAGGCCGTCGTTGAGCGCCTTCGCCATCGGAGCGAGGCAGTTGGTGGTGCACGACGCGTTCGAGATGATGTTGTGCTTCGCGCCGTCGTACAGGTCGTCGTTGACGCCCATCACGATGGTGATGTCTTCGTTCTTGGCCGGGGCCGAGATGATGACCTTCTTCGCGCCACCGTCGATATGCGCCTGCGCCTTCGATGCTTCAGTGAAGATGCCGGTCGATTCCACCACGATGTCGGCGCCGAGCTCACCCCACGGGAGCGCTGCCGGATCCTTCTCCGCGAACGCCTTGAAGGTGTGGCCACCGGCGGTGATGTCCGTGTCGGTCGAGGTAACGTCGCCGTCGAAGCGTCCCAGGATCGAGTCGTACTTCAGCAGGTGCGCCAAGGTCGCGTTATCGGTGAGGTCATTCACCCCGACGATCTCGATATCGGCTCCGCTGGCGACGACGGCCCGGTAGAAGTTGCGTCCAATGCGGCCGAAGCCGTTGATGCCTACTTTGACGGTCACGTGCAGGTGCTCCTCAGTTCTGGCGTCCGGCATCGTCAGAATGGCCGCGACGCTGCGGTCCGGTAATGCCTCCCCAGCCTAGCCGTGCAACGAGTCAGATCCAGCGTGCCGCGTGTGACGTCTATCAGTTTTGCGTGAGTAGTTACGGCGCGAGCATGTCGTCGGTCACGGCAGCTTCTGTGTCTGGGATGCCCAGTTCCCGAGCCTGCTTATCCGCCAACGCAAGCAAACGTCGGATCCGGCCGGCGACCGCATCCTTGGTCATCGGCGGATCGGCGAGCTGGCCGAGTTCCTCGAGGGATGCCTGGCGATGTTCCAGACGTAGGCGCCCGGCGAAGACGAGGTGCTCAGGCACGGCATCGCCGAGAATTTCCAGGGCGCGCTCAACCCGCGCGCTGGCCGCGACCGCGGCACGCGCCGAACGACGGAGGTTCGCATCGTCGAAGTTGGCTAGGCGGTTGGCACTGGAGCGGATCTCTCGCCGCATCCGCCGTTCTTCCCACGTAAGCACCGAACGGTGCGCACCGATTCGGGTGAGCATTGCCGCGATCGAATCTCCGTCGCGGATGACCACGCGATCGGCACCGCGTACCTCCCGCGCCTTCGAGACGATGCCCAGACGCCGGGCCGCACCGACCAGGGCCAGGGCCGCCTCATGCCCCGGGGCGGTGATTTCTAACGCGGCCGAACGACCCGGCTCGGTCAGCGAACCGTGCGCCAAGAACGCGCCGCGCCACGCTGCTTCACATTCGCCGCTGCCGCCGCCGACGACCGCCGGCGGGAGCCCTCGAACCGGGCGCCCGCGCAGGTCGACGATGCCGGTCTGCCGTGCGAGGGAATCGCCGTCGCGAGAGACTCGGACGACGAAACGGCTGCCTTTGCGCAGGTTGCCGCCGCTGAGCATCTGCAGGTCGGCGCCGATGCCGAATAGATCACCGATCTCGCGATGCAGGCGCCGGGCCACCGCCCCGGTGTCCAGTTCGACCTCGATCACGATGCGACCTGCCACCAGATGTAACCCGCCGGCGAGTCGCAGGATCGTGGCGACCTCCGCCTTCCGGCAAGAGGTTTTCTTGCTTTCGACCTGACACAACTCGGCTTTTACATCGGCGGTCATCGCCATCCGAAGTGACCTTCTCCCCTCGCGGCGGGGTCCCGACTGGCCCCACCTCGGCACGCCTATTGTGCCCGTAGCGGCACTCCGTCGCTATCGGATGCGCGGATCTGCTCAATCCGATAGCGCATTTCTCAACGCTCTGGCGTACTTTTCCGCATCGTGCGTGGTGCGCGACTGGTTCGACGCCAGATCCGCCACGACCAACCTCGCACCCAGACGATCACAGGCCGCTTGAAGTCCGCAACTGCCGAGGACCGCGGCTTCATCGGCGATCACGCCGTCGATACGCATGCCCGGTGCGTGATCGGTGAACACGTTGAGCAACTCCAGCGGGGTGAAATTGTCGGTCTCCCCGGGCTGCGGCGCGAGATTCAGCGTCACGTATCGCCGGGCTGGGCTCGTCTCGATGGCTCGCCGTAGATCTGGCACGAGCAGGTGCGGCAACACCGAAGAGAACCACGAGCCCGGGCCGAAGATGATCTGATCGGCGTCCACGATTGCGGCACACGCCTGCGGGCAGGCGGGCGGGTTCGGCGGGACGAGTTCGACGGATTCGACGTGACCGGGCGTCGTCGCAACGGCGACTTGCCCCCTGATTCGGTGGATGTCGCTGGGGTGCCCGGCGTCGATCCCGGACACCTGTGCGGCGATCTCCAGCGGAGCCAGCGACATCGGTAGCACCCGCCCCACCGCGCCGATGATGCGGCCGACGGCGTCTAGGGCAGCCACCGGATTGCTGCCCATGACTTCGGTTGCGCCGGTGATCAGTAGATTGCCGACGCTGTGTCCGGCAAGTGCTCCTTGTCCACCGAACCGGTGTTGCAGCATGTCGGCGATCAGCCGGTGCCAGTCGTCGTCCGCCGCGAGGGCCGCCAAGGCCATACGAAGATCGCCAGGCGGTAGCACCGGCAGTTCGCGACGAATTCGGCCGCTGGATCCCCCGTCGTCGCCGACGGTGACCACGGCTGTGATTTGCCGGGCGATTCGGCGCAACGCGCTCAGCGAAGCTGCCAGGCCGTGCCCGCCTCCCAGGGCTACCACCTTGCCGACAGAGGCCCCGCTGATGGGATTCAGTGGCGCGTAGGTCATCGCTACTCCTTACCCAAGTCGCGGTGGCGTTCGTGCACCCCCACACCTGGGCGCACCAGGCGGGCGGCCAGCCCACGCGCCATCGCGACGGACCGGTGCTTACCACCGGTGCATCCCACAGCGATTGTGGTGTAACGCTTGCCCTCGCGACGATAACCCGGCAGGACAGTGTTCACGAGTCGTTCAAGATTATCCAGGGTGTCCACGGCCCCGTCCTGCCCGAGCACATAATCGCTGACCGCGTCGTCCTGACCGGTCAGCGCGCGCAGTTCCGGAATCCAGAACGGGTTCGGCAGGAAGCGCACGTCGAACACGAAGTCCGCGTCGAGCGGTACGCCGTACTTGAACCCGAAGGACATCACCGAAAGCCTGATCTCGTCGCCGATGGGCGTATCGAATCGGCTTTCCAGCCGCCGACGAAGGTCGTGCACCGACAGGTCAGTGGTGTCGAGGAGGAGATGGGCCAGACCGCGAAGCGGCTCGATCATCGCGCGCTCAGCCGCGATCCCTTGAGTAATGGTTCCAGTGCCCTGCAGGGGATGCGCACGTCGTACGTTTTCGAATCGGCGTACCAGCACGTCCTCGGCGGCATCGAGGAACACGACGGTCGGCGCTACGCCGTCCCGCTTCAAGGTCGCGATCATCTCGATGACACCGTGCCCAAATGCGTGGCTGCGCACATCGGTCACGATCGCGACGCGCTCGATGGCTGCCTCGTCGGCTGCGAGCTGTAACACCTGCGGGATCATCGACGGCGGCAAGTTGTCGACCACGTAGAAACCGAGGTCCTCCAAGACACGAGCGGCGGTGCTGCGTCCTGCGCCGGAGAAGCCGGTTAACAGGACGACCTCGAGTTCAGAGACGTGGCTGCTGCTCACGGGCTACTCCCTAGCTTGTCGGATCACGCTATCGAGCCTATTGCGTATCGAGCACCTCGCCGGTGCGGGGATCGATTCGCGTTGGCGGTGCTTCCTCGGCGTGGAGGGCCTGGTGAATCGAACGGGCGGTGGCCGGACCGATTCCCTCCACTGTCATCAACTCGTCGACCTCAGCCTTGCGCAGGGCACGGACGCTTCCGAATTTGCCCAGCAGAGCCTTGCGTTTAGCCTCGCCGAGCCCCCGGACTCCATCTAGTTCGGACACCAGCATCGCCTTGCCGCGCTTCTGACGGTGGAAGGTGATCGCGAATCGATGGGCCTCATCACGCAGGCGCTGGATCAGATACATCGCCTCCGAGGAACGAGGCAGGATGTACGGATCGTCTTGCCCGGGCACCCAGATCTCCTCCAATCGTTTTGCGATCCCGATGACCGCTACGTCCGTGACCCCCAGTTCAGTCAGTGCATCGGACGCCGCCGCGACCTGAGGTGCGCCACCGTCGACGACGAATAGGTTCGGTGGGTACGCAAATCGGCGCGGACGACCGTCGTCCACGGCGGGCTCGTCCTTGTCATCCAACAGTCGGCGGAAGCGACGGGTGACCACCTCGGCGATCGCTGCCGTGTCATCGACCCCCTCACCGGCGCGTGCCTGGTGTACGTCGATACTTTCGCCGTCCCGCAGCGCACCGCGAATCGTGTACCGCCGGTAGTCCGATTTCTTCGGAAGTCCATCCTCAAAGACCACCAGGCTGGCGACGACGTTGGTGCCTTGCACATGTGAAACGTCGACGCATTCGATGCGCAGCGGAGCGTCGTCGAGTTCGAGCGCCTCCTGCAATTCGTTCAGCGCCTGCGATCGGGCGGTCAGATCACTGGCACGCTTGAGGCGGTGCTGATTGAACGCCTCGAGCGCGTTGCGTTCAACGGTCTGCAGCAGGTCCTTCTTCGCGCCACGTTGCGGTACACGCACGGCGACGCGCCCCTGGCGCAACTCGCTGAGCCGCTCAGTGACCGCGTCGACATCCGGCGGCAGTTCGGGCACCAGCACAGTCGCGGGCACGACCAGTGCGGTCTCCTCTGCGCCGTACACCTGCAAGAGATATTGCTCGACCAACTCGGCGGTAGTCACCGCTTCGACCTTGTCGACAACCCAGCCATGCCGCCCGCGGACTCGTCCGCCACGGACGTGGAAAACCTGCACCGACGCCTCAAGGTCGTCCTGGGCGAAGGCGACGACATCACAGTCGGTGCCGTCGGGAAGCACGATCGCGTTCTTCTCGGTCGCCTTCGACAGGGCGGTGAGGTCATCGCGCAGGCGTGCGGCTTTCTCAAACTCGAGGTTCTCCGAGGCCTGCAGCATCCGGCGGCGTAGCCGTCGTTCGATCGCGTCGGACCGGCCGGCCATGAACTCACAAAATTCGTCCACGATCTCGCGATGCTGCTCAGCATCGACACGCCCAATGCACGGCGCCGAGCACTTATCGAGATAGCCCAGCAGGCAGGGGCGTCCCATCTGTCCGTGTCGCTTGAACACGCCGTTACTGCACGTCCGGGCGGGAAACACGCGGGTCAACAGATCCAGCGTCTCGCGGATCGCCCAGGCATGGGCATACGGTCCGAAGTACCGCACACCGCGCTTCTTCGGACCACGCATCACCTGCAGCCGCGGGAACTCCTCGTTCAACGTGACTGCGAGACTGGGATAACTCTTGTCATCGCGATATCGGACGTTGAAACGCGGGTCGAACTCCTTGATCCAGGAGTACTCCAGCGCCAGCGCCTCGACCTCGGTGCCGACTACGGTCCAATCGACGCGAGTGCCGGTAGTCACCATCTGCGCCGTGCGCGGATGCAGTGCCGTGATGTCCTGAAAATACGACGACAGCCGACTGCGTAAGCTCTTCGCCTTGCCGACATAGATCACGCGATCGTACCGGTCGTAGAAGCGGTAGACGCCCGGTTCATCCGGGATGGTCCCCGGTGCGGGTCGATAGTCCGACGGGTTACTCACACCGGCCGGTCTCATCACTCCTCCACTGTATGTCTGAGGATGTATCTCTGATGCTCAACTAGCCTTTCGCCGCCTTCGCCGGGCGCTTTACCGCTTTCTTGGCGGTCTTCTTGGCAGCGCGCGCCGTGGTTGCCTTGCTCTGTGCGGGTTTGCGCGCGGATGCCTTTGGCGCGGTGACTTTCGCGGATGCGGCAGTGCCGTTCGCCTTCGCTGCCGCCACCATGGCGCGGGTGAGTGTCTTAGGTTCCGTGATCGGGACGAGGGTCGGTTCCGCGCGGCCGTCCAGCATCTCGGCGAGGAACCGTCCGGTATGGCTGCGCTCGTTGCGGGCGAGTTCCTCCGGCGTCCCCTGCCCCACGACGGTGCCACCACCGGCGCCGCCCTCCGGGCCCATATCGATCAGCCAGTCGGCGGTCTTGATGACGTCCAGGTTGTGCTCGATCGTGATCACGGTATTGCCCTTGTCCACCAGGCCCTGGATCACCAGCAACAACTTACGAATGTCCTCGAAGTGCAACCCTGTGGTCGGCTCGTCGAGGACATAAACCGTACGGCCGGTTGATCGCTTCTGTAGCTCGGAAGCGAGCTTCACGCGCTGGGCTTCCCCACCGGATAACGTCGGCGCGGGCTGACCGAGACGGACGTACCCCAATCCGACCTCCACCAGGGTGTCCAGGTGACGCGCGATCGCTGGTATAGCTGCGAAGAACTCCGCGCCTTCCTCAATCGGCATGTCGAGTACTTGCGCGATGGTCTTGCCTTTGTAATGCACTTCGAGCGTCTCGCGGTTGTACCGGGCGCCTTTGCAGACCTCGCACGGCACGTAGACGTCGGGCAGGAAGTTCATCTCGATCTTGATGGTGCCGTCGCCTTGGCAGTTCTCACAACGCCCGCCTTTGACGTTGAACGAGAACCTGCCTTGCTGATAGCCGCGGACCTTGGCTTCGCTCGTCGCGGCGAAAAGTTTGCGTACGTGATCGAATACGCCCGTGTAAGTAGCCGGGTTCGATCGCGGAGTACGGCCGATGGGCGACTGATCGACACCGACGACCTTGTCGATCTCTTCGAGGCCGTTGACGCGGGTATGTCTGCCGGGAACGAGCCTGGCGCGATTGGCGTAGTTCGCCATCGTGGCGTAGAGAATGTCATTGACCAAGGTCGACTTCCCAGACCCGGAGACGCCGGTGACTGCTACCAGACAGCCCAGCGGGAATGACACGTCGACGTTCTTCAGGTTGTTCTCCCGCGCCCCCTTAACGGTCAGTACGCGGTCCGGGTTGGGCGTGCGACGCGAGGCGGGGACCTCGAGTTCACGGCGCCCGGACAGGTACGCGCCGGTGAGCGATTTCTTGGAGCGCAGTAGATCTTTCACCGGACCGGACACCACGACCTCACCGCCATGCTCCCCCGCGCCAGGACCGATGTCGACCACCCAGTCGCTGGCGCGGATGGTGTCCTCGTCATGCTCAACGACAATGAGGGTGTTGCCGAGGTCGCGTAACCGCACGAGAGTTTCGATGAGGCGATGATTATCGCGCTGATGCAACCCGATAGACGGCTCGTCGAGTACGTACAGGACGCCGACGAGGCCGGATCCAATCTGAGTGGCGAGCCGAATCCGTTGTGCCTCGCCGCCGGCGAGGGTCGCTGCGGCGCGCGACAACGACAGGTAGTCGAGACCGACGTCCACCAGGAACCCGAGACGGGCGTGTACTTCCTTGAGCACCCGTGCGGCGATCATCGCCTGGCGGTTGTCGAGTTCTAGGGCACCTAGGAACTCCGCGCATTCGCCGATCGACAGATCGGTCACTTCAGCGATGGACCGGCCACCGAGTCGGACGGCGAGAATCTCCGGCTTGAGGCGCGTTCCCTTACATACTGGACAAGGCACGTCACGCATGAAGCCTTCGTAACGGTCCTTCGCCCAGTCGCTGTCAGTTTCCTCATGGCGGCGTCCGAGGAATGGCAACACGCCTTCGAAGTTCGCCCAGTACGACCGCTGCCGCCCGTAACGACTGCGGAACTTCACGTGCACCTGGTCCTTGGACCCGTTCAAGATGGTCTTCTGGACCTTTGGCGATAGCGCTCGCCACGGTGTGTCGAGGTCGAATCCGAGCTGATCGCCGAGGGAGCCCAGTAAGTGGACAAAGTAATCGGTCAGTTTGCCGGCCGTGGTCCAGGGCGCGATCGCACCCTCCATGAGCGTCTTATCAGGATCCGGGACGATGAGTTCGGGATCCGCTTCCTTACGGAAGCCGAGGCCGGTGCACTCCGGGCAGGCGCCGTACGGCGCGTTGAAGGAGAACGATCTCGGCTCTAGTTCGGTGACACCAAGTTGGTGGCCGTTCGGGCAGGCGAGTTTCTCACTGAACCGACGCTCACGCTCGGGGTCGCTCTCATCGAGGTCGACCTGCTCGATCACAACGATGCCCGAGGCTAGACCGAGTGCGGTCTCAATCGAGTCAGTCATTCGGCGCTTGGCCGATTCCTTGACGCTGAGGCGATCGATCACCACGTCGATATCGTGGCGCTCCTGCTTCTTCAGCTCCGGAGCGTCGGTCAGCGGATACACGACACCATCGACTCGCGCGCGGCTGAATCCCTGCGACTGCAACGACGAGAACAGGTCGAGGTACTCCCCCTTGCGACCGCGAACGACGGGTGCGAGCACCTGGAAGCGGGTGCCTTCGGGGAGTTCAAGTATCTGATCAACGATCTGCTGCGGCGATTGCCGCGCTATCACCGCGCCGCATTCCGGACAATGCGGCACCCCCGCACGGGCGAACAACAGCCGCAGGTAGTCGTACACCTCGGTGATCGTGCCGACCGTCGAACGCGGGTTGCGGTTGGTCGACTTCTGATCGATCGAGACGGCCGGTGAGAGGCCCTCGATGAAGTCGACGTCCGGCTTGTCCATCTGGCCCAAGAACTGACGCGCGTACGCCGACAAGGATTCGACGTACCGCCGTTGGCCCTCGGCGAAGATCGTGTCGAACGCCAGCGACGACTTACCCGAGCCAGACAGGCCGGTGAAGCAGATCAGTGCATCGCGGGGTAGATCGAGGCTGACGTCCCTGAGGTTGTGCTCACGGGCGCCGCGGATGACAAGTCGGTCCATGCGCACCAGAGTAATGAGCGGGCCGGACAAGATTTTGTCGTGGCCGCGACCTATGGTGAACGGCACAACCCCACGAACGGTATGGAGGCATGCGGTGACCTACAACGGCCACATCGATTCCGGGACCACGTCTGAGCCGATCAACACCAGCGCGCTGGAGATCACCAAGGCGAGCGTCGGGCCGATGGACAACAATGCATACCTTCTGCGGTGCACGGCCACCGGGAACGGGCTGCTGATTGACGCAGCGAACGAACCCGAACGGCTGGTAGAACTTGTCCGCGAACGCCTCGGGGACGGAATCCTGGAGACGATCGTGACCACCCACCGCCATCAGGACCACTGGCTGGGTCTGGAAATGCTGATGGGCGTGGTCGGCGCCGTGGCGTACGCACACCCCGAGGACGCGCCCGAACTCCCGATCCCCACCGACCCGCTGGTACACGGCGACAAGGTCAAGTGCGGGGACGTCGAACTGGACGTCATTCACCTGCGCGGGCACACCCCGGGTTCGATTGCGCTGTACTGGCGGGACCCGAACGGTAGCGGCCACCTGTTCAGCGGCGACTCACTCTTCCCCGGCGGCGTCGGCAAAACGTGGGAGCCCGGAGACTTCGAGCAGTTGCTGTCGGATGTAGAGGAGCGCATCTTCTCGCTGCCTGAGGACACCGTCGTATATCCGGGGCACGGTGACGACACGACGCTCGCGGCTGAACGCGGTTCGCTCGATGAATGGCGCGCCCGCGGCTGGTAGCCGGCACCGGCAGGCCCACCGCACATGCACCATCTGACCCCATCTGCGGGAGAGTGACGCACGATAACGGGCGATTATCGTGCGTCACTCTCCCGCAGATCGCTTCAGGTCGGCGCTCGCGCGGTTGGCACGTCGGTCAATCGCCGCAGTGGGGTCGTTCGTCATGGGCGTGAATGTACCGTCCTCCACCCGAACGCCCCTGCTGTAGACGGCTTACCGGCCTCGAACCGCGCGACCCCGAGTTGAGCTGGTCATGAGCCGCCGAGGCAGAGCGGTTGGTCCGGACCGTTGACACCGTCGGCCGGTTGGCCGATTGTGAACTAGTGGGTGACGGTCGGGAGGTCGACGACGTGACCTTTCGCAGTGATGGAGGCAGCCGTGCCGGCTGAAAAGATGAACGCGAGACTCGTCGATGACTGGGAGCAGCTGCCCGCCGGCTGGTCGCACCCCGACGTCGTGGACGTCGACATCGACGCGCACGGACGGGCATTCGTGTTCAACCGCGGCGAGCACCCCGTCATCGTCTATGACCGCGACGGATCCTTTGTGACCTCCTGGGGTGAGGGCTTGTTCACGCATCCGCACAGCCTCACCTTCGGCCCCGACGGAACCGTCTACTGCACCGACGATTTCGACCACACACTGCGGCGGTTCACCCCCGAAGGCGAACTGCTCATGATGATCGGGACGCCGGGTGTGCCTGGCGACTCCCGCGTGGACGACAGCGAGAATCACCGCCTCGACATGATGAGCACGGCCGTGCCCAAGGAGCGCAAGCACGCCGGAAGCCCATTCAACGGAGTGACGGATTGCGCCATTCTCAGCGACGGCCAGATCTACGTCTCAGATGGGTACGGCAACGCTCGTGTGCATGTCTTTGACCTCGATGGCAACCACGAGTTCTCCTGGGGCGAGGCGGGAGAGGCGCCCGGGGAGTTCACCCTGCCGCACGGGATCGCAGCCTCGCCTGACGAACAGCATCTGTACGTTGCCGACCGCGAAAACAGTCGTATCCAGATTTTCGACCGTAACGGCAAGTTCGTGGACCTGATCGCGGGTGTGAATCGGCCCTGTGCGCTCGCGTTCGGACCGGACGAACTGCTCTACGTAGCCGAACTCGGCATGCGCGCGGGCCTCGGCCCGTGGATTACCAGCACAGGACCGGACGCCCCGGGCGGCAGTTGCTCGGTATGGACCGCTACCGGCGAGATGCTGTCCCGCTGGGGATCGCCCGATCCAGCCGCAGCGGGCTCATTCTTCGCCCCGCACGGCATCGCGGTAGACGCGAATGGCGACGTGTACGTCGGCGAAGTCACCTGGTCGGCGGGCGGCCGTACCGGAGCGGTCCCGGCCGACTGCCACACTCTGCAAAAGTTCACCTGGGCCTAGGCCCACTGGCCGACCACACACTAGGTGGTGGGCTCGCGCCCACCCCAAGAAGTCCGGCGAGGATCCGCCGTGCCGTATCCACGGGCGCCCTATGCACACGTCACGCCCGATGTCGCACCGTAGTCGGTGCAACATCGGGCGCAATATGATCCGTAACCACAACCTTCGGCGCGACCGTCCTGCCCGAGATCAGGCTGACCTCCGCGGTCCTGACTCGCTATCGGAAGACTGGCGGACGTTTCTCCATGAACGCCGCGATCGCCTCGGCGTGATCCGGAGTCTTGTACGACTTCTCCAACAGGTCATGCTCGCGCTGCTGAATCAGGTTCAAATCGGTCTCGACCGCGTTCGCAGTCAGCAGTTCCTTCACAAACCGCAACTGGGCCGGCGGATTGCCGGACAGTTCGGTCGCCATATCCATCGCAACCTCAAGCACACGTTCTGGCTCGACAGCGCGGTCGACCAGGCCAAGCTGCGCCGCCTCATCACCAAGAATCGTCGTACCGCTCAGCGCAAGCCAGCTGCCCGCGCCCCAGCCGCACCGCGAAATCAGGTAGTGGGACGACGCCAGTTCCGTAACCAGCCCCATCTTCACGAAGCGCGCGGACAGTTTCGCCGTACTCGATGCGACGATCTGATCGAACGGCAGAATCATCGTCAACCCGACACCGATCGACGGGCCGTTCACGGCGGCGATCAACGGCTTCGAGCGGCGGCACAGCGCGACCCAGTCCCCCACCTGCGGCTTCTCAGGCTCCTTGTCGGCCGACTCCTCGAGGTTCTTCTCGAAGACCGCGCCAATGTCGGCGCCTGCGCAGAAACCGCGCCCGGCACCCGTGACAACGATCGCGCCGATGCTGTCGTCGGCGTTCGCGGCCTCGATCGCATCGGACATCTCCGCGCTCATCGCCGGTGTCCATGCATTCATCCGGTCGGGCCGGTTCAGCGTGATCAGCAGGACAGCGTCCCGCTGCTCGGTGAGAATCAGTTCGTACTGTTTGCTCATTCATTTTCCCTTCGTGCGAACACGCCAACGCTGTACGTGTAAGTCTCGAATCCACCTTAGCGGTCGTTCAGTCCAGGAACGAGGGTCGTGAGGTCCGTCGTGGCGACTAGGAGAACCAACACTGAGGTCCTACGGAGGTCCCCGCTACGTGGACCTCGTTCCTCTCTACTCTGGTCGATACCCGCCAGTTCGGCACGAGACCAGGCGGCACTAGAGCAGGCGACCAGCGATCGAGATGTGCGAAGTCGGTCCCAGCACGGTCCAGCGTTGCTCGAGGTGCTGAGACCGAAGGCGAACTGGCGAGTCCGATCGAGCGAACGGCCTGGAAAGAGGAAGGCACGAAGCCCGGGGTGGGTCCTGGTCCTTCGACCGATGCGGGGACGCTCTTGTGGGTCCTGATCCGCCGTTCGACAACCACCGAGGGCTTCGTGCCTGTAAGGGTTACACCGCTGTCCGGTTCGTCCTCACATGTCTGAGGGTACGACTGAAAATCCCACTCCACCAGTCTTGTTCTACGCGAGTTTGCGGCGCATGCTGGGGAGTTGGGGCCACCGAACCTCAGACCGTCCCGAGGCCGAGTCCCGCATCGTGTGAACCTAGGTAATCTCTATTACGTGTCCTCCCTGAGCGATTTCGTCGTCGTAGCAAACCGACTCCCCGTCGACCGCGTCGTCGCGCACGACGGCCAAAAGTCCTGGCGTCGGTCACCTGGTGGTCTAGTCACCGCCGTCGAGCCGCTGATGCGTAAGCAGGCCGGTTCGGCAGCGTGGATCGGATGGACCGGAGACGCATCGGAGAGTTCTGACGAGCAGTTGCCGTCCTTTGAGAATGACGGACTGATACTGCACCCCGTTCCGCTGACTGAGGACGATATCGAGGAGTACTACGAAGGCTTCTCGAACACGTCATTGTGGCCGCTGTATCACGACGCCATCGTTCCGGCCGAGTATCACCGACATTGGTGGAATGCCTACGTACGCGTCAATCGACGGTTCGCTGAGGCTGCCGCGCGCGTCGCGGCACCCGGCGCATTCGTGTGGGTGCACGATTACCAGTTACAACTCGTACCGGCGATGCTGCGTGAACTGCGACGGGACCTGCGCATCGGGTTCTTCCTCCATATCCCATTTCCACCGAACGAGTTGTTCAGCCAACTCCCGTGGCGGACTCAGATCATCGAAGGGCTGCTTGGCGCGGATCTGGTCGGTTTTCAGACCCCCGGCGGTTCCGGAAACTTCCTGCGGCTTACGCGCAGTCTGCTCGGCCTCAAACCCGCTCGGGGCGCGGTTCCGGTCGACACACGCGTGGTTCGTGCGCACAGCTTCCCGATCTCGATCGACGTCGATAGTTTCGCCGAACTCGCGGCCACTGAGTCGGTACAGCGACGTGCCGCGCAGATCCGCGCCGAGCTTGGCAATCCCGACCACATCCTGCTCGGCATTGACCGGTTGGACTACACCAAGGGAATTGGCACCCGATTAGAGGCATTCGAGGAATTGCTGCTCGAGCGCAAGGTGGACCCTGACAGCACGGTGATGATCCAGGTTGCAACGCCAAGTCGAGAACGCGTCGAGGCGTACCGGTTGCTGCGCGAGAACGTCGAACGCACCGTCGGCCGCATCAATGGTGCCTACGGCAGCGTTGGCCGCCCGGCAGTCGTCTACATTCACCGCTCGCTGCCACGCGAAGAGATTGTCGCGTTGTATCTCGCAGCCGACCTGATGCTCGTCACACCGTTCCGCGATGGGATGAATCTGGTGGCCAAGGAGTACGTCGTATGCCGATTGGACGGCACTGGCGCATTGGTGCTGTCAGAGTTTGCCGGGTCTGCGCTGGAACTGCGACAAGCATTTCGCGTGAACCCGTACGACATCGAAGGGCTCAAGAACACCTACCTCGCCGCGCTGCAGGCCGACGATGAAGAAAAGCGTAGACGGATACGGACATTGCAACGCCAGATTCACCGAAACGACGTCGCCTCCTGGGCACGCACGTACGTCGATTACATGGACGACGCCCATCAGCGCAGCCGAAAGGACTCTGGAGCGTGAACGTAGCGCGCACTGTGTTGCCGGCAGAGGCGCTACGCGCCATTGGCGACCTCGCGGCCGCCGAGATCCTGCTCGTGGCCTCCGATTTCGATGGCACCATGGCACAGATCGTGCCGGTGCCCGCCGACGCCCGTCCCGAACCGGAGTCCGTTGCGGCGCTGCGCGATCTCGCGGCCCAGCCGCACACCGATACCGCCGTCATTTCTGGCCGCGCATTGGATGTGTTGCGTGAGCTCACCGGGCTCTATGGAACGACGAATCTGGTTGGATCACACGGGCTGGAATTCGAGTCGGGACTCGAATCCACACTCTCCGCCACGGACACCGAGCGTCTCGCGCACATCAACCGGGCCGCGGACCTCGTTGCCAATGCGCACCATGGCGTCGAGGTCGAGCGCAAACCGGTGAGTACGGCGATTCACTATCGGCACGCCACAGACTCGAACATCGCCGCGATTCTCACCGACATCGAAGCCGGACCGGCCTCGATCGAGGGCGTACACGTCACCGAGGGCAAGAAGGTCGTTGAGGTCGCCGCGGTACATACCGGCAAGGGCGCCGCTCTGGACCAGTTGCGCGATCGACTCGGTGCGACGGTCGTGGTGTTCCTTGGCGACGACGTCACCGACGAGGACGCCTTCGCACGCTTGCGCGGCAGAGATGTAGGGGTCAAGGTTGGACCCGGCCCGACCTGCGCCACACTGCGAATTGCCGACACCGCCGCCGTCGCACAGTTCCTCACCGCGTTGGCCGACGCCCGTCGCGTGCGCTGACCCCGAGAGAAACGGCGGGGCCAGCAGCACGCGTGCTAGGCGTTTCCGGTCGTACCGTCGCCGTCCAACCGCGCCGCGACTTCGGCTTCGTCTCGAGCCAGCAGTTCCTTGTCCTTGTTCGACTTGCGCAGACTGAGCACGGTGGTCAGCAACAGCACCCCGACTATCACGCCCAGCGAAATCTCAATGCCAATGTGCGGCGCCCAGTCGATGCCCACCGCAGCCATTGCCTCGAAGATCAGCTTGACGCCGATAAAGCCGAGGATGATGGCCAGACCGTGTGAGAGGTACACCAAGCGGTCGAGCAGGCCACCGATCAGGAAGTAGAGTTGACGTAGGCCCATGAGTGCGAACGCGTTCGCGGTGAAGACGATGTACGGCTCCTTGGTAAGCCCGAAGATCGCCGGAATCGAGTCGAGCGCGAACAGCAGATCGGTAGATCCGATCGCCAGCATCACGATGAACATCGGCGTCAGCCACCGCTTGCCGTTGATCTTCACGATGGACTTCGACCCGTGATAATCGTCGGTCACCGGGTAGATCTTGCGGACCGTGCGGATCAGCTTGCTTTCTTGGTACTCTTCGTCCTCATCTTCCTTCTTGAAGGCGAGCTTCCATGCGGTGTACAGCAGGAAGCCGCCGAAGATGAAGAAGACCCACTGGAAACTGGAGATGATCGCAGACCCCGCCGCGATAAAGATGGTGCGCAGCACCAGCGCGATCAAAATGCCGATCAGTAGCACCCGATGCTGGTGAATCTTCGGCACCGCGAACGAGCTCATGATCAGTACGAACACGAACAGGTTGTCGACGCTCAGCGAATATTCGGTGATCCAGCCCGAGAAGAACTCAATGGAATGTTGACCGTCCACCAAGGCCCACATCCCTAGCCCGAATACGACTGCTAGCGAGATGTAGAAGATCACCCACCGGCCGGCCTCTTTTGGGCCTACCTCATGCGGGTCGCGGTCCACCACGAACAGGTCCACGGCCATCACGGCGAGCACGGCGACGATCGTGATCGCCCAGACCCACCAGGGGAAATACGGCTGGCCGGTTTCCGGGTTAGTGGACGCGAGGATCTCGCTGGTTTGGTTCAGCAATGCAGGTACCTTCCGGCTCACGGCACGCCGCTCGTGGGCAGGACTGTCCTGCGCGCGGCGTTGCTGTCGATCCGGAGGTCTCTTCCACCGCCGTCATGGGCGGCCACCAACCCGGGTCGGCGCGAACCGACCGTGGTGACGAGTGTGGTGTGCGGGAATACTCCCCTCCAACTGGACTAGGACATTATGCCCCCACGTCCTGGATCAGTCGCCGCGAGGTGCCACAACGTCGCGCACCCGAGCGATCGCCGCCCGCAGCGCGCCCTCCTGCCCAGGCGTGGTGATGATTTGCAGGCCCACCGGGAGCCCGTCAATCTCACCCGCCGGAACACTCGCACCGGGAAAGCCCGCCAGGTTCCACCGCACCGTCAGGTTGGCGGCAATCTGCGAACTGTTCCCGTTGTGGCCGCCAACGGTCATATCCCGCTCACCTATCCGCGGCGCCGTTACCCCGACCGTCGGCGACACCAGGACTTGATTCGGCTCCAGAAAATCGATCAGCGACTGCCGCCAGGCGGCCTGCTGCGCCCGGGCGGCGGCGTACTGCTCATCGCTCACGCGTCGTCCCGCGTCGATACGCGCCCACGTCGAAGGCTCGTAATCATCGCGACGCTCATCAAGCTGATGGGCGTGTACGTCGTACGCTTCGCGATTCATCACCGATGCCGCCACGCTGCGCATCTCGGGCCAGTTACCCAGCGACACCTCTGCCGTGGCATCGTCGCTGGCCGCATCGAACACCTCACGCACCAACGCCGCGACCGCGGGGTCGATGAGTGGGACTCGATCAATATTCAGCCAGGACCACGTTGGCGCGACAGCCTCGGGAACCGGTTTCCCGGTCAGTACCGACCATCCCGCCCACGCGACGTCCGCGTCGCCGGCGAGTACGCCGATCGTGTCCAAGTTCGGCGCAAGATCCTGGCTGCCCGTCGAGGGGACGTCGCCGTACGCGGTCTTGATCCCCACCGCCCCGCAGAACGCTGACGGAATGCGCACCGACCCACCGGTGTCCGTACCCAAGGCCAATGGGACCAGACCGGCCGCACTGACCGCTCCGCTGCCGGCGCTCGAGCCGCCGGTCATCCGCCCGAGATCGTGCGGATTTCGGGCGGCGCCGTCTTTGCTGACGTCCCCGGTCCCGCCGAACGCAAACTCATGCGTCAAGGTCATGCCGACGATCAACGCTCCCGCCGCGCGCAGGCTCGTCACCACCTCCGCGTCAGTCTGCGCAATGCGTCGGGCCAGCAGGCGCGACCCGGATGTCACCGGCCATCCGGCTACGTCGATAAGGTCTTTGATCCCGACGGGGACGCCGTGCAGGGGGCCGCGCTGACCCGTCGTGGCATCGAGTGCGGCCGCATCGGCCAGCACCCGCTCGCGATCAACATGCACGAACGCATTCAGATCGGGCTGGGTGCGCTCGATCGCATCCAGTGTTTCGACGGCGACGGCGAGAACGGATCGCTCATCGACCATTGCTCGGATGTCGGTCAGGCTCTTACCGTAGAACGGACCGCGTAGGGACTGCTCGATCATGTTCCGCACTCTAACCGTGGCATGGTGGGCGGCAGAAATGAGCCCAGGGCGGGTGCGCCAGCTGAACAGGAGCGTGGAACTGTCATGACCCAGGAAGCCGAAGCGGGCCGGGTGCTCGTCGTACACCACACGGTGTCGATCGGTACGGCGGCCGTCGCCGAGTCCGTCGCCGACGGACTGGCTATTGACGAGCTCGCTGGCCTGGAGGTAACGACACTGCCGGCGCTGACGGCGGGAGCGCACGACACGCTCAGCGCCAACGGGGTGATCTTGCTGTGCCCGGTGAACATCGGCTATCTCGCCGGCGCCATGAAGCATTACTTCGACCAGATCTATTACCCGTGTCTGGAAGCCACGAAGTCATTGCCGTACGCCGCGGTTCTGCACTCCAACAGCGATGCGTCAGGTGCATTGCGGGCGCTGGAGGCGATCACCACCGGAATGCAGTGGCGCCCGGTCGCCGATCCGATCGTGGTCTGTGGTGATCCCGATGCTGACACCCGCGCCGAGATCAGCGAGTTGGCCAGCACACTCGGGGCGTACGCCGCCGGCCTGATGTAACTGCCTGCCACCTCGATTCCGTGTCCGGATCAGACGCCGGCGCGGTCCATATTTCGCAGTTCCTTCTTCAGGTCGGCGATCTCATCACGCAGTCGCGCGGCAAGCTCGAACTGCAACTCTCGGGCTGCGGTCAACATCTGCTCTTGCAGTTTCGCGATCAGGTCCGCCAACTCTGCCCGCGGCAGCGACTGCACATCCTGCGGAATTACCCCGGACATCTCCCCACCGGACCCACCCGGCACGCTCTTCTTGCCGCGGGACTGTGATCGACCGCTACCGCCTACCGGAAGTTCCTCGTCCGCCTCTTGATAAATGCCGTCCAGGATGTCGACGATCTTCTTGCGCAGCGGTTGCGGGTCGATCCCATTTTCTTCGTTGTACCGTCGCTGCTTCTCGCGACGTCGCGCCGTCTCGTCGATCGCCTGCGCCATCGAGGGCGTGATCGTGTCGGCGTACATGTGCACCTGCCCGGACACGTTGCGCGCCGCGCGGCCGATCGTTTGGATCAGCGACGTACCGCTGCGCAGGAACCCTTCCTTGTCGGCATCCAGGATGGACACCAGCGACACTTCCGGCAGATCGAGCCCCTCACGCAGCAAGTTGATACCGACGAGCACGTCGAATTCGCCTTTGCGAAGTTCCTTCAGCAGTTCAACGCGGCGCAACGTGTCGACCTCGGAATGCAGGTAGCGCACCCGTATTCCTAACTCCAACAGGTAATCCGTGAGGTCCTCGGCCATCTTTTTGGTCAGCGTGGTGACCAAGACGCGTTCGTTCTTCTCGCTGCGAGTGCGGATCTCATGCACGAGGTCGTCGATCTGACCCTTCGTCGGTTTGACGACGATTTCCGGATCGATGAGGCCGGTGGGTCGGATCACCTGCTCGACGTACTCCCCTTTCGCCAGATCCAACTCGTACCGCGCCGGCGTCGCCGACAGGTAGACGGTCTGCCCGATCCGTTCGGTGAACTCCTCAAACTTCAACGGCCGGTTGTCGACCGCACTCGGTAGCCGGAACCCGTGGTCGACGAGGGTGCGCTTGCGGGACATGTCTCCCTCGTACATCGCGCCGATTTGCGGCACCGTCTGATGCGACTCGTCGATGACCAGCAGGAAATCCTCCGGGAAGTAATCAAGCAGGCACGATGGCGCCGAACCCGGCTCTCGACCATCCAGGTGCCGCGAATAGTTCTCGATCCCGGAACAGAACCCGACCTGCCGGATCATCTCGACGTCGTACTGAGTGCGCATGCGTAACCGCTGCGCCTCGAGCATCTTGTTCTGTCGTTCGAGTTCGGCCAAGCGCTGCTCAAGCTCGGATTCGATTCCCTTGACCGCGCGCTCGACCGCCTCCGGTCCGGCGGCGTAGTGGGTGGCGGGGAAGATGAAGATCTCGTCAGTCTCAGACACCACTTCGCCGGTGAGCGGATTCAGCCGATACAGGTGCTCGACCTCGTCGCCGAACATCTCGATCCGCACGGCGAGTTCCTCGTAGGCAGGAATTACCTCGATCGTGTCGCCACGCACGCGGAACGTACCGCGGCTGAACGCGATGTCATTGCGGGTGTACTGCATGTCCACCAGGCGCCGCAACAACTGCTCTCGGTCGTACTCCTCGCCCACCCGCAGCCGCGCCGACGCGTCGATGTACTCCTGTGGCGTGCCGAGACCGTAAATGCACGACACGGTAGCCACCACGACCACGTCCCGTCTGGTCAACAAGGACATGGTCGCCTTGTGCCGCAACCGTTCGACCTCTTCATTGACCGACGAATCCTTCTCGATATACGTATCGGTCTGCGGAACGTAAGCCTCAGGCTGGTAGTAGTCGTAGTACGACACGAAGTACTCGACGGCGTTGTTCGGCAGCAACTCGCGGAACTCGTTCGCCAGCTGCGCGGCAAGGGTCTTGTTATGCGCCATGACCAACGTCGGGCGCTGCAACTTCTCGATCAGCCACGCGGTGGTCGCGGACTTACCGGTTCCCGTGGCGCCCAGCAGCACCACGTTCTGTTCGCCCGCCTTGATCCGACGTTCCAGATCGCGAATAGCGGTCGGTTGGTCACCGGACGGTTCGTACTCGCTGATCACCTCGAAGGTGCCATGGGTCGGTATCAAATCTGTCTTCGCTCGCACGGGACCAGCGTACGACGACCCACGGACAGATTCCGACCTGTGAACCTGGGAGAATGATTTGCCGTGGTCGTATCCGCGGCCGTGGAGGGAATCACGCATGGAGATCTGGCCCGGAACGGCCTATCCGCTCGGCTCGACATACGACGGCAGCGGCACGAATTTCTCATTGTTCAGCGAGGTCGCCGAACAGGTCGCTCTCGTCCTATTCGCCGAGGATGGTACCGAGCAGGCCGTGACGCTACCCGAGGTCGACGGTTTCGTGTGGCACTGCTACCTCCCCGGGGTAGAACCAGGACAGAAGTACGGCTACCGGGTGCACGGTCCGGGCGATATCACGCTCGGCGAACGGACGAACCCGAGCAAGCTGCTGCTTGATCCGTATGCGAAGGCCATCTCCGGCGAGGTCGATTGGCACCCCGCTGTGTTCGGCTACGACGCCGAGGCCCCGGACCAGCCCAACAACGACGATTCGGCGCCGTACACAATGCGGTCAGTCGTGATCAATCCCTTCTTCGATTGGGGAAACGACTACCCTCCGAAGACCGCCTATCACAACACCGTGATCTACGAGGCGCATGTCAAGGGACTGACCCAATTACACCCGGACATCCCGGAGGAACAGCGCGGTACGTATGCCGCTATTGGGCACCCGGCGATCGTCGAGCACCTTCGGCGGATGGGTATCACCGCAATCGAATTGATGCCGGTGCATCAGTTCGTTCATGATCACCGGCTTCGTGAGGCCGGGATGTGGAACTACTGGGGCTATAATACGATCGGCTTCTTCGCGCCGCACAATGCGTACTCCTCGGCCGGTGACGCCGGCCAGCAGGTTCAGGAGTTCAAGGCGATGGTCAAGGCATTGCATCGCGCCGGCATCGAAGTGATCCTCGACGTCGTTTACAACCACACCGCCGAGGGCAATCATCTAGGACCAACCCTGTCGTTTCGCGGCATCGACAACGCGGCGTACTACCGACTCGATGAATCCGACCCGCGCCATTACGTGGATTACACCGGCACCGGGAACTCGCTGAACGTGCGCCAGCCGCATTCGCTGCAATTGATCATGGACTCGCTGCGGTACTGGGTAACGGAGATGCATGTCGACGGCTTTCGGTTCGATCTGGCCTCGACGCTGGCTCGCGAGTTACATGATGTCGATCGGCTCTCGGCGTTCTTCGACCTCGTGCAGCAGGACCCCATCGTGAGCCAGGTCAAACTGATCGCCGAACCGTGGGATATCGGCGATGGCGGCTATCAGGTGGGCAACTTTCCGCCTTTATGGACCGAATGGAACGGCAAGTACCGCGATACCGTGCGCGACTTCTGGCGCGGCGAGCCATCAACATTGGGCGAATTTGCCTCCAGGCTTACCGGATCCTCAGACCTGTACGCACATAACGGACGGCGCCCCGCCGCATCCATCAACTTCGTCACCGCGCACGACGGATTCACAATGCGCGATCTTGTCTCGTACAACGAAAAACACAACGAGGCCAACGGTGAGGACAATCGCGACGGCGAAAGTCATAATCGATCGTGGAACTCCGGTGTGGAGGGAAGCACCGACGACCCAGAGACCAACGAACTACGCAATCGGCGGGTACGCAACTTCCTCACCACCCTCCTGGTCTCCCAGGGCGTTCCGATGATTCTGTACGGCGACGAGTTCGGGCGCACCCAACACGGCAACAACAACGCGTACTGCCAAGACAACGAACTGACCTGGGTCGACTGGGGCACGGTCGATGAGAATCTCGCCGAGTTCACCGCCGCACTCACGCACCTGCGTCACGAGCACCCGGTCTTTCGGCGGCGCCGGTTCTTCGACGGTCACCCAGAGCCTTACGCCAAGGGCAACGCCGAACGCGACATAGCCTGGCTCACGCCGTCCGGCGACGAGATGACGCCCGAGGACTGGAACGCCGGTTTCGGCAAGGCGATCATGGTGTTCCTCAATGGCCACGGCATCAAGGGGATGAACTACCGCGGGCAGCCGATCGTGGACGACTCGTTCTTATTGCTCTTCAACGCGCACGAGGGCGACCTCGATTTCGTGCTGCCTGATCAAGACTACGAGTTCGGCTGGAATCTGGTCGTCGACACCGCTCGGGGCCAATGCGAGCGCCGCACCGACACCCTCACGGCCGGGACCCAGATCAATGTCACGGCGCGTTCGGTGATTGTGCTGCAGCAAGCCGAACCGGAATGACTCAGGTTGAGCCCGCACTGCGGGAATTGGCTGAGGCCTACGGCATCGCGGTGGCGTACGTCGGGAACGATGGCGTACGGCGGGAGGTGTCGCGCGCTACGGTAATCGCGGCGTTGGCTGCATTCGAAGTATATGTAGATTCTACCGATGACATCGCGAATGCGTTCGACGCGCGCCGTGCGCGGGACCGCGACAATCCGCTGCCCGCGTGCATCGTCGTGCGCGAGGGCGAACCCCGACGAATCGCCGCCCCCGCTGGGTCTGACGCGCTGCTGGAATTGGAGGACGGCACAGCTCTCACGCTGAACCGCGCGCGGGACGACTCGTTGGTTGTTGAAGTACCGCCCACGGTGCCATGCGGCTATCACACCCTCACGCTGAGGACATCGGAGGGCAGCATCACTAGCTCGTTGATTGTCGTCCCACGTTTCCTCGGTATGCCCGCCGGTGTCGGCAGCCGACGTGAATGGGGTTTCGCGGTTCAGATCTACAGCGTGCGCTCGCAGGACAGTTGGGCGATCGGCGATTTCGCCGACCTGGCGGCGATCGCCGAGTGGTCGGCTGCGTTGGGCGCCGGGTATGTCTTGACAAATCCGCTGCACGCAGCCGAACCGACGCCACCGATGTCACCGTCGCCGTACTCGCCGACGAGTCGCCGATTCCTGAATCCGATATATATCAGGCCAGAGTCTCTCGATGAGTACGTCGCGGCTCCAACTGAACTACGTGCGCAGATAGATCGGCTACGCACCGACCTGCTCGCGGGCATCGGAGATGCCGACACCATCGATCGTGACGCAGTGTGGACCGCAAAGAGTCGCGCGCTGAGGCTGCTGTTCGCCAACCGGACCCGCGATGGCATAGACACGCCGGATCCCGATCTCGAGGAGTTCGCAACCTGGTGCGCCATCGTCGAGGTGTGCGGACACGATTCGACAGGCTGGCCAACGGGCCTGCACGATGCCTGTGCGAATGCGGTCGACGACTTCGCGCGCACTCATCGAGGGCTGATCGACTTCTACCGCTGGCTCCAAAACGTGGCAGCCCGGCAACTCGCCGCTGCGCAGTCAACCGCACGCGAGGCCGGTATGCGGGTCGGTATCGTCACCGACCTCGCCGTAGGGGTCGGCACGGCGAGTGCCGAGGTGTGGGCCGATCCAATGACGTACGCCGCCGGCGTCACCATCGGTGCTCCTGGCGACGCCTATAACAGTCTGGGACAAGGTTGGGGCCTGGCCGCGTGGCGTCCGGATCGCCTGGAACAAACGGCATACCGCCCGTTTCGTAACCTCGTACGTGCGATGCTGCGGGGGTGCGGCGGAATCCGAATCGACCACATTATGGGGCTGTTCCGATTGTGGTGGATCCCGCCTGGCGGTGCGCCGAACGAGGGTACCTATGTGTCCTACGACCAGGACGCGATGGTCGGCGTCCTAATGCTCGAAGCGCAGCGCGCCGACGCGCTGATCGTCGGCGAAGATCTCGGTACGGTCGAAGTTTGGGTCCGCGACTATCTCGCCGACCGCGGCATTCTCGGTACGTCGGTGCTGTGGTTTGAGAACGTCGATGGCGCGCCGCTACCTCCGGAGCGGTATCGCGAGTACTGCATGGCCTCGGTCACGACACACGATCTGGCACCCACCGGCGGGTACTTGAAGGGCGCACATATCGCCGTACGCGACCAACTCGGACTGCTCGCGCGACCCGCGACCGAGGAGTACGCCGACCTCGACGTCGTGCTGCAAGGCTGGAGGGACGACCTGAGGGCGCGGGGGCTACTGACCTCTGACGACCCACCGAACGCCGACGATGGCGAGCAGAAGATCCTCGCTTTGCATCGGTATCTGGTGGCCAGCCCATCCCGGGTGCTGTGCGCAGCGCTCGGCGATGCGGTCGGCGACCTGCGCTTACAAAATCAACCGGGCACCAGCGATGAGTACCCCAATTGGCGTGTCCCGCTCACCGACGCCGACGAGCAACCGGTGCGGGTGGAAGACCTACGGGTCAGCGCTAGGGCTGCCCGCCTAGCCGCGGTCCTGCAGGCAGCGCAGGATCAGGCGGACTCGTCCAGCAGTCGCTGACGCTGCTCGGCAACATCAAAGGTGGTCGGCGGATACTCGAGGTCCATATCTCGCAGCGATTCCAGTAGTAGTCGACCAACCGCCCAGTTGCGGTACCACTTTCGGTCGGCCGGCACGGCGTACCACCGCGCATTCGAGGTGCTGCACCGTGTGAGGGCGGCTAAGTACGCGTCCTGATAGTCGTCCCAGTGCTGCCGCTCGTCGATATCGGCCGGGTTGAACTTCCAGTGTTTGTCCGGGTTATCGAGCCGCTCCAGCAGACGCTCTTTTTGCTGATCTTTCGAGACATTCAGAAAACACTTCAGGATCGTATATCCGTCGCCGACCAGGTCCTGCTCGAACGCATTGATGTCGTCGTACCGCGACTCGATCGTTTCGGTGTCCGCCATCGCGTGGACTTTCTGAATCAACACGTCTTCGTAATGAGATCGATCGAAGATACCTATTTGTCCGGGATAAGGCAGGTTATTGCGTACTCGCCACAGAAAGTGGTGTTTGCGCTCTTCGGCGGTCGGTGCCTTGAACGAATGTAAGGCGAGCGCGGATGGGTCCAACAGCCCTATGGTCTTCTTAATCACCCCGCCCTTGCCAGCTGTATCCATACCCTGCAGCACCAGCAGAATCCGGCGGTGCCGAGAATTCTCCGCATTGGCTCGCAGCCGTACCTGAAGTTCTTGCAATTCGGTGGCGTACCGATCAGTGCGCGCGACCGCCTCTTCTTTGTTCTCCGGACCGCCGGGTGTGGAGCGTGGATCGATATCGGCGAGCTTCTCGCGTGCCTCAGCTGGATCCGTCGGCACGACGAGCAATGAACGAAGATCCAGTTCTGTCGGCGCCGCTTTGTCCTTGTCCTTGCCCATGCCCGCTCCTCGGTCACCGATACTCTGGTGAGTATTGACGATAGCGATTCGCCTCATCCGCCGCTCGCTGAACATGCACCAGTAGGCACACGACGTATCGGAGAACCATGTCCCTGCCAAGATCGGATGTGCTCGTCGTGGGCGCCACAGGCGGCGTCGGCCGGGAACTCTGCGCGCGGTACGCCGCCGACGGTATCCGGGTACATGCGGTCGGTCGCGATCCGCGCCGACTCGACGCGCTAGCCGCGGCCACCGGCGCCCTCACCTACCGCGTGGACCTGACCGACGCTGACGCCGCCGGCGTGCTGGCGTCCGAACTGCGCGACTTTGGTATTCCGCTGGCGATCGCGGCGATCGGCGGGTGGTACGTCGCAGAGCCTGGCCTCGCGCTCCCTATGTCTCGATGGCAGCGCACCATCGATAGCAACCTGACAGCTCATTTCATCGCGGCGCGAACCTTCGCGCCGGTTCTGCGCGGCCCGCGGCCGGTATACCTCGCACTCAATGGCATAGCCAGCCACTATCCCTGCGAAGGATCGCTCGCAATCAGTGTTGCCGGCGTCGGACAACGAATGATGCTCGATGTGCTCGCCGCCGAAGGACGCGCCGAGGCGCTCACGTTCGCCGAACTAGTCATCGACACACCTGTGGTGCTACCCGGTGAAGACGACGATGATGACCAGCCGACTCACACCATTGCGCAGGTCCACGAAGCCATCGAGGCGCTGCGTTCCCGAGGGCCTGAGGCCGGCCTCGTCTTGCGCGCCCATCTGGGGTAATCAGTCCACCTCATCGGCGCGACACGCAACTCGCCCCGGTCGACACCACTGGATTAAGCAGGAAAGATGGGCCAGGTGACTATCTCGGACGAACCGCAGGCAAGCGCACCCACGACCGCGCAACCGCCGACGAATCCGCCGGCCGCCGCCCCGAGCGGCCTCGCGCTCGACGATGGCACGATCACCGTGTCCGAGATCGTCGTTGCCAAGATCGCCGCGCTCGCCGCCCGGGAAGTCGCCGGCGTGCACGCACTCGGCGTGGGTGCCGCTCGCTCGGTGACATCCGTGCGCGATCGGATTCCGGGCGCCGCACCATCGCCAACCGTGGGCGTGTCAGTGGAGGTCGGGCGGACGCAGGCCGCGGTCGACCTGGACATCGTGGTGGAGTACGGCACTCCGATCACACAGATCGCGCGAGACGTACGCCGACGAGTCATCAGTTCCGTCGAGCAAATGACCGGCCTACAGGTCGTCGAGGTCAACATCACCGTCGACGATGTGAACCTCCCAGCGCTCACCGATTCACGCGGCGAGCGGCTGCAGTGAGCACGCCCGAAGTGTTCCGCGATGCCGCACTAGCCGTCCCTGGCGTCCTCGGTATGCACGCCGGGCCGCATGGCACCGCAGCGACGTTCTCGACCAGTGGGCGCGTCTGGGGTGTGCGCGTCGGCCCGGACCAACTCGATGTGCACGTGATCACCGAATCCGGACGACACCTCGGCGAACTCGGCCGTGAGATCCAGTCCGCCGTCCGCGCGGTCGGCCACGACTACGCTGGTCAAATAGTCGTGCACATCGAAGACATCACCGTCCCACAACAGAATCCGCAGCCGGACGAGGCAGGCACGTCGGCGTCCCGGACCGACACCGAAGAACCACGGAGGACCCCATGAGTTCAGCGCACATCGGACTGCTGGCCGGGATGCTCATCGGCCTCGCCGCGATCATCGGCGGGTTTGCCGGATTCCTGCTGGTCACGGCCCTTGGCGCGATCGGCCTGGTGCTCGGCCGGGTCGTTGATGGCGAGCTAGACCTCGGCGGCATGACGCGCGGCAAGGGCCGCGACCGAGCATGACGTCGTCGGTCGTGTCCGCCGCACCCGAGGGCACCCCAGCCGATGCTGACCCGGCAGCTCGTGGGCTCACCCGCATTTCGCCCAACGTCGTGGAACGGATCGCTGCACACGCCTGTCACCGCGCTGATGGCGCCATCACCCCGCAGTTGCACCCGGCGGCACCCCGAGGTTCGGCACCGCGCGCCCGCGCCGAGATCAACGGCAAAATCGCGCGACTGACCGTAACCGTCGGTGTGCAGTACCCGATGCCGGTCGCGGCGTTCGCCGCCACCCTGCGCGATGTCGTGGCCGCTGATGTCGAGCGGCTGTGCGGCTTACACGTGGTCGCGATCGACGTTGAAGCGGCACCGGTCAACCTTCGACGCAGGACACGAGTGTTATGAACACAGCCCAGCGAATCATGCTGCGGGTGGTGAGCGCGCTCGTCGCTTTGGCGCTCGTCGTCGGCGGCTGCCTCGTCATTGGACAGGTCGTGGTCGGGATGACCAGCGGTAGTGACTTCCTGATCCCCACCGATGACTGGTACGACGCGCTGCGCACCACGCCCTGGGACGATTCATCGCCTGTGTACGTCGCCGTCGCGCTCATCATCGTGGGCTTCCTGTTGCTGCTCGTGGCGGCACTCGCCAAAGGGCGCCTGTTCACCCTCGCTCCCCCTGCAGACGACGTAGATGTCGTCATCCCACCTCGCGCTATCGCCCAAATGCTGCGCCGGCAGGCCGAGGCCGTGCCGGGCGTCGGGTCCGCCAGCGCAGAGTTTAGTCGCGACCTCGCCAGGATCAGCGTGACCGCACCCCTCGCCGCCATCGAGACCGTCGAGCAGGACCTAGCCCAAGCACTCAGCCACGGCCTCAAGCAACTGCCGTGGGTTCGCGTACCCCGGCTGGAGATCGAGGTCATCGGCCCACGCGAGCGCCCCCTCGTGCCTGGCGACACACCGCCGTCGGGACGCGTTGACGCACCGTCGGGCCGCGTCGATGCGACGTCTGTCGAGGCGTCGTCTGGGGGCGAGAGCCGATGAGAAGTGATCGCACCGACCGGGTGAATCGCGTCGTCCTGGGCGTGATCGGCATTGTGCTGGTGTTGTTGGGAATCGGCGGATTACTGCACAGCACCGGCGCTTTCGGCAGCGCTCGACGCGCCAGCCCCGTCGTCTCCTCCCCCACGGCTGCCTGGTACGCCGCGAACGGTTCCTGGGTGTGGCCGACCACCGCAGGAGTCGCACTCATCGTGGTTATCCTCGCGGTGTGGTGGGCATCGGCGCAGATCCGGATGCCCGGATCAAGCCGGATCGAACTCGAACGTGCCGCCGCCGGCACCGTGTCCGTCACGGGAAACTATCTGGCGGAGTGCATCGAGCAGGACGCCGCGACCCTGGACGATATCGAGCGCGCCCGCGCGCGCGTGAGTACGACCGAGTCCGAGGTGCACGTGTGGCTGACTATCTGGGTCGGACCGCCGTACGACGTGGGCCGTGCGGTCGCCCGAGTGACCAAGTCCCTACTTCCGAACGTGCGCGCCGCGCTCGATGGCCAGGCGCCACCAAGGATCCGATCACATGTGACGGTCGAGACCGCAGAATCAACCGTCTCGAGGTTGGCATGAGCGCGCTTGACCGTCCGCTGAAACCAGCGCTCGCGAAGCCGTCGAAGGTTCTGCCGACATCGGGTGATTGGGTCTTTGAGCCGAAATGGGATGGCTTCCGCGCGATTGTGCACCGCAACGGCCCAGAGATCGGCATCGACAGCCGTAGCGGCACCGACCTCACCCGCTACTTCCCGGAGTTGGTCGCCGTCCTACTCGAACAACTCCCCGAACGCTGCGTCATCGACGGCGAGATCGTGATCGAGACAGACGGCCGACTCGACTTCGATGCCCTTCAGTTGCGATTGCACCCGGCGCAATCGCGAATTGACCTGCTGGCTCAGCAAAGCCCTGCATCTCTCGTCGTGTTCGACCTGCTTGCCGTGAATGGCGAGGTCCTGCTGGACGAGCCGCTCAGCGTCCGGCGAGGGCTATTGGAGTCGCATTTGCGCGAGGTCCACGCACCGATCTTCCGCACCCCGTCCACGACGGATCCCGACGCGGCGCAGGCATGGTTCACCGATCTCGAAGGTGCCGGGCTCGACGGTCTGATCGCCAAAGATCTCACCAGTACCTACCAGCCCGGGGTACGCAGTTACCTGAAACTCAAGCACCGGCGCGATCTGGACGCCGTGGTGTGCGGATTTCGATGGCACAAGTCCGGCGACGTCGTCGGCTCACTCATGCTCGGGTTGTACGACGACACGGGAGCGTTGCACTACGTCGGCGCCTGCTCCTCGTTCACCGCGAAACGGCGTGCCGAACTCGCTGACTTCCTCGCCCCATACCGATGCGCCCCGCAGGAGCATCCGTGGCATGCCTGGCTCTCACCCGAAGACTCCACCGAACGACTGCCAGGTGGGCAAAGCCGCTGGAGCGCCGGCAAAGATCTGAGCTGGAACCCGGTGCGCCCCGAGTTGGTGGCCGAGGTCGCGTACGACCAATTCCAAGGGGCTCGGCTACGTCACCTCGCCACCTTCGTGCGTTGGCGCCATGACCGTGAACCCGCCTCGTGCACATTCGAGCAACTGCCGCAGATCGATCCGTACCCACTGGCGGGCGTGTTGGAGGCGCGCCCGGACGATACGCCGACCGACTAGAGTGGCTCACGTCACCGACGCGCCATCGTTGCAGGAGGAATGACATGGAATCGGCCGTTCCCGCACACCTGAGGGTCAAACGCACTGAGCCCGCCCGAATGCGCGACGATTGGAATCCTCCATCCCCCGCATTCAGCCCTCGGCTCTCGCCGGAGGTGACGGGCACGGTCATGGGTTATTACGGACTCCAGTACCGCGGCGAGCGGCCGACCGCCGCAGACCTGGCGCACGCGACGCTGACTGAGCGCATCGAGTCGGCCGATGGGCCGGTGTACCGCGACACCGCCGTCGTGAGGGACCCCGCGGGCTACACGAACGAGGTCTCGGTGCTGTACTGGCTCGATCAGGAACAGTTCCGGCGCTGGGAGCTCAACCACCCCTCGTGGACGGCGGCGGACCGCCCGGCCGATGGGCTGGGCTACTTTCAGGAGATCGCGCTTCCGGGCGCGAACGACTTCGAAATGATTACCGGCGGTCGCCGCCAGGAGGGCGTCGCGACGCAATCCGAAAGCATCAGTGAGCCGATCGCGGAACACGCCTATTGGGGGAGCATGCGCGATCGACTACCCTCCAGCCAGACCTCCGCTCTCGAGGCGCATGGGGAGTTAACTTTTGATGACGACGGCGACCTCGTCGTCGTCAAGCCGCACGACGGCATGGCGCTGATTCGATCCGGACAAGACTGGGTCGACACCGAGGACGAAGCACGTGCGTGGTGGCTGGAGAGGATCCAGCCGGTACTGCGCGAGGGAATGGATTTCCTGACGACACAGGGACGCCCGATCGGCTGTTACTCCAACCGGCTGATGCAGTTGAGCGCCGACGGGCAACCTATCGAGAAGACCTACGGGCACAGTTGGTGGCATTCGCTATCAGAACTCGAAGACTGGTCACGATCGCACCAGACCCACCTCAAGATATTCGGCTCCTTCGGCCAGTTCATCAAGCACTTCAAGGGTGCTGCCGGGCTGCGCCTCTATCACGAGGTTGCCGTACTCGACGCGGATCAGTTGCGCTTCGAGTACCTCCACTGCCATCCGGAAACGGGCTTGCTCGGCGCCCGGCCGAACGCGCATTTGTAGTCGTCCTGAAGCTGCTCATGAGGCCCGGCTGAGACGAACGGCCAACGAGGTGGGATTCTGGATACTGGTCTCCCCGTGGAGACCGCACATTCCGTCTCGGGAAAGCCGGTGCGATTCCGGCGCTGACCCGCAGCCGTACAGCCGGATATCCAGGCGGAATCGTGGCTCCCACCGTCGAGGTCTACGGATCAGGAGCCGGACGCGGTCCGGCTACCCCGTGGTGCCGCACCCGAAGAAAGAAGCCGGACAATGCGTTCGCTCAGAGCTCTACTCGCCACAGCTTTCGCCGTGCTCATCGGTGCCGCTGGGTCGATCATGTTGGCGGTCAGCCCCGCACACGCCGACGACATCTATAGGTACTGGGCATACTTCACCGTCCAGGACGGCGCATTCGTGCCCGCCGACACCGGTCCCGCTGACGCGACACCCGCCGACGGCTCAATCGAGGGATATCGGTACGCCGCCCCCGCCGACTTCACCAACCCGAATCTGCCACGCGCCGATCTCAGCACCGTGTCCTTCGACGAGGTGTGCGCCGGCGTGGACGCCGCCGACGGGCAGAAGCGAGTCGCCGTGCTCATCGACTACGGCGTGCAGCAGGATGCCCCCAGTGACGCCGCGCCGCCGGAGCCGCAGGCGTATTGCGCCCAGGTACCTGAGGACGCGAACGGCCTACAGGTCCTCGAATCGGCGGCGTCCGCGGTACGCACGGAGCCAGGCGGCATCGCACCTCTGCTCTGCGGCATCAACGACTACCCCACCACCGGCTGCGCGGACGAGATCGCCGAATCGGGTACCCCCGCGGATGACACCGTCGAATTCGCGATCGCTGGTTCGGATGATGACGACGCTGTGGCCAGCGAGTCCGCGTCGGACGATGGCACCAACACGCCGCTGTTGATCGGTGCTGTCGTGGTCGTGCTTTTAGTCGCTGGCGGCGGTTTCTACCTCAGCCGCCGTCGAGCCGCATAGTCCGGTTCCGTACAACGCCCATGCGCCCCCAGCACCTCGTCACCTATCCCCGCGCCCTGCATCCCGTGGCGTGGTGGTTGTGGGCGCTGGGACTCATCGCCGCCGCTAGCCGAACCACGAACCCCATCCCGCTGCTGTTCATCATCGCGGTGACCTGGTTCGTCACCTCGGCCCGCCGCCCAAACACACCCTGGGCATCTTCGTACGCGATGTTCTTCCGGCTCGCGCTCCTGGTCATCGCGATCCATCTGATCTTCCAGATGCTGTTCGCCGGCAATACTCAAGGAACCCGGCTGCTGTTCACACTCCCGGAAGTTCCGCTACCCGAATCGACTGGGCTGCGGATCGGCGGGGCGATCACGCTCGAGGCAGTGCTGACCGCGTTGTACGTCGCCCTCCAACTCGCGGCCATCTTTTGTTGTATCGGCGCGGCCAATGCCCTCGGTAGCGCCCGTCAGCTCCTGCGGTACGTCCCTGGGGCGCTGTACGAAATCGGCGTCGCCTGCATCATCGCGCTGACCTTCGCCCCCCAGCTGCTTACCGACGCGCGCCGGGTTCGCGATGCGGCTCGCTTGCGCGGCGGCCCGCACGGCCGGTTCAGGCGGCTGGGACGGCTCGCGATGCCCATGCTGGAAGGGGTATTGGAACGCTCGGTCGATCTCGCGGCAGCGATGGACGCTCGGGGCTATGGCCGCACGACGGTGCACAACCCGCGCGCGCGGCGGCTCACCATCGCGATGGTGCTCGGCGGCGCGCTCGGCTGCTGTATCGGCTTGTATGGCCTGCTCAGTGGCGCGGACGGCGCCTGGACGGGTCTGCCGATGCTGTTGGTCGGTGCTGCACTGGCGCTCGCCGGGCTGGTGCGCGGCGGACGACGCACCGGTCGTACGCGGTATCGACCTGATCCGTGGGCCCTGCCGGAATTCCTGGTGTCCGGGGCCGGTATTGCTGCAGCGACGCTGATGTTCGTCCAGGTCGGCGTGGCGCCGGAAGACCTCGTGCTGGGCTCGATCACTACAGTGCCGCCTGTCCCCGTGCTAGCTCTACTCGGCATCCTGATTGCGGCGCTCCCGGCGTTCGTGGCGCCGCCGCCACCGCGCAACGGATCCCGGTTCGGTGAGCGTCGGGGCCCCGACCCGGCCGCGGCTGTGGATCATGCCGGGACCGCGTCATGATTCGCTTCGATCGGGTGACTGTCGCCTACGCCGACGCGTCAGGCCCCGCGTTGAGCAAAGTCGAGTTCGAGATCGACGAAGGCGAGATGACCCTCGTGATGGGCCGCACCGGCAGCGGCAAGTCCACGCTGCTGCGCGCGATCAACGGCTTGGTTCCGCACTTCTCCGGCGGCACCATGGCCGGTCAGGTCACCGTGGACGGACGATCGACGCAGACGCACCGGCCCCGGGATCTAGCCGACGTCGTCGGGTTCGTGGGACAAGATCCCCTGTCCGGCTTCATTACCGACAACGTCGAGGATGAACTCGCGTACTCGATGGAATCGCTCGGGATTGCCCCGTCGGTGATGCGACGCCGCGTGGAAGAAACGCTCGATCTTCTTGGGCTCGCGGATCTGCGTGGGCGTCCGCTCGCGCATCTGTCCGGTGGCCAGCAGCAGCGAGTGGCAATCGGCGCTGTGCTCACTCCCCATCCGCGCGTACTGGTGCTCGATGAGCCGACGTCCGCACTGGATCCGCTCGGCGCCGAAGACGTGCTCGCGACGCTGCAGCGGCTCGTGCACGACCTGGGCATGACGGTGGTGCTCGCCGAACATCGACTCGAACGGGTCGTACCGCACGTGGACCGCGTGATTTACGTGCCCGGGAACGGATCGGAGGTCGAACTCGGCGTACCGCACGACATCATGTCGCGAGCTCCGATCGTGCCGCCGGTAGTTCAACTCGGGCGTATCGCCGGGTGGAGCCCGCTGCCCTTGACGGTGCGCGATGCCCGCCGACGGGCGCACGATCTGCGTGCGGGTCTCGCCGGCATTCCGGCACCCGAACACGCACCGGCGGCGCTTGGCGACGTCGTACTGGCGGTGTCCGACCTGGTGGCTGGGTTCGCTCGCCAGCCGGTGCTCAACGGCGTGGACTGCAGCGTCCGTGGCGGCGAAGTGGTAGCACTCATGGGGCGAAACGGCGCCGGGAAGTCCACCTTGTTGCGCTCGATTGCGGGACTCCATAAAGCCTCACACGGTACGGTCGCCGCCACCAACGTCGGGCTCGTGCCGCAGGTCCCCGCCGACTTGCTCTACGCACCGACCGTCGGCAAGGAATGCGCGATGTCGGATCGGGACGCACAGGCGGCGACGGGAACAACACGTGGGCTGCTGGATCGACTCGCGCCTGGAATCGCCGACGCACACCACCCCCGGGACCTGTCGGAGGGCCAAAAGCTGTGCCTCGCGCTGGCGATCGTGTTGGCCTCCGAACCGCGAGTGATACTGCTGGATGAGCCGACGCGCGGCCTGGACTACGACGCCAAGCAACAATTGGTGCGTATCTTGCGGTCGTTAGCGGCCGAGGGAAACGCGGTGCTGTTGGCGACACATGATGTCGAACTCGTGGCGGAGGTCGCCTCGCGCGTACTCCTGCTTGGCGACGGCGAGATCGTGGCTGACGGGCCCGTCGCGCAGATCGTGAGTTCCTCACCGGCGTTCGCCCCACAAACGGTGAAGGTGCTCGCACCGCAGCAATGGCTTACCCCAGGTGATGTCGCCGTCGCGCTCGCGGCAGCCCCAGCGAACAGAACGGGTGAGTCTGATGGCTGATATGCGGCTGATCCGCATCCGATGGCCGGCGGCTCTGCTGCTCACCCTCGCGAGCATCATTACCCTCGCTGCGTTCGGTTGGCCGTTCGTCTTCGAGACCGCCGAGCTCGCGCGCGCCAGTTCGCACAGTACCGACGCACCCTGGATCTTCGCCGCGGTGCTTCCGCTGATGGCAGCGATCCTGCTGGCCGAACTTAATGCGGGTCACATCGATGCCAAGGCGATAGCGCTGCTGGCGTTGCTGTCCGCGGTCGGCGGCGCGCTGCGGGTGTTCGCGCCAGGGGTTGCCGGGCTCGAGCCAAGTTTCGCCTTGATCCTGCTCGGGGGCTGCGTTTTTGGTCGCGGGTTCGGCTTCGTTCAAGGCGCGCTTTCGCTGTTTCTCGGGGCGCTCCTCACCGGCGGCGTTGGGCCGTGGCTGCCGTTCCAAATGATGGCGGCGGGCTGGGTCGGCTTCCTCGCCGGCTGTTTGCCTCGCATGCGTCCGCGCGTGGAGATCTGGTCTCTTGGTGCATTGGGATTCGTACTCGGATTGTTCTACGGGGCGCTGATGAACCTGTGGTTCTGGCCCTTCGGTTACTACGGTGATGCGCTGAGTTTCGTCGCCGGCGCGACCCCGATGGAGAATCTAGTCAACTACGGCCGCTATTACCTGACGACGTCAGCGATCTGGGACGTCGCGCGGGCGAGTTTCACACTCGTACTCATCGTGTTGGTCGGTGCGCAGATTTTACGTGCGCTGCGACGCGTATCGCGGCGCGCCGCGTTCGATGCGCCCGTCCGGTTCGAGCCCGCCGAGCCTGTGCGCCGAGTCGAGGCGATCGGCGTAGTGCGGGAATCCTTGGCCCTGAATGACACGCCGCATACTGAGCGGAGCCACGAGTTACGGAGGCACCAATGATTCAGGTCCTGGGCACGGGATCGGCCGATGGCTGGCCCAACCCGTTCTGCCGGTGCGCGTCCTGTTCGTCGGCGCGGGCGTTGGGTGTCATTCGCGCGCAGACCTCGGTACTTCTCGACGACTTCATGCTGGACTTCGGTCCTGATACCGCTCGCAGCGCCGAACGTGCCGGCGTATCGCTGGATCGGGTTCGGCACGTACTACTCACGCACAATCATCCGGATCACACAGCACCGGCGTTCTTGCTGTACCGATCCTGGGTCACCGGCGACGCCACGCTCGACGTGATTGGTCCCCCATCGGTCATTGCACACGCCCGTATGTGGCTGCCACCGGACACGCCGGTCACCTTCTATGAGGTCGTCCCGGGCGATGTACTCGACCTCGCCGGCGGACGGGTACGCGTCCTGGAGGCTGCGCACGATGACGACGCGGTGCTGTACGACGTAGCCGCTCCCAGTGGCCGGGTCTTCTACGCCACGGACACCGGTCCGCTGCCGTCCTCGACAGTGGCCGCCACCACGGGAGCGGCGTACGACGTGGTCTTTCTCGAGCAGACGTTCGGACACTTCACCGCGCACGGCACGGCTCACTTGGACCTGCCGAGTTTCGCCGATCAGCTCCGTCGGTTGCGCGCCGTACGCGCCGTCGTCGACTCAACGGAGGTGATCGCGGTGCATTTGTCTCATCACAACCCGCCACTGCCAGAACTTGAGCGCCAGCTGGCGTCGTACGGCGCGCGCGTCGTCCCTGATGGCTCGGTGATTTCGTCAGGGGCGGCGCAGACGACCCCTGTAACGCCCGAGGTGCTGCGCACACTGGTCATCGGTGGCGCACGCAGCGGGAAATCGCTCGAGGCGGAGCGAATGCTCGCAGCAGAGGACGACGTGACCTATGTGGCGACGTCGTACCCACGCTCGGACGATCCCGAGTGGGTCGAGCGCGTGACGCTCCATCAGCGACAGCGACCGGCGCACTGGACAACGCTCGAAACGCTGGACCTGACCAGCGTGCTCAGTGCGGACGGCGGCCCGCTCCTCATTGACTGCCTTACCTTGTGGCTCACTCGAATACTGGATCGGCACAACGGTTGGGACGACCACGCATGGGAATCTGGCGCCGCCGACGCGGTTGCAGCCGAAGTCAACGAACTCGTCCATGCCTGGCGCAGTACCCGGCGACGCGTCGTCGCGGTAACAAACGAGGTCGGTCAAGGATTGGTGCCGGCCGAACGATCGTTGCGCAGATTTCGCGACGAGATGGGCCGGCTCAATGCCGCTATCGCAGCGGTCAGCGACGAGGTGCGCTTCTGCGTCGCCGGCCGCGTCATTCCCGTTTGACGCTGACTCCACGCGGTTGACGAGGAGCCCCTGACCTGCGACAGGACAGCTGACGCGCGGCCCGCTGACCGCCTATAATCGAACACATGATCGAAGGACACGCAGAATGGGTGGTCCCGGGTGTGACTACCGCCGCGGATCGTTCTCCCGATCACTGTGCGCGCGAGGTCGAGACCACGGAACCTCCCGCGAGCGTGCAGGCTGCACTCCGATTGATCAACTCGGGGGTCGATGCGCTGTTAGCCCTCAATGATCACGAGGAGCTCGGGTGTCTCGACTTGCCGTCTCTCGCCGCGTCAATCCGCGCGTTCGAGAAGACCCGCAACCGTCTCGTCAGTGTGGATCATGCACTGCTCCATGCGGCCGCACGCGGTCACCTCGAGCAGTTCACTGGCGCGCGTAGCACCGCGCACGCGCTTGCCCAGATCACCCGCGTCACCCGGGCCGAGGCCAAGGAGCGGTTGCAAGCGGCCGGCATGGTGGCTCCGATTATCACGCTTGGCGGCGAGCGCCTCCCTAGCCGACTACCGGCGACTGCCGATGCTCAACGCCTCGGTGACGTGTCGGCAGCACAGGCGCGAGTCATTGGAGCGTGCATTCGTGACCTCGATGTCGCCACCGTGCAGGACGACGCCTGCCGCGATGCCGAGGCCGCGCTGGTGCAATACTGCGCGGCATTCAACCCAGCCGAACTCCGCACGATCGCCAACACGATCCTGGACGTCCTAGTGCCGGATGGCAAACCACCCCGCGACGCCTTGGTCCGGGCACGTCGCGGCGTCACTCTGGGCACCGAACGTTCCGACGGCTCGTGCACGATCAGCGGGGTCCTCACCAAGACCTTGCGGGCGAAACTGCACGCCACTCTCAGCCCGTTGGCTGCGCCGAAGCCGGCTCACGACGGTATCGGCGACGACCGTACGCACGTACAGCGCATGCATGATGCGCTCGAAGACCTCTGCGACCGCCACATTCGAACCGGTGAGTTACCCGGCAGCAACGGCGCGCGCGCCGGCGTCATGATCATCGCGCAGCTCGACGACCTAATGACGCACCTCGATCAACATGCGCAAGGCCTCGAGTTCCCTGTCACCCGATCGACTGACTCCCCTTCCTTCCGTACGAGCGACGGACGCGTCCTGAGCTTCGCTGAATTCCTCAAGCTCGCCGACAACGCCGAGGTGATTCAGACGTTCATGAGCAAAGCCGACGGAATCGTGGCGTACGGCCGCGATCGTCGTTACGCGACTCCACGGCAGTGGAACGCGCTCATCGCGCGTGATCGCGGATGCAGCTTCCCGGGTTGTGATGCACCGCCGCAATGGTGCGAAGCACATCATGTCGTTCCATGGCTGCTCGGCGGGAACACCGATCTGGACAACCTCGCTCTTGTGTGCGGTTATCACCATCGAGAGTTCGAATCGCAGGGCTGGGAGTGTCGAATGATCCGTGGGATGCCGCACTGGCTCCCACCGTCCTGGATCGATCGCGAGCGCGCCCCACTCCAGAACCATGAGCATGCCACCCGCCCGTTGCACCCTCAGCAGGTGACAAGCGCGTTGAACGACGCCTACCGCGTAGCCCAACAGGATGACGAACTCCAAGAACGCGCCTCAGGGGCGACGGCACGGCTGGGCCCGCAGCGCGTTCACATCATCACAGCGCTGCACGACCGTCAGATCAACAATGCCATCACCAGTTGGATCGAACACGCGCTGACCACCCGGCTAAACCAGTAGGTCAGCCGGCCGTCGGTCATCGACCTCGCCGAACCCGACCCTTCGAACTCCTAGGGTTCTATCCGGTTGCCGTCGGCGTCCCAATGTTCGGCAACCTTCTTACTCGGCTGAACCCGCGGAGGCTCGCCCGGCATCTTGGGATAGTCCGGCGGAAAGTTCAGCTCTCCGCCTGGATGCTTCTCCCACAGCTCCAGTAGTGGCTCAAGTGGATACGCCACCTCATCCATGTCCTGCCACGGGTCGCCGTCCGCCAGGTACTCGGGAATGTTCGCGAGCGTGTATTGCGCGGGGTCGTTCACCTCTGCGAGTCGATCCCAACTCAGCGGCGTGCTCACAGGAGCACCTGGACGCGCGCGCAGACTCCAGGCGCCGGCGATGCTTCGATCTCGATTGTTTTGATTGAAATCGAGGAACACCCGCTCGCCACGTTCCTCTTTCCACCACGCGGTCGTCACGCCGCCGTCGCGGAGTTCCAATTCACGCCCAATCCCAATTGCGGCGTGCCTAACCTGCTCGAAGGTGTACTGAGCTCGAATACGGACGTAGATATGTACGCCGCGGCTACCGCTCGTTTTCACGTAGCCACGCATCCCGAGCTCGTCCAGGAGCTCTCGAGTCACGGACGCAATCCGTTTAATATCCGTGAACGACGTGCCCGGCTGCGGATCAAGATCGAGCCTGAGCTCGTCCGGGCGGTCGACGTCCCGTCGGCGTACCGGCCACGGATGAAAAGTCAGCGTACCCATCTGTGCTGCCCACACCAATGCCGCTGGTTCGCTCGGACACAATTCGTCGGCTTGGCGACCACTCGGGAAGGTGACCTTAACGGTCTCGATAAAGTCAGGCGCACCCCGCGGGAGTCGTTTTTGGTAGAAGCCATCGGCGCCGGCGTCCTTGGGGCCGACTGCGAGGCGCATCCCCTCCCGCCAACCATCTGGCCATCGCTCCATCGCCGTCGGTCGCTGACCGATCGACCGCATCATGACGTCCCCGACAGCGGCGTAGTACTTGCACACGTCGAGCTTGGTGATCTGCGCGGTTGTCCGAGTTGCCTCGTACACGACACGATCGGGGCTGGAGACCCGCACCTCGCGTTGTCCGGCAGACACGAATGCCGCTGTCGTCTTCTTTGCCATGACGTCACGGTAGCGGGCAGGGCAGTGTATTGCGCGCGGACGTGGCCCTGAATTGCGGCGGCCGTATTGCGACGGGTGCATCTTTCGTGGCGTTCGTCGTACCGTAGAGATATGACCGAGACTCAGCAGCCAGCCGTCACCAAGTCCGAGCAGCAGTGGCGCGAACAGCTCACGCCCGCCGAGTACGCCGTACTGCGGCAGGCCGGCACCGAGCGTCCCTTCACCGGGGAGTACACCGATACCGAAACTGAAGGCGTCTACAGTTGCCGCGCCTGCGGCGCCGAACTGTTCCGCAGCGATACCAAGTTCCACAGCCACTGCGGCTGGCCCAGTTTCTTCGCGCCGTCCGACACCGACGCCGTCATCCTCAAGGAGGACGACTCCCTCGGTATGCGTCGCGTCGAGGTGCTGTGCACCTCGTGCCACTCACACCTCGGACACGTGTTCCACGGCGAGGGCTACGACACCCCCACCGACGACCGCTACTGCATCAACTCGATCTCGCTGACCCTCGAGCCCAAGTAGCGCCCGCGCAGGTCTGCGGTGGTTCAGGCCTGGATATTTCGCGCCGAACCAGGCCCAATCCACCGCAGGTGAGCCGGGTATTCCGTTAGCCTCGGAATCCCCAAGAACTCCTCCCGGGACGCCGAAGTGGTGCCGCCAGATTCGCGAACTCACACAGCAGGGCGCGGGTGTCTCTCGGATCGATAATCTCCTCCACGCCGAAATCTTCAGCGGTTAACATCGGGCTGCGCACGGCGTCCATCTCCGCGATGAGCCTGGCCCGCTCAGCTGCCGGGTCATCGCTGTTCTCGATATGCGAGCGGAACGCCGCATCAACGCCACCCTCATTCGGAAGTGACCCCCACTCTGCCGACGGCCATGCGTAGCGAATCTGCACCCGTTCCGCGTTGCTGTGCGCCGCGCCGCCGACCCCGAATGCCCGACGAATAATGATCGAGCACCACGGCACTGATGCTTGGTAGACCGCGGACGTGGCTCGAACTGCGTATCTCATGGTGCCGGCACGCTCGGCCTCGGACCCAATCGGAAGCCCTGGTTGATCGACGAGATGGACAACAGGGAGGTGGAAAGTCTCTGCCAGATCCGCGAACCATTCGGTCTTGCGAGCACCGTCCGCGGTGAATGCGGCCCCGTATCTGGCGTCGGTCGACAGAACAGCCACTGGCCAGCCGTCGAGACGAGCGAGGCCGGTAACAATGGACCTTCCCCAATTCTTACCCATCTCGAAGAACGAACCTTTATCCACGATGGTCTCGATAATCGGACGGATCGCGTGCGGTTTGCGACGATTACGCGGAATGGCAGATAACAGCGATTCGTCGCGACGACGTGGGTCGTCCGTGAGTTCAGCGCGGGGTGGCAATTCGTACACCGAACTAGGCAGATAGGACAAGAAGCGGCGAGCTTGCTCGAACGCCTCCGACTCAGAGTCCACAGCGTCCAGCACCGTGCCATTACGAGTCTGGATCGCTGCGCCGCCAAGCGACTCTTTATCGATCGTCTCGCCCTGACGCGCAACTAGCGGGGGCCCGCCGGCAAAAGCTTGGGACGTCCCCCTCACCATCACCGAGTAGTGGCTCGCAGACACACGTGCGGCGGCGATACCACCACACGGCCCCATGGCAAGTGCGACTACCGGAACAGTGGACAGGTTCGACACCAGATAGTCCCAGCCCGGATTCGCCGGTACGTAGGTGCGCCCGATCGCTTCCAGTGTCTTGATCGATCCCCCACCGCTTTCGACGAGCCGAACCAACGGGAGGCGATACTCATTAGCCAGCTTCTCCGGGTAGATCGTCTTGCCGGACTCGGTAATCTCCACCGAACCGCCACGAACCGTGAAATCATCACCCACGACGACCACTGGTCGACCATCGATCGTGCCGCGGCCACAGACCGTATTAGCCGGGACGAATGACGATCCGTCCCGTCGTCCGGCGATCGAACCCGTTTCTCTAAAGCTTTCCGGGTCGAAAAGTTGCGAGATCCGTTCACGAACGGTCTGGCGGCCTCGGTCGTGCTGTTTCTGCACGGCGTCCTCGCCGCCCATCTTTGCCGCGATCCGTTGACGTTCACGAAGATCGGCGACCTCTGCCGCCCACGAGGTTGCCTCCACGTCGGTCATCGGAGTACCGCCACGGTGTCACCCTCGTCAACCAGGTCGCCGACGGCGACGCCGACGCTCTCGATTGTCCCCGCCGACGTCGACTCGATAGGAACCTCCATCTTCATCGACTCCAAGGTGACCAGCACCGTGCCACTTGCCACCTCGGCTCCGACCGCGACGTGCACCTCCACCACACTGCCGCTGACGTCAGCTTCGACCTTCATATCTACTTCCCTTCCTTAATCAGTTTCATCAGATCCTCGACGATCCGTGTGTCATAGCCGCCGCGTTGAAACTGCGGGGAACTCAACAAGGTCTCGAGGAAGGCATGATTGGTCTTTGGACCTTCAATCCGGAACCGCTCGAGTGCGCTCGACGCTCGCTCGATAGCGCACGATCGGGTATCGGCGTGCACACACAGCTTCGCGAGCAGTGGGTCGAATACTGGCGTCACGGTGTTCCCGCTTTGGTAGGCCGACTCCACGCGAATCCCCGCACCGCTCGGCTCCTGCCAGCTGACTATCTGCCCCGGACTCGGTCTGAAGGTCAGCGGGTCTTCGGCATTGATGCGCAATTCGATTGCATGGCCCGACAGTGAAACCTCGCCGAGAACGAAGCCGGGCTCGTCGCCGCAAGCCACCCGCAGTTGCTCGGCAACGAGATCGATGCCGGTAATGAGTTCGGTGACTGGATGCTCCACCTGCAAACGCGTGTTCATCTCACAGAACACGAACGTGCCCTGCACAGTGTCGATCAGGAACTCAACGGTTCCGGCGCCGCGATACTCGATGGCCTGTCCGACGGTGCGTGCTGCTTCGTGCAGAGCCGAACGCTGTTGCACAGTGAGTCCAGTTGCGGGCGCCTCTTCAACGACCTTCTGATGACGGCGCTGTACCGAACAGTCACGATCGCCGAGCACGATGACCGATCCGTCGTTCAGACCAAGTACCTGCACCTCGATGTGGCGGGCATTCTGAATGAACTGCTCGATGACGACCCCACCGCCGCCAAAGAGCCGGTCGGCGTGAGAGTTCGCGGCGGCGTACGCCGAGCGAACACCCTCGAATGTGGTCGCTACCTGCATTCCGATTCCACCACCGCCCAATGCCGGCTTCACCATCACCGGCAGCCCGGCCGACGCCGCGACCTGCACGGCGATGTCCTCGTTATCCACTCGGCGGTAGCTTCCAGCGGCAACGGGAACCCCCATACCGGAGACGACCTCACGCGCCGCCGACTTATCTCCCATCATCGCGATGAGCTCGGGTGTCGGGCCGATCCAGACCGCCGAAGATTGGGTGATCGCCCTGGCGAAGTCAGCACTCTCAGACAGAAACCCGTAGCCTGGATGCACCGCGGATGCATCGAGCCGCGTAGCGATATCGGTGATCTTCGGCCCGTTCAGGTACGTGTCCGTGATGCGTCCGCTACCCAATGAGACCGACTCATCGGCCTCGGCCACGAACGGGAGCTCTCGATCGATCTCGTCGAAAATCGCGATCGACCGGACGCCTAACTCCTTGCAGGTCCGAATAACACGACGGGCGATCTCGCCACGATTAGCGATCAGTACAGAATCGAACAACACGCTCACCGGCCGTCATGGAACATGTTGCGAAGCTTGAATCGCTGTATTTTCCCTGTCGGGGTTGTGGGCACCTCGGGCACGACTACGACACGCTGTGGCCGCATGAACCGAGGCAGATTCTGCTCGCACCACTGGAATACCTCGACCGAGGTGAGAGATTCGGCCCCGGTGACGCAAAGCCCGATATCGTCCTCAGCGGCATCGGCGCTCGGGTAGGGAACAGCAACGGCATCACCAACGCCCGGGCAACCAGACACCAGGTCCTCCAAGTGCTGAGTAGACACATTCTCACCGCGGCGTCGAATCCGATCCCCCATCCGGTCGACGAAGTACCACAAACCGTCCTCATCGACGTACACGGCATCGCCTGTGTGGAACCACAGATTCCGCCACGACTCCATAGTCGCATCGGCCTTCCCCAGATAGCCGTCAGCGAGCAAGGACGGTGCACGAGGGCGCAGGACCAATTGACCGATCTCGCCCACGGCGCATTCCTCGTCCTCGACGTCGTGCACTCGCGCATCGAAAAATGACGTCGGCCGACCCATGAATCCTGTCTGTGTAATACCGGCGCCTGAGAACACCGGCGCTCCGAGTCTCTCGAGCGTTGACGCCATCTCGGCGTGGGTACGTCCGACATACAGTTCGTGCGGGGTTCCCTCACCTTGCGCACATTCTTCCAACAGTCCAAACATCGCGAGTCCGGCCTCGGTCTGTCCGAACCCGGTCGTCACGAAATCGAACCCGAACCGCGAAGCCACGTCCCGATGATTCCCCGGCAACGGCTGCATATGAACCTTGTTGAGGGAGTTTCGTCGATCCTCATCGCGTGGGTCCGATGCCATGAGCCACGGCACCATTACGCCCACGAGCGTTGCCGCCGTGGCTCCGGATTGGTCGATTCGATCCCAGAACTGGGAACTGCTGAACTTGCGCCAGAGCGCGACCGCAGCGCCCGCCCACACCGCTCGTGCCACATTGAAGAATGCCGCACCCACGTGGAACATGGGCAGGTCGCTGTACACGACGTCATCCTCAGTGAGGATGTGGCTTGGGTAGTACGCGTACTGGTACATCCAGCGATAACTCTCCACCACGCCCTTCGAGCGGCCCGTCGTACCCGAGGTGTAGATGATGTTCGCCGTATCCGCGTAATGCACTTTGAGGTTACGAGGCTCCGCCTGCTCGAGGAACCTTCCGCCGTCCAACGCCTCCAACGAGGCCAACTCCTGTGGCACAGCCGTGTTACGCGCCTTCGGCCAACTGGCGGCGTCGTGCAGAACAGTGACGAACGATGACGCGAGTTGATCCTTAACGTCCACGATCGCCCGAGCGAGCGACTCTTCAGTAACAAGCATTTTCGGATCTGTGTCGTCGATCTGGTACGTCAGCAAGTCGCCGAAGTACATCGTGTTGATCGGACAATACACACCGCCGGCCTTCCAGATGCCGAACATCCAGACTGCTGCGATTGCAGGATCTTCCACCAACAGACTTACCCTGTCACCTTTGGTGATCCCGGCGTCGATGAGCCGCGACGCCAGCGAGTCAGTGGTGCGCGCGAACTCGCCGTAGGTCCACCGCGTGTCTCGTTCTCCGTCGTAGAGGAACAACTTCTCGGGGTGACTAGCTGCCCACCTGTCAAGCACCTCGGTAACGATCTCGTCATCTCGCGATATCAGGTCATCGATGCTCGCTGACATGTCGTACTCCATTTCGTTAGGTCATTTATCGGGGTAAATAAACGCCGGCGTCTCGGCCTGCTTGTGCGCTATATCTAGAGATCTGCGCACCTAACCCGGTGCGGTACGGCGAGATAATCACTTACGCTTCGGATCAAGTACTCGCTGGATATCGTCACCGACAATGTTCAGCGCAAACACGGTGAGCGCGATCGCGATGCCTGGCACAAAGATCTGTAACGGCGCTTGCTCCAGGAACGTATACGAGCGGGCTAACACCGAGCCCCATGATGCAGTTGGTGGCTGAACGCCGAGCTGCAGAAAGCTCAGGCTCGCCTCCGCGATGAGCGCGAACCCCATGAGAATGGCAATCTGCACCAGAACTGGCTGAATGACGTTGGGCAGGACGTGCGGCAGGATCATGCGACGTACGCCGCGCGCTCCGAAGGACCGTGCCGCCTCTATGAATGTCTCCCCTTTTATCGCCATCGTCTGCGCCCGCGCGAGCCGAAGGATCGTCGGGGCAATCACCACCCCGACGGCTGCCATCGCAGTGATCACGTTCGGTCCGAGCGCCGCGGTAATACCGATCGCCAGGACGATCGCGGGAAATGACATGACGGCGTCAACTACACGCATGATGACCGAGTCGGTCATTCCCCCGACGTACCCCGCGAGTATGCCGAGCGGTAAGCCGATCACCACGGCAATCGACACCGCTAGCAGTGATGCCAGGATCGATACTCGGGCGCCGTAGATCATCCGGCTGAGTACGTCGCGGCCAAGGTCGTCGGTGCCCAGCGGATGGCTGCCGCTCGGTGAGAGCAGAACTGCATCCAGGTCCTGATAGTTGGGCGAATGCGGAGCCAATAGCCCGGCGAAGACTACGAGAATGGCCATCGCCGCGAGGATCGCGTAGCTGGCCCAGATCAAGGTCCGGCCCCGGCGCCTTATCTTGGTAGGTTGGGTCGGGGCAGCAGGTGCTGTATCCAGTATCGACATCAGGCAATCCTTGGATCGAGCAGCCGATACGAAATATCGACTACCAGGTTGACGAGAAGGACCACGATCGCCGCGACAAACACGATCGCCTGGATGACCGGGTAGTCCCGTTGACTAGTTGCCTCGACCACAAGGGTTCCTATTCCAGATAATCCGAAGACTGCCTCGACCACGACCGCACTGCCAAGGAGCCTGGACACCTGCAGCCCAATGATCGTCGCGAGCGGAATACCCGAGTTCTTCAATGCGTAACGCCAGATAATGACGCCTTGCGGAACCCCTTTCGCACGATGCGTCCGGATGTAATCCGCCGAGAGGTTCTCGATCATTGCGCTGCGAACCTGCCTGGCGATCTCCGCGCCGCCTACCAAGCCGAGCGCGATCGCTGGCAGTACCAGACCGTACAACGCTGCGGCGGGATCTTCGGCCAAACTAACCCCGCCCGGGCCGGGGAACCAGCCCAGCCCCAGCGCAAACACCATGATCAGCATCATGCCGAGCCAGAAGTTCGGAATCGCGATGCCCAGCGTCGATCCCGTCGTCAGGAAACGATCCAGCCGAGAATCAGGTTTGGACGCCGCGACGACGCCGCTTGGTAGGCCTACGCAAATCGCAACGACAAGCGCGAACAAGGCGAGGATCAGCGTGAGTGGCAGACGATCGAAAACGACATTAGCAACGGGCTCACCCGTTCTCAACGAGGTACCCAAATCCCCGGAGAATGCATTGATCGTCCAACTGAGGTACTGCGCTGGCAGCGATCGATCGAGCCCGAGTTCCTGCCGAATTTCGGCAATGCGCTCCGGCGTAGCGTATTCACCCGCCAAGGACACGGCTGGATCGCCAGGAATGAGCCGCTGCAACAGGAAGATGATCAGCGTTGCCAACAGCAGCGTTGGGATAGCGGATAACAGGCGCAGGCCAATGAGCCGAGAGATCCTCATGACACCACGCCATCAACAAGCGATGAGTCGTCCCCGTACAGCGCCGCGGTCCGCAGGCATGCGGACGCGTGAGCTGGCGCCACCTCGCCGAGTTTGGGCACGTCCACGGCACAGAGTTCGAGAGCATGTGGGCAGCGAGTTCGGAAACGGCATCCGGACGGCGGCGACATAGGACTCGGAATGTCACCGTCCAGGATGATCCTGTGCCGCGACGTGCCCGTTACATCTAGTTGCGCTGACAGTAACGCTTCACTGTAGGGGTGGCGCGGCCGCTCAAAGATTTCATCTGTCGGCGCCTGCTCCACAAGTTTTCCTACGTACATGACATTGACGCGATCCGCGACGTGGCCGACGACCGCGAGGTCGTGGCTAATGAACACGATCGTGAGGTGACGCTCGACCTTGAGATCCTGTAAGAGATTGAGAATCTCAGCTTGTAGCGCGACGTCGAGCGCCGCGACCGACTCGTCGCAGATCAGCATCTCAGGCTCAGATACCAGCGCACGGGCGATGTTGGCTCGCTGCTTCTGCCCGCCACTCAATTGATGTGGATATCGAGCAGCGTGCGACTCGGTCAACCCGACGTCGGCAAGCGCCGTCATCACCACGTCCGAACGCCGACGCTTATCACCGATGTTCAGCACATCCAACGGCTCACGCACGCTACTTCCGATGGTTCGACGCGGATCAAGTGCGCTGTGTGGATCTTGGAATATCATCTGAACGGAGCTGGTGAACGTTCTGCGCTGAGCGCGGGAGAACGAGGCTGTATCGTCGCCTCGCCACCGGACACTGCCGCTACTGACCGGAACCAAGCCCGTGAGCGCACGCGCCAATGTCGACTTGCCGGATCCGCTTTCCCCGATAAGACCGAGGGTTTCACCTGCGATGATGTCGACGGATACGTCGTCAACTGCTGTCACGAACTTGCGCCTGCCCACGGGAAAGCGAACGGAGACCCCGTCCAGGCTCATCAACGTTTCCATCACCGAGCACCCGCAAGCTCTAGTTCTTGCGCTCGCACGCAGCGCACGTGTCGTCGGGAATCGAGGTAGGAACGCAATGTCTGCGGTTCACCACAGACCGACTCGGCATGACTGCATCGCTCAGCGAACACGCACCCGGCGATCTCTTCTCCTGGTGGTGGCACGCGGCCAGGAATGGTCGGAAGCCGCTTGCCGCGCGAATCAGCGGATGGCAAGGCCGCCAACAGACCCGCCGTATACGGATGCGCCGGAACGGCCAGCACCTCTCGGACCGGACCTTGCTCGACGACTCTTCCTGCATACATCGTCACCATTCGGTCGCAGGTCTCGGACACGACCCCTAGATCATGCGTCACAAACAGCACGGCCATTCCTCGTTCTCGCGCCAGCCCCTTGATCAGCTCTAGAAGTTGAGCCTGAATCGTGACGTCCACAGCCGTGGTGGGTTCGTCGGCTATCAGCAGCTTCGGCGCACACGCCAACGCGATGGCGATGACCACCCGTTGGCGCATTCCGCCGGACATCTCATGTGGATACGAGCGCATCCGAGCCTGCGGATCCGGAATCCCGACCTGGTCCAAAAGGCGCACAGCCTCCTCGGCCGCTTGATGTTTGGCCATCTGCTGCCGCAACCTCAGCGTTGCGCTCAGCTGATGACCGATCGAGAACACAGGATCGAGCGCGGTCATGGGCTCCTGGAAGATCATCGCGAGTTGCGGAGTCTGCCCGGAAGGCCGACGGCCCTTCTCATTCCATAACGACGAGCCATCGAACGACGCTTTGCCATCGACCCGCGCGTTTCGCGGATCAAGCAACCCCATGAGCGCCAGCGAAGTTACCGTCTTGCCGCTGCCGCTCTCACCGACCAACCCGACAATCTCACCGTGGTCAATCTCCAGAGAAACCCCGTGTAGCGCCTGAACGCTGTCGGCTCCCTGACCGAAATGTACAACTAGGTCGTCAACTTTCAGTAGTGACACTGTCCCCACCAATCCTCAGCCGATCGTCACGCCGATGAGCTTGGGTTTGCCCAGCAGATTCGAAGTCAGTCCTGTTACGTCGTCGCTGTGGCCGATGAGTAGGTCTGAGAATGCAAGCGGCAATGCCGAGGTGTTCTCAAAGACCGATTCCGCAGCCCCGTCCAAGCCAGGTTTGCGCTTCTCCGGCTCAAGTGACTCATCCGATGCAGCCAGCGCGTCTGACATACCAGGTGTGCCAGCGCCGGCGTTATAGAACGAGTCTTCGGTAAACAGCGACCGATAGGTCATGGCAGGATCCGGCCGCCCCGTCCACACCGACAAGTAGCCTTGCGCGAGCTTGTCCACGAAGAAATCGTTCGTGGCCTGCACGAGTTCGCGCGGCATGAGGTTCACGGTGACCCCGACGTTTTCCCATTGCTGTTGGAGCACCTCGGCGGTACGTACGGTAGCCGAATCGGCGTTGGTGATGATGTCGAACTGCAGGTCGCTCACACCGGCCTCCGCCAAGAGCGACTTAGCCTTGTCTGGATCGAAATCCGCCTTCACGCTGCTCGGCGGCGTCGCCCAGTAGTCCTCGGGGACTATCCCAGCCGCAGGTGTACCGCGATCGAAGAATGCGCCCGAGAGTAAGGAATCACGATTGATGGCCAGGCTCAACGCACGCCGCACGTTCGGGTCGCTGAGTTCTTCCGAGGAGGTATTGAGGAACACGATGTTCAGCAGCATGCTGGGCGCCTGAAACAGTTCGACACCAGATGCGGCTTCGACTGTGGCCGCGTCAGATGCCGCGATCGCGAGTGCGAGGTCCTGCTGGCCCGACTTAAGTGACGTGACCCGGGTGGTCGGGTCGGTCAGCACATTGAAGTCGATGTTCTCGACCCGCACAGCTTCGCTGTCCCAGTAATCCGCAAAGCGCTTAACCTTCAGCGCCTCGCCGCGCTTCCAGTCCACATATTCCCAACCACCGGTGCCGATGGGATTCGCGCTCACGTCATCCTCGCCGGCCTTAGCGGCCGTCGGCGAGACCATCATGCCTGCGCGATCCGCAAGCACCATCAGGATGCTGGCATCCGGATCCGAAAGCTTGATCGTGACGGTCTGTGGATCGGTTACCTCGACCTCGGAGATTGACGAGAGATCGGCCGCCACGTTTGATCCTTCGCCACGACCACGCTCGAGGTTGTACTTCACTGCTTCCGCATCGAAATCGGTGCCGTCGTGAAACTTGACGCCGGTACGCAGATCCAATCGAAGTTCGGTTGGCGACACGAGCTCCCACGCCTCGGCAAGACCCGGCTGCGGCTGCATCTCAGCGTCGAACGAGATCAAGGTGTCGTAGATCGTGTACAGCATCACGTGGTCCAGCCCGGAATTTCCCTTGATCGGATCAAGAGATGAGATGTCGGCGCTGACGGCGATGCGCAACGTATCCGAGTCGCCACCCGACCCTCCGCTGCCGCATGCCGTGAGCAGCGCGAGCAGCGCGGCGATGGCCACGGCTCCTAGTCGCTTGCCTAGATTCCGCATCCTGTAGCTCCTTCGTTCGGCGCGCAGCGCGATGACCTGCGCCACATGCCGAGTTATACTGACAGGAATAAACCGACGCGTCAATAATGATCTGAAACGACGTTGAACCTTCGTCGCCGCGCTTGCGAACATGACAGTTCGCCAATATGTCGGAAGAGTATGAAGACAAGAATCGTCGACACCCCATGGTGTCGACGATTCTTCACAATTTCTGAAGACGAGACTTCTGACGACCGCTCAACTTCGACGGTTCTGTCGAGGAGGCGGCTGAGGAGTTGCGAACGCCGGTCTCGCGCCCCGTCACCGGTCGGTAGGCGTCGCGCTTAACTGCGTTTAGGTCTCTTCTTCGTACGCGTATCCGAGATCGTCGAAGACGAACCGATGAGACTTCGCATCAGTTGCTCAGTAAGCCCCTCGACGACATCCTGCTGCGATAGGCTTCCACCCTCTCGGAACCAGAACGCGGGCGATGCACACGCCTTAATCAAGGTAAAGACCGTCAAGCGCACCGGAGCCTCAACGAACGCGCCGCTGGTGATGCCTTCTTGCACCAGCTCGCTAAGGAGCTCCTCGTACCGCCGCTCGAGTTCGCGTACTTCCCGCGCACTACTGTCATCGAGGCCAACTATTCGCGGCAGCAGGATGACGTGCCGGCTGAGTTCCTCGAAATTTGTCTGAACGTGTGCCCGCAGAGCCTCGCGCATCCTCTCGGCGACCGGGACGGGCCTGGCGATGATTTCTGCGAGAGTCGCAGTCGCCTGGCCGACGGACTGAATTCGCGTGGCGACGATCAATTCAGCCTTACTCTGAAACTGGTAATACAACACGCCCTTGCTGACGCCCATTTCGCGCGCAACATCGGTCATCGTCGCATTTTCGTATCCAGTACGCGCAAATACGCGCGCCGCCGCAGCGATGATGTCTCGGCGTTGTTGCTCACGTTTCGCCGGGTTGCGGACCACGCCGCCTCGAAGTCCAACCTCCGCTTTCGATTTCGTCATGATTTCCTCCCGCCACTTGAGGCCACACCCTAACGTGCTCGCGGCCATCTACCGGTTCGCATGTATCGATGGCCCAAGTAGCACCCACGCAGATCTGCGGTGGTTCAGGCCTGGATACTTCGCTCGGGACCAGTCCCAAACCACCGCAGAATAAGGAATCCCGCCTACGGCAGGCGCGTGATGAGTTCGTTCAGTGACAGTTGCCGACCGGTGTAGAACGGTACTTCCTCACGAACGTGTCGGCGCGCTTCCGAGGCGCGCAGATCGCGCATCAAGTCAACGATCTGATGTAGTTCGTCGCACTCGAAAGCCAGGATCCATTCGTAGTCGCCCAGCGCGAACGCCGGCACCGTGTTAGCGCGAACGTCACCGTACGGCCGGGCCATCTGCCCATGCTCGCGCAGCATGTTGCGCCGTTCGTCGTCGGGCAGCAAATACCAGTCGTACGAGCGGATGAACGGATACACGCAGACATACCCGCGCGAGACCTCATCAGCCAAGAATGCGGGGAGGTGACTCTTGTTGAATTCCGCGGGGCGATGCAGCGCCATCTGTGACCACACCGGCACCAGGTGCTCACCTAGGTCGCTATTGCGAACCCGCTGATAAAGGTCCTGCAGCGCATCACTGGACGGTGCGTGCGACCAGATCATGAACTCCGCGTCCGCGCGGAAGCCGGATACGTCGTACACGCCACGCACCTTCACATCGTCATCGCGCAGCGCTTCGGCAAAGATCTCCTCGATCTGCTGCGCCGCGGACTCGCGCGAGCCGCGCAGGCCTCGCAACGACGGATCGACCTTGAACACCGACCACATCGTGTAGCGCGTAGTCGCGTTCAGTTCCTTGATCCGTTGTGCCTTCAGGTTTCCGGCATGCTCCGGCTGACCGTCAGCGCCTAGGCGATCCGCGACGTTTTCCGACAACTCATTCATCTCCCTCGATATGCTGCAGCACGCGTTGCGCTGCGGCGTCTGCGCTGTTGATACATCCAGGAATTCCGACACCGTCGTACGTCGCTCCGGCGACGGCGAGCCCGGAGACTGTCGCCACGTCAGCGCGGATCCGCGCCACCCGCGCCACATGCCCGACGTCGTACTGAGGCAGTCCACCGCCCCAACGCTGCACCAGCGAATCGATCGGCTCACCGGAGATATCACCGAGTACGGCGAGGTCGCGCCGTGCGAGGGTCACCAGATCCTCATCCGAGCGCTGCAGGACGCCCTCGTCGCCCACTCGACCGATCGACGCCCGCACGATAAACAGATCTTCGGAGGTCCTCACGTGCGGCCATTTGTTCGTCACGTATGTCGCGGCCTTAACCGTGGTTCCCTCACTGACCGGCACCAGCATCCCGCTTGTCGTCGGCGGCGGGTTGGCCAGATCGCCCACACGGTAGGCAAGTAGCACCACAGCCATACTCGCCGTAGCGACCTGAGACAGTTCCGCGGAGGCACGAGGCGCCAGATCGGTGAGCAGACGAGCCGCCTTCGGCGCCGACGTCGCCACCACCACCGATCGCGCGCGCACGAAATGAGGATCCGGGGCGGCGCCGGTCTCCACTACGAACTCATTGCCGTCGCGACGAATCTTGCGAGCCGGGCAGCGCAGGGTCACCGATAAGTCGCCAGCTGAAATGAGCCGATCCGGAATAACCCCAACGCCTCCGGTGACGGTCGCGAACACCGGCGCGTCGGAGCGAGGCGCAGCGGCTTTCGCTGCTTGCGCCGCCGCCATCAGCGACTCACTGGATCCCACCTGAGCCCACAACGCGGGAATCGTGGCCTTCAGTGATAGTCGGTCAGCACGACCCGCGTACACGCCAGCGAGCAGAGGTTCGACGAGCCGGTCGACCACCTCGGGCCCGAACTCCCCCGCTATCGCATCGCCTACGGACACATCCTCGTCGACCTCCAACGGTGCGCCACCGGCAGAAAGCCTCGCAATTCCAGCAGCACTGAGCAGACCGCTGTTCGCGATTGCCGTTACGTCAGTCGGGACGCCCATCAGCGTCTCGGCGGGAATCGGGTACCGCCCGCCTGCGGTGGCGATCTGTGATGCGGCAACGCCAGGATGGTGCACCTCACCGCTCAACCCGAGTTCTTCGATTAAGCGCATTCCCTCGTGGCGACGCGCTATGACGGCCTCGGCACCTACGTCGACCTGTACGCCGGCCAACGAACGCGCACGCAACTTGCCGCCGGCGTACGACGCGATATCGATGACGTGGACGTCGAGGTCGCCTCGGGCGCGGCGCAGGCGATATGCGGTCACCAGACCCGCGATACCGGCGCCGATGACCAGCACATCGCAGGATTTCGGCGGCTCCGCCAGCGGACGTTCGCGATCGATGCCCATCTGGGCTAGGCCGCCGTCAACTCATGTACGAGCGCAACGACTCGAGTCAGGACGTCGGGGTCGGTATCAGGCAGCACGCCGTGCCCAAGGTTGAAGATATGACCGGGGGCAGCGGCGCCCTCGGACAGGATTCGCCGCACCTCGGCCTCGATCACGGACCAATCCGCGAACAGTACGGCCGGGTCCAGATTTCCTTGGATCGCGTAACGGTCCCCCAAAAGGGCAGTCGCGGCGTCCAGCGGCGTACGCCAGTCGACGCCGACGACGTCAGCTCCTGTGGCAGCCATCGATTCGAGCAGTAAAGCGGTTCCGACGCCGAAATGGATCTTCGGCACCTCGTCTCCGACTGCGCTCATGATCCGCTGCGAATACGGAGCGACGTACCGCTCATAGTTGGCGCGCGATAGCGCCCCGGCCCACGAATCGAATAGTTGCACGGCGCTCGCGCCCGCGGCTACCTGCGCCTTGAGGAAGACCGTGGAGATATCGGACAAGCGGCTCAGCAGTAGGTCCCATGCCTGCGGGTCAGACATCATGAACGCCTTCGTCCGCTCATGATTACGCGACGGTCCGCCTTCTATGAGGTACGAGGCCAACGTGAATGGCGCGCCCGCGAAACCGATCAACGGCGTGTCGCCCAACTCAGCGGTGATCAGCCCGATCGCCTCTGAGATGAAGCCGATGTGCTCGTTGGTGAGTACCTCGATGGCTTCGACATCTGCACGGCTGCGGATAGGTTGCGCAATCACCGGGCCTACGCCCGGCTTGATGTCCAGGTCCATACCGAGGGCCTTGAGCGGCAGCACAATGTCCGAGAACAGGATCGCCGCGTCGACGTTGTGCCGCCGAACGGGCTGCAACGTGATCTCCGCCACCAGATCGGGTCGCATGCACGATTCGAGCATGTCGACGCCCTCACGGATCTGTCGGTACTCGGGCAGCGATCGACCTGCCTGGCGCATGAACCAGACGGGGACGTAAGCAGGCGTATGGCGTCTCGCGGCCGCGAGCAATGGCGCGGACGGCGAGGCCGAAGAATTCTCAGACATATCTCTGACATGATCCCACGTACCCCTGCGCGGCGCCCGTCGCCTCGGGCAACCCGAGCGTCATTGTCACGCCGCTGTCGTCGCCGGTTCGTTATCACAGCACCGCGCGTGCTCACCGAAAAATGCAAACAACAGTCTTACGCTTATCGACGTGACCAGCCCACAGACGAACCCGTCAGATGGCGGCCCCGAGGAGTTTCGTGAGGCCGTAGCCAGCCTGAACTCGGTGAGCATCCGCCCCGAGGTGACGCTTGAGCCCATCCGCGCGCCGCAGCGGCTAGCGCCCTATTCGTACGCTCTCGGCGCGGAAGTCCTGATTGATCCCGAAGGCGACATCCCCGAAGCAAACGGGCGCCTCGTGCTGCTGCATGACCCCGATGGCGACGAGGCTTGGCACGGAACGCTACGGCTCGTGTCGTACGTCTCGGCAACGATCGAGCAAGACATGGCTACCGACCCGGCGCTCAGCGACGCCTCATGGACGTGGCTGACCGACGCGCTGGCGCAGACCGGCGCCGAGTACGCGGCGCTGGGCGGAACGGTCACCAAGACCGCTTCGCAGCGGTACGGCGACCTCGCCGGCCCGGAAGCCACGAATGACCTAGAAATGCGCGCCTCCTGGACTGCGCTCACCTCCGATCTCAGCGGGCACCTGCGCGCCTGGGTAGACCTGCTGGCATCTGCCGCCGGCGCTCCACCACCCGGGGTCAGTCTGATTGCACGGCGCGACTCCACGTCGGCGTGAACGATCGCACAGCAGCCGAAGGCCCCACGACCGACGCAAGCCCAGATACCCCTGAGCCCACGCCGCTACTCGAGCCACGAGGTGGCGTGCCGGAGGTAATCAAGTCGCCGTCCGGCATACGCGAACTCGCCGATCGGCTTGCTGCTGGCACCGGCCCGGTGGCCATCGACGCCGAACGAGCATCGGGGTTTCGCTACAGTGCGCGAGCTCAACTCGTCCAGCTCAACCGCTCAGGCGCCGGCATAGCGCTGGTCGACCCCATCGCCGCTGGCGACCTATCGCCACTGAACGACGCGCTCCGGGGAGTCGAGTGGGTGGTGCATGCTGCCGTCGCAGACCTGACCTGCCTCGCCGAGGTAGGGATGCGACCGGACTCGTTGTTCGACACCGAATTGGGCGGACGGATTGCCGGATTTGAGCGGGTATCGCTCGGTCTGATGACCGAGCGGTTATTGGGCGTCCGCCTAGCGAAGGGGCATTCGGCCGCCGATTGGAGTCTGCGACCACTGCCGCGCGATTATCTGGTGTACGCCGCTTTGGACGTCGACGTTCTGCTGGAACTGCGTGACGAGGTTGAGCGCGAACTGATCGCCCAACAGAAACTCGACTGGGCGCACCAGGAGTTTGAGGCCGTGCGGGTCGCTCCGGTACCGCCGCCGCGTCCGGATCCGTGGCGACGTACCAGTGGCATCCAGAAGGTGCGCGATCGCCGGGGCATGGCCATCGTTCAGGCGTTGTGGGAATCCCGCGACGAACTCGCCCGCCAGAAGGATCTCGCTCCGGGCAAACTCCTGCCCGACCGTGTCATCGTTGCGGCCGCGATCGGCGGACCGACCACGCTGCAGCAGATGCTCGAGATCAACGGTTTCACCCGGCGCGCGGCAATTCGACACCGGCAGCGATGGTGGACTGCGATACAACGCGCACATGCGCTGCCCGAACGATCGCTACCGCGCAAAGCCCCGCCACACGACCCGAATGCGGGCCCGTCGCGCCACATGGGAAAAGACAACGACGTCGCCGATCGGTACGCACTCGCCCGCACTGTTGTCCTCGAACTCAGCGAGGCATTGTCCATTCCGCCGGAAAACCTGGTTCCACCGGCCGCGGTGCGCTCGTTGGCCTGGGCACCACCGAACGTCGTCGGCCCCGATTCCGTCGCTCAACAGCTTGCAGCACACGGCGCGCGCCCGTGGCAAATCGCCCAGTTGAGCAAGCCACTAGCTGGCGCACTGCGGGCGTTTACACCTCGGGATGCACGCTAACAACCACGTATCACGTGCAATGCCAACGTGTGATTCTGCCCCTGTTGGGGGTCACAAATGTCGTCGGCCGTTATTACGATGGCCTCGAGGTGACCTCATGACTGATCCGGAGACCGACTCGGCGACGGAATTACGCTGGCTACACGGATTCGGCGGCACGTCGGTGTACCGAGCGCGGCACAATCTGATTGGGCTTGCGAATAGACCGGCCGATGCAGGCCTGCTGATCAACTCCCCCGGCATCGAGCGGATGCTCGAAGTGTGCGAGGTGCGCGGGCGCGCAGTGAACCAGGCTCATAACAATCGCCGCCGGTTCGCCTCGGACGTGCTGTCTCTGATGGCCCGCAACGTGTGGGCACGCACCGATTTCAACATGACCGCCCGGCAGATGGCGAAGGACGAGATCGCGACCGTACTCGACGGCCTTGCAACGGCGACCGACCGGTTCCAAGTCGCGCGCACAGTACTCCGCAAGACCATCGGCGACAGCTTCCGGCAGTCAGCGAACACGCCAGCATTCCTGACGTTCCTGCAGTTGTCGTTAGTCCCGGTCACCTTGGCCAACCGGATCGACAGTGAGCAAGTGCGTCGCGCCCTGGACACCGCCGAAAATGAACTGGCCGGCAAGCGGGCCACCGGGTACCTCAACGCGATACGGCTATTTGGGCTGCGCTTTCGACACCCCTCAGCCACGGTCGAGGACTTCACTCTCGTAGTTTCGGGTGCGATGCTGGGAATGTCGTTGCGCCATTTGATATCGCCGGAACGACTCGACAAGGTGCTGGACTGGGACGGTCAACGATGGCACCTGGCCGCGCTGGGCGTCACCGGGATTATCGACGAATGGCTCGAGCCGGATCCGGACTACGACGCCGCGAACGCACTGAGTTTGTACTTGCGAGACGAGGTCCGCACCAGGAACGAACCGTCACAGGTTATTGAGATCCCCCGCGGCGATTCCTAGGTGTCGCTCGAGGTCTGCCGCCGAGTGGGTCGACAGGTATTCGCAGAAAACCTCGTTCACCTTGTTCATGTGGTCTTGCGCGGTGCGTTCGGAGATGAACAGTCGTCGGCCAATACTCTTGAACGACTCTCCGCGCGCTCGGGCCTCGAGAATCTCGCGCTGACGGCGGGTGAGCCGCTGCATCCGGCCATGCTCACGCACGGCCTCGGCAAGGCCAGTGAGCGCGACTGTGATGACGGTGCCGCCGCGCCGCACCTCCTCGATCGCCTCCTGCAGCGCCGCCACCGGCTCCGCCTTGTGCACGATCGCTTTGGCACCAGCCCCCAAACAACTCGCGAGGACGAGCAAACGGCGCTCATTGGTGTAAATGAGGACCTTGTAACCGGCTTTCGACACTGCATTGACACCGGCAGCACCATGCGTCCGAGGCGTACCTGTTCCGTGCAAGTTGAGATCGAGCAGGACGACGTCCACATCAGGGCGATCGCTGAGAAACTCCTCGACGTTCTCGTAACAGGCGACTACGTCCGACTCGGACAGCAGCACGCGGGCGCCGTCCCGAATAATGGTGTCATCATCAATGACCACTACTCGAGGACTCGTCTCGGGCAACGCGATCGTCATCGATTCAGCGTAACCAACGGGCCGCGGAAGAAGTACCCGTACTAGCGCGGATTACGAATTCGCGCTTACTTGCGCACGTCAGCACTGCGGCGACTTTCTCGCCAATGGCGCAAGAACACCCCACGCGTCCGGGGCACGGAAGACTGCTTCGGTTGTTGCGCACCGCCAAAGCCGCTGCCTGCCAGCCGTACCTCGGTACCTTCGCCCGGGAACGAGTCCAGCGTTACGGCGATACCTGCCAAGGCACACTGTGATTCGACCTGATCCCGCAGGCCAAAGCCCTTCCGGACTTTTGCGGGGTCGAACCCGACACCATCGTCACGCACCGTCACTTCCCAGCCACTGGCCGTCGCGCGAGCATGGATCGTGACACTGCGCGCGTGTGCGTGCACCCGGATGTTGTCCAGCAGAGTCCGCAATGCGGACTCGGTGGCCTGGATTGCATCGCCGGACAGGAACACGTTCTTAGCCAGGAGCGTGTTCTGGTCGATCGGCAGATCGCGAAACTCTGCTGCGATCCGCTCCAGGACCTGATCCAAGGGCCGCGTCGGTCCCGCTTCATTCTGTCGTTCCTGATAGACGTATGCGCGCAGTTCCTTACTGGTAGAGCGCGCACGTTCGCGCAACACCGCACTCAGTTCCGGATCCTCGGTGTTGGCGATCATCGCCAACAGCCCCGCCGTATCGTGCAAGAAGACCCGCTGCGTAGCACGTTCATTCGCGACCGCCACCCGAGCCGCCAGTTTCACGTTCGACTCGACCAGGGTTTCCATCCGGTCCCCGAGGGCAATGAGATGCCGCGACGAGGCCGCACCCACCGCGAAGACCATAGACACTGTGAACGCGCTCGCCACCGCTACCGCAGGCGATGCCCATGCCGACTGCGCGTATCGCCCTACGAGGTACGTCGCGGTAAGCAGAACGACGATGACGGTCGTCCACCTCACCGAAGCAGTCCGCATTGCGACCAGGCAGATGCTCGTGAACACCAGCGCGAAGTGCCACGGAAGCATCGGGTCGCCCACCTCTGGGTATTGGAACGCCGGGGTGAGGGAGACGACGGCGGACAGGGTGGCGTCCACGCCTACCAATGCATAACTGGGTAGCGCTCGGGTACGGACCAGGACGACAAACATCACGACGGTCTCGACAGCGACCAACGTCAGCAGCAGCCAGGAGATGAATCGTTCCGATGACATGGACAGCGAGGGGATCTCGACCATCGCCTTGCCAAGAACCGCCACGCGGAATGCACACCAGGCGACCAGGATGAGGTGGGCGGTGGTCACGGTCGCGGTGGTCAACGAACCAGGCCGACGAAAACGTGGCCTCATGCGGTAGAAATTCATCCGGAACACATCCAGATCCATCCCCCGCCGTTCACGCCGGAAACACACGTCAGCCACGAGACTACGTCAGTGACATAGCCCATTACAATGCTTCACGCGCATCCGCGCGCTCCCGATGAGTTACCGCCAAACGGCGTGCGCCCGCTAATGACGGAATTGGGCCTTGGGTTCGCTAGATGTCGGCTCCGTCGACCTTCGAATCAGTGCTGCGGTCGCGCAAGATGCGAAACTGTCCCGTCCAGCCGCTCCGCGCAGGCGGAGGTTCGGCCGCAGCAAGCGTGCGCGGCAGCACGACGTCCACCGCAAGTCCGCCACCTGGACGCGCGGTCAAGCGCACGGTGCCATGGTGTGCGCGGACGATCGCGCGCACGATCGACAGCCCGAGCCCTGTGCCACGGCTGGCCGTACGATCGCTGGCGCGCTTGAACGGCGTGAATAACTCCTCCACCGTCTCCGCATCGAGTACGTCGCCGGTATTAGACACGTGCAACGCGCAGTTACCATCGACCGTGCGCGTCGCAATCCAGATCTCGCCGCCTGGCTGGTTGTGGCGTACGGCGTTGGTGACCAGATTTGCAACCAGTTGCTCCAGCAGGTGAACGTCTCCGACGGTGGGCGCGGGCTGCGCGTCCTGATGCACCACCAGGTTCATCTCACCGGATTCTTCACGCACCGCCAGGAGCGCGAGCGGAACCGCATCCGCGAGGTCCATGGGACCCATCTCTGCCAGGCCGTTCTCGACCTGCGCGTCGATCTTCGCCAAGGTCAGCAAGGAACCTACCAAGGCATCGGCGCGCACGGTCGCATCGATCACCGTGGCACTCATCTCGCGGAAATCCTGCGCCGTCGCATTCGGATCGGCCAACGTCACGTCGACCTCGGTGCGGATCACTGCCAACGGAGTGCGTAGCTCATGACTGGCGTTGGAGACAAAACGGCGTTGCGCCACGAATGACCGGTCCAGGCGATCGAGCATTGCGTCAAACGTGTCGGCGAGGTCCCGCAACTCGTCCTGCGCGCCACCGAGCCCGATCCGCTCGGCCATCTGCCCTTCAGAGATGCGGCGCGCTGTCGCTGTCACCTCGGCCACGGGTCCGAGCGCCCGCGCCGCGATGATGTAGCCGGCGGCACCGCCGAGGATCCCAGCGATGATCGCCATCATCAGGCCACGCGCCAGCAGCGTGTCGTTAGCGTTGCTGCGAATAGCGTCGACAACCAGCGAGCCCTCGAGCTGCGACCGCGTCTCGCCCGGCAACATCACCTCGATGAGGTTTCCGTCGGGAAACGTCAGCGCGTTTTGGATCGAATGGTCGACCACCATGAGCGATATCAGCAGGACAATGACCGATACCGCCGCAGACAGGAACGCGCACGCCAGCGCTAATCGCTGCCGTAGACCCAGCCGAAAACCCTGGGGCCAACGGACCACCGCAGAAACTTACTGGTCAGACTTGATGCGGTAACCGGAGCCGACGACCGTTTCGATCAGCGGCGGATCACCTAGTTTGCGCCGCAGCGTCATCATCGTGACCCGCACCGTCGTCGTGAACGGATCGGCATTCTCGTCCCACACCCGATCAAGCAAGCCCTCGCTGGAGACCACCGCGCCATCGGACTGCAGCAATACCTCCAGGACGCCGAACTCCTTACGGGTCAAGTCGATCTCCCGGCCCGAACGTCGTACGACGCGGCGAGCCGAATCAAGCTCGAGATCGCCTGCCGACAAGACCGGCGGTGCCGCTGGGTTGGAACGGCGTCCGAGCGCGCGTACGCGCGCGATCAACTCGGCGAAGGCAAATGGCTTAGACATGTAGTCGTCCGCGCCGAGCGAGAGCCCTTCCACGCGGTCGGCCACGGCCCCGCTCGCCGTCAGCATGATCACGCGCGAATTCGACCCGGCATTGCCGAGTTCTTTCATGATCGCGTCACCGGACATACCAGGCAGATCGCGGTCCAGAATGATCACGTCGTACGCCGTGATGACGGCCTTCTCGTGACCTTCCTTGCCGTCGTACGCCACGTCGACGGCCATCCCCTCGCGGCGAAGACCCCGGGCCACCGCGTCGGCAAGCTGCCGCTCGTCTTCGACTACCAGTACTCGCACGTCATTCTCCTTCTGAGGCTGCTCGATCGATCTGGATTGGTGCCGCGTCCCGGGGGCCGCGGATAGCGGAGAACCAGGTCACGACGTGGTGAGTAACTCCATCAGCGTCCAGACCGAGATCGGTCAGGATCTGTGATCGGGATGCGTGCTCGGGGAACACGGACGGCACGCCGAGTTCCCTGCACGGGACATCGATACCGGCCGCGCGCATCGCTTGCGAGATACGCGAGCCGATGCCACCGGAGACCAGGCCGTCCTCCAGGGTGACGACGAGCCGGTATCGGCTCAGTTCTTCGACGAGCGCCGGGCTCACCGGAATGGCCCAGCGCGGATCGAACACGCTCACCCCGATCCCCTGGGCCGCCAGCCGCGCGGCCGCGTCTGCTGCCTCGTGCGCCAGCGAACCGATGGCTACGAGCGCGACATCTCGTCGCTCGGCCCGCACCAGGAGGTCATAGCCATCGGTGTGCTGCACGCTCGGTAGATTCGCCGGCAGCGCACCCTTGTCCCACCGCAACACGGTCGGACCGTCGTCGACGTTCACCGCTTCGCACAGCAACTCCCGCAATCTGCTGCCGTCGCGCGGCGCCCCGATCCTGATTCCAGGAACACCGCTGAGCAGGGCCAGATCCCAGACACCGTTGTGACTTGGTCCATCACTGCCGGTGATCCCGGCGCGATCCAGGCAGATCGTGACGGGCTGCTGATGTAACGCGATATCCATCACGAGTTGGTCGAAAGCGCGGTTCAGAAAGGTCGAGTACAACGCGACGACCGGGTGCATGCCACCCATCGCCAGACCAGCAGCAGAGGTCAATGCGTGCTGTTCAGCAATTCCCACGTCGAAGGTGCGCGTCGGGAACCGCTCGGCGAACGCCGCGAGCCCCGTCGGGTGCAGCATCGCTGCGGTGATCGCGACCAGGTCCTCGTGGGTGGAGCCTAGTTCGACCATCAAGTCCGAGAACGCGCCGGTCCAGGTCGCACCCGACTTCGCGACCGACTTGCCGGTCTCGCGATCGAATGCGGACACACCGTGCAGGCGGTCCTCCTCGTCGGTCTCCGCGGGCTCGTATCCGGCGCCCTTTCGGGTCACGCAGTGCACGATGACCGGAGCACCGAAGTCCTTTGCCAGGCGCAATGCGCGCTCGACCGCGCCGATATCGTGACCGTCGACCGGGCCGACGTACTTGAAGTCCAGGTCGGCGAACATTCCCTGCGGAGAAATCATGTCCTTGATCCCGGTTTTGACGCCGTGCAGCGCGTCGTACACCACCGGACCGACGACCGGAGTGCCGCTGATGCGCTCCTTCATTCGGCCCAGGGTCCGCTCGTAGTTCGGCTTCAGCCGCAACGCCGCCAACCGGCTGGCCAACCCGCCTATCGTCGGCGAGTAGGACCACCCGTTGTCGTTCACGACAATCACGACGGGGCGGTCGCTCTCAGCAATGTTGTTCAGCGCCTCCCAGGCCATACCGCCGGTCAGCGCGCCATCGCCGATGACACCGACGACAGGGCGTGGATCAGCAGCTATATCGAATGCCTTGGATAACCCGTCGACATACGACAACGATGCCGAGGCATGCGAACTCTCAGACCAATCGTGCTCGGACTCGGCGCGACTGGGGTATCCGGACAGGCCACCGCGTTGCTTGAGCGCGTCAAAGCCACCCTGCCGACCGGTGAGCATCTTGTGGACGTACGACTGATGGCCGGTATCCCACACGATCGGTTCGCGGGGTGAGTCGAAGACGCGGTGCAATGCGATCGTGAGTTCGACAACGCCGAGATTCGGCCCGAGGTGCCCACCCAACTTGGAGATCTTGGTGATCAGGAACTCGCGAATCTCCGCCGACAATTCGACGAGTTCTTCGCTCGTCAACTCGCGCAGGGCGGCGGGGCCGTTGATCCGAGTCAGCAGGCTCACGTACCGACCATTCCTTTCCACCCGATTACCGAGTTCCTCATCCTAGGCGAGGATACGCCGAGACGGCGGCCAATTCAGGCGACCTGGCCGTTGTGCGCCGTAGGAAGCAGTAGCGCGACACATTCGATGTGGTGCGTCATCGGGAACAGGTCGAACGCGCGAACTTCGGCCAGTCGCCACCCGTGTTCGGCGAAGAACCCGACGTCGCGTCCCAGTGCCGCCGGGTCGCACGCGACATAGACAACCGCACGCGGCTGCCTATCGCACACGGCCGCGACGAGTTCACGCTTTGCCCCCGCGCGCGGCGGGTCCAGGACGACGACGTCGATCGAACCCGGGACGGCTGCCACCGTCTGCGCGGTGATCGCGGCGCGCTCGATGCTGCATTGCGGCAGGTCCGCCACATTGCGTTGACCGTCGCGGACCGCGCTCGCAGCGCCCTCGTAACCAAGCACCCGACCGGTAGTACCCACCGCCTCAGCCAACCCCGCGGTGAACAGACCGGCACCGCAGAACAGGTCGAGCACTGTCTCACCCGGCTGAACGGCGGCGTACTGCAATACCGCGTCGCTGAGCGTGCGCGCAGCGCCGGAGTGGACCTGCCAGAACCCACCGGGGTTGACTGTGAAGCGTCGCGTACCTACCTGGTGCCGCTGGACGCCGCCGGCGACGGTGCGTCGGCGGCGGCGTTGATCGACGAGCGTCACGGCGCTTCGCGCGCCCGCGCTCGTCTCCACCTCGATGCTGCGCGCGCCGGGACGAAACCGGTCGCGCGCCAACTGCACGTCGGCGCCAGGCGCCGCGATCGCACAGCTATCGATCTCAATGACCAGGTCACTGCGGTGTGAATGCAGACCGACGACGTCGCCGGCAACGGCGTACTGCATGCGGGTGCGCCAGCCCAGCGGGGACGGCGCGACCTCTTCGACCTGGACCTCGATCTCTACGCCGGCGAGCCGTTCGAGCTGTTCTGCCACGACGTCGCCCTTGAGGCGGCGCGACGCGGCCGGATCTACATGCTGCCAATCACACCCGCCGCAGCCGCCGGGATGCGCGTAGTCGCAGGCCGGTTCGACCCGCTCGGCGGAGGCTCGCAGGACCTCGATCGCATCGGCTCGGCAGAACGAACCGCCGCGATCTTCGGTGACCTCCACCAGTACGCGTTCGCCGGGGATCGTGTGCCGTACGAACACGACTCGACCGAGATGTCGCGCGACGCAATGTCCCCCATGGGCGACTCGCTCGACGTCGACTTCGAAGTGCTGTCCGTACCAGTTGGGCTTAGTCATCGTGCCCCTGAGTCATCGCGC